>NZ_JAIUHJ010000011.1:0-204932 GCF_020165105.1 Mesorhizobium sp. CA5 | reverse complement strand
GATTCATTCGGTCTCCTTCCCACTTCAACCATACACCAGAACCAACACACAGGATTCTAGGGTCTGCGCGCGTCGCTGCGCTCCTTGCTCCGCCATAGAATGACGACCGCGAAGTGCTCTCAGGCCATCGCCAAGAAACAATGCGCTCTAAGCCTGTCCGAAGCGCTTGTTGGGCCAGTCGCTTTTGGCTTGCTGGCAACGGCCGATTGCCTCAGAAGGATACCGTCTATCTTCCTTCGGCCCGACCTTGAGCGCTCCCAGAAACAATGACGACAGCGCAACGCCGCCCGCGGCGATGCTTTTGATGCTGTGCGTCTATGTCTGCTTCACCTTTCTCGACACCTCCAGCAAATATCTGGTGCTGGCCGGCGTCTCGGCGCTGATCGTCGCGTGGGCCCGCTTCACCATGCATGTCCTGCTGGTCGGCATCTTCCTGCGCGGCTGGCGCGAGCCGGTTCGCTTCCGCGCCAACAACCTGCCGGCGCACCTCTTGCGCGGCGTCCTTTTGTTCGGCTCGACCATGTTCAATATCCTGGCGCTGCGCACGCTGCAGTTGGCCGAGACAACGTCGATCTATTTCTTCGGCCCGATGGTCATCACCGCGCTTGCCGGCCCGCTGCTCGGCGAATGGGCCGGCTGGCGGCGCTGGCTGGCGATTCTCACCGGCTTCGTCGGCGTGCTGATCATCACCAGGCCTGGCGTCGGCGTGTTCGGCATCGGTCATCTCTTCGCGCTTGGCTCGATGCTGTCGAACAGTTTTTACGTGATCATGACGCGGCGCATGTCGTCGACGGAGACCTCGGAGAGCCTGATCCTCTTTTCGGCGCTGGCGCCCGCCGTGCTCCTCCTGCCGCTGCTGCCTTTCTCGCTGTCATTGCCGCAGGATGGCTGGCACTGGGTCATCCTGTTGATGCTCGGCGTCTTCGGTGCCGGCGGCCACTATTTGCTGGTCCGAGCCTATCGTCTGGCGACCACGACCCAGCTCGCGCCCTATCCCTATTCGCAGATGGTGTGGATGATCATTTCCGGCTGGCTGATCTTCCACCAGTTCCCCGACCGCTGGACGCTGCTCGGCGCCGCCATCATCGTTGCCAGCGGGCTCTACATCATCCATCGCGAGCACCGGCTTCGCGTCCGCAACTCCGCCTCGCTCGACACCGAGGCCGAGGCGCTGGCGAAAAAACTTTGATTTGCGCCGAATCCGGTGGCATAAGGCCGTTTTAAAAAATTTAAAGACCCTGGGGAGCGAAGGGCACTGGCACAGAAGATCAAGCTTTCGACGATCGCGGATGCGCTCGGCGTGTCCACGGCAACGGTGTCGCTGGCGCTGCGCGACAGCCCGCTGGTCGCCGGCACGACGCGCGAGCGCATCAAGGAGCACGCCCGCGCCATCGGCTATATCTACAACCGCCGCGCCGCCTCGTTGCGCACCTCGCGCTCCGGCATCGTCGGCGTCGTCGTGCACGACATCATGAACCCGTTCTTCGCCGAGATACTGCGCTCGATCGAAAGCGAGCTCGACCGCAGCCGCCAGACGTTCATCCTGTCAAACCACTACGACCAGCTGGAAAAGCAGCGCACCTTCATCGACACGCTGCTGCAGCTCGGCGCCGACGGCGTCATCATGTCGCCGGCCATCGGCACACCGGCCGAGGACATCATCATGGCCGAGGAAAACGGCCTGCCGGCAGTGCTGATCGCGCGCACCGTTGCCGGCGCCGATGTGCCGGTGTTCCGCGGCGACGATGCCTATGGCACGGCGCTCGCCACCAATCATCTGATCTCGCTCGGCCACAAGCGCATCGCCATGGTCGGCGGCACCGACCAGACCTCGACCGGCCGCGACCGCTACCAGGGCTATCTCAACGCGATGGAGGCGGCCGGCGTGGAGGTGAAGCCGTCCTGGCGCATTCCCGGGCCGCGCACCAAGCAGGCGGGTTTCGAAGCCTCGGGACAGTTTCTGGCGCTGAAGGACAGGCCCACCGCTGCCTGCTGCTGGAACGATCTGGTCGCGATCGGGTTGATGAACGGCATCGCGCGCGCCGGCCTCGTGCCGGGCGTCGATATCTCGGTCACCGGCTATGACGATCTCGAGGAGGCGGCAATCGCGACACCGGCCCTGACCACGGTCTGGAACGGCCAGCGCGAGGTCGGCCGCCGCGCCGCCAGCGCCCTGCTTGACAAATTGAACGGACAGGCAGTGCGGCCCTCGCAGGAGCTGATCAAGCCGGAACTGCATGTGCGGCAGTCGACCGGCAAGCCAGTGGAGCGTGCATGAAGGCCGAAGGAAAATTGCCGGTCGCCATCCTTGTGCCGGGCGATTTCAACGACCATGCCCTCGGCCGCATCGACGAGGCGTTCAAGTGTGTGCGGATCGAACGCGCCGATCCGTCTTTGGTTACGGACGAGATCCGCGCCACGGTGCGCGGCATCGCCTCCTATGCAGGCATCGACGCGGCGATGATCGATGCGCTGCCCAATCTTGAGATTATCGCCAGCTTCGGCGTCGGCTATGATTCCGTCGACGCCGGTCACGCGGCGAAGCGCGGCGTCATGGTCACCAACACGCCCGATGTCTTGACCGAGGAGGTCGCCGATACCGCCATCGGCCTTCTGATCAACACCGTGCGCGAGCTCTACGCCGCCGAGAAATGGCTGCGCGACGGCGATTGGGTGACGAAGGGCAATTATCGCCTGAGCCGGCTTACATTGCGTGGCCGCCGCGTCGGTATCTTCGGCATGGGCCGCATCGGCCGGGCCGTCGCCCATCGCCTTGAAGCCTTCGGCCTGCCGATCGCCTATCACAACCGCCGCAAGGTCGAAGGCCTGGCTTACGAATATCACGCCACTTTGAAGGGGCTTGCCGAAGCCGTCGACACGTTGATCTGCATTGCCCCGGGCGGCGCCTCCACCGAGAAGGCGGTCAATGCCGAGGTCCTGTCGGCGCTGGGTTCGAACGGCGTCTTTGTCAATATCGGCCGCGGCTCGACGGTGGACGAGGCAGCCCTTGCTGCCGCCCTCAAGAGCGGCACCATCGCAGCCGTCGGGCTCGACGTCTTTGCCGACGAGCCGAACGTGCCGCAGGCCCTGCTCGATGCTCCCAACGCCTCGCTTCTGCCGCATGTCGGCTCGGGGTCGGTCCACACCCGCCGCGCCATGGCCGATCTGTGCGCCGACAACCTCGTGGCGTGGTTTACCGACCGCCGGCCGCTGACGCCGGTGCCCGAGACGCTCAACGTCAAGGCGCGAGCCTGAGGCGTTTCACCGTTTCAGGGAAAACGGCGAATTCACGGAAACGGCAAACCGCGCCTGTCTCTTTGCTTTGGTGCAATTCCGGACGGAAAGCCGTCCTGGAAATGCTCCAATCCGCACGCGTCGCCACATTTATTAACGCCCACTTAACCCTTTGGAATCATTCTGCATACTTGGTTATGTGCGGAGAGGCGGGGTGAAGCTGTTCGTTGGCTTGGCAGCATCGGCAGCGTTGTTCGGGGGCGTTCAGTTCCTGCATGGCGGCAACGGCCAAAGCGAGGCCACCGAACTCATCCCGACAAACGCCTATCGGCTGACCGCCAATGGCGATGAAGCGGCCTGCGCCATCCACCGCGGCGCCGAAGTCTCGGAAGGCCTGTCGTTGCTTTCCGTCGCCCCGAACTGCCGCAAGCTGATGCCTGGCATCGAGCACGCGAAATTCTGGCGCGAGCAGGCGGATGGTTCGGTCGCTTTCAGTGAGGACGGCGTCGATCCGATCGTCACCTTCGGCGTTGCCGATGGCAACGGCTACGAATCCTACGCGCCGGCCGCGCCGCTTCTGGCGCTGAGCACAAGCGAATAGCCGCAGAACTGTCCAGGCCTACTCTGCCGCGGCGCGGGCGCCTGTTTTAGCGGCCGCATGCAGGCGCACGGCATCGCCGAAGGCCTTGAAGATCTTGGCGGAATTGCTGTCCGACTTCACCCAGTATTCGGGGTGCCATTGCACGCCGACTGCGAAGGCGCGGGCATCCTTGACGGAGACTGCTTCGATCGTGCCGTCGCTGGCCAAAGCCTCGACCTGGAGCCTGGAGCCCAGCAGGTCGATCGCCTGGCGATGCAGCGAGTTCACCTTGATCTCGCCGGCGCCGAACACGCCGGCAAGGCAGCTTCCGGGCTTGATCGAGATCGTCTGGTGGATGCCGAAGCGCTCGTCCTGATTGTCGCTCACCGGCGCGCGGTGGTCGAGCGAGCCATCGCGCTCCTGGATCTCGGTGCCCAGCGTGCCGCCGAGCGCGACGTTCAGCTCCTGGATGCCGCGGCAGATGGCAAGCAACGGCACGCCGCGCTCGATCGCCTTGCGGATCAGCGGCAGCGTGGTTGCGTCACGCGCCGGATCGTAGGGGCCGTTGGCCTCGCTGGGATCGCCGCCATAGAGCGAGGGATGCACGTTGGACTTCGAGCCCGTCACCATGACGCCGTCGACCGACGACAGCAACTCGTCGAAATCGAGCCGGTCGCCGAAGGACGGCACCAGCAGCGGGAACACGCCGGCGCCGGCGACCGCCGCTTCCAGATACTGCTGGGGTGCCGCGTGCCAGGTGTAATTGTCGAACTGGCGGACGTCGGACGACACTGCGACGAGCGGTTGCTGCATTTTGGGTTTGGGTTCCTTCGAGAGCTAAGGAGTTAATCTGCCTACAAAATAGGCGATCTGAGGGCAGTTTGCCATGGCAAGTTTCGCTGCCTTGCATGGGCCAGCGGCAGGCTCGTTAGACTATAGTTGCACGCGGCGCCGGAATGGCTGCAACCCTCGCCCGCAACACTGGACTCGACTCTTTGCCTGTGTATGTTTCTTCCCCAACCGATCCGGGCACGAGGATGCCCTGACGTCGGTCAGCTGATCCGCAAGGGAGGAAACTTAATGGATCGTCGTTCTTTCATTCGCAAGGCCGGTGCGTCCGGCGTGGGCGCCGCGGCAGCCGCGGCGGCGCTTGCCACGCCCGCCATTGCCCAGTCCAATCCCAAGGTGACCTGGCGGCTTGCATCGTCTTTCCCGAAATCGCTCGACACGATCTATGGCGGCGCCGAAGTCTTCTCAAAAATGCTGTCGGAGGCGACCGACGGCAATTTCCAGGTCCAGGTCTTCGCCTCCGGTGAGCTCGTGCCCGGCCTGCAGGCTGCGGACGCCACCACGGCCGGCACGGTCGAGGCCTGCCATACGGTCGCATACTATTACTGGGGCAAGGACCCGACCTGGGCGCTCGGTGCCGCAGTGCCCTTCTCGCTCAACGCGCGCGGTATGAATGCCTGGCACTATCATGGCGGCGGCATCGACCTGTTCAACGAGTTCCTCGCCACGCAAGGGCTGTTCGGCCTGCCGGGCGGTAATACCGGCGTTCAGATGGGCGGCTGGTTCCGCAAGCAGATCAACACGGTGGCCGATCTCTCGGGCCTCAAGATGCGCATCGGCGGCTTTGCCGGCAAAGTTGTGCAGAAGCTCGGCGTCGTGCCGCAGCAGATCGCCGGCGGCGACATCTATCCGGCGCTGGAGAAGGGCACCATCGACGCCGCCGAATGGGTCGGCCCCTATGACGACGAGAAGCTCGGCTTCTATAAGGTTGCGCCCTACTACTACTATCCCGGCTGGTGGGAAGGCGGCCCGACCGTGCATCTGATGTTCAACAAGGCCAAATACGAAGAGCTTTCGCCGGCCTACAAGTCGCTCGTGCATACCGCCGCGCAAGCGGCGGACGCCAACATGCTGCAGAAGTACGACTATCTCAATCCGGCGGCGGTGAAGCGGCTTGTGTCGAACGGTGCCAAGCTGGCGCCGTTCAGCCAGGAGATCATGGCCGCCTGCTTCGAGAAGGCCAACGAGGTCTATGCCGAGATGGAATCCAACAACGCGCCGTTCAAGAAGATCTGGGAATCGATCAAGGCCTTCCGCAAGGAGCACTATCTCTGGGCCCAGGTCGCCGAATACAATTACGACACCTTCATGATGGTGCAGCAGCGCAACGGCAAGCTGTAGACCGCCGCCCTCCTTCTCCCCTTGTGGGAGAAGGTGGATCGGCGCGAAGCGCCGAGACGGATGAGGGGTGTTGGAAGGATCGCCGTCCTTGCCAAGCTGGAGCACCCCTCATCCGTCGCCTTCGGCAACACCTTCTCCCACAAGGGGAGAAGGGAAAACCGCGCCTAGCCAGATGACGGGCAGCGCCAGCGCCTGTACATCAGTGAACTGGAACGCTTTCCCAGGAAGTGGGTCAGCCTTGGCCCGGCACCACCAGCACCTTGACCTCGCCCGGCGCCGGCGGATTGGCGATCACGTCCGGTGCTTCTTCGAGGCTGACCTGCTTCGAGATCAGCCGGTCGATCTCGATCGCGCCGGAGGCGATCAGTTGCGCCGCCCGTCCATGCGTAAACGGGTTGAGGAAGGAGCCGAGCACCTTCAATTCGCGAAACAGAAGATCGAACGGCTCGATCTCCACCTTCATGCCTTGCGGCACGACGCCGACGATCACCACCGTGCCGCCCGCCTTTGCCATGCGCATCGACTGCTCCACCGTGTCGCGGACGCCGGCGCATTCCAGCACCACGTCGACGCCGCCGGGCGCCAGGCCATTCGGCCCGGCGACGGCCGCGATCGGGTCGCCGGCGCTTGGGTCAATCGTCGCGGTCGCGCCGAGTTCCTCGGCGAGCGCACGACGCGAAGCCTGCCGGGTCGACAGAATGATGGTCGCCGCGCCCGCGAGCTTGGCCAGCTGCACGACGAGCAGGCCGATGACGCCGCCGCCCAGCACCACGACCGATGCGCCCGGCCGGATCGCGGCCAGGTCGACGCCGTGCAGGCAGCAGGCGAGCGGCTCGCAGAAAGCGCCATGCGGCGGCTTGAGGTTTGCGGGCAGTCGGAAGGCTTGGCTTTGCGGCATCAGCACGTAATCGGCGAAGCCGCCGTCGCGGTGGATGCCGATGGCGCGCAGATTGCTGCAGAGATTAACGCGGCCGGTATGGTAATGGGCGCAGCGCCCGCAGGCAATGTTCGGATCGCCGGTGACGCGGTCGCCGACGGCAATGCCCGTCACCGCCGCGCCGACCGCTTCGACGATGCCGGAGAACTCATGGCCGAGCGTCACCGGCGGCGTGCAGGGAAATTCGCCATGGAAGAGGTGGCGGTCGGTGCCGCAGACGCCGCAGGCCTCGATGCGCACCAGAACGTCCTCAGGCCCGGGAACGGGTTTTGCGGCCTCGCGCAACCCGATCTTACCTACCGCTTCCAGCCGCACGGCTCTCATGGGTATCCTCAATTGAATTTGGGCGGCTGCGAGAGATCGGGCGCCGGCGCTGCCGGCTTGGCCGGCGTATCGCCGAAGCTCGGCGGCTGCGACAGGTCGGGCGTGCCGGGTGCCGCCGGAGCGCCGCCATTGGACGGCGCAGCTCCATTGTTGTTCGCCGGCGGCGTGCCGAGCGGCGACAGCGAAGGCATGTCGGGCAGCCTGAGGTCGATGGTGCTGGGCTCCACCGCGGCGCCCTTGTAGCGCATGACCATCTGCGGGAACGCGATGGTGAGCCCGATCATGATCACCTGGATCAGGACGAACGGCACGGCGCCCCAATAGATCTGCCCGGTGGTGATCGGCGCGATCTGCTTGCCGGTGATCCTGTCGAGGTAAGGCACGCGGGCCGCGACCGAGCGCAGGTAGAACAGCGCGAAGCCGAAGGGCGGGTGCATGAAGCTGGTTTGCATGTTGACGCCGAGCAGCACGCCGAACCAGATCAGGTCGATGCCGAGCTTGTCCGCCGCCGGCGCCAGCAGCGGCACGATGATGAAGGCGAGCTCGAAGAAATCGAGGAAGAAGGCGAGCACGAAGACCAGGATGTTGACGCCGATCAGGAAGCCGGTCTCGCCGCCGGGCAGCGATGTCAGCAGGTGCTCGACCCAGATATGGCCGTTGACGCCATAGAAGGTCAGCGAAAAGACGCGCGCGCCGATCAGGATGAACAGCACGAAGGCGGAAAGCCGGGTCGTCGAGGCCAGCGCCTGGTTGATGACGTCCGTCGTCAGGCGGCCCTTCATTGCCGCCATGATGAGCGCGCCGACGGCGCCCATGGCGCCGCCTTCCGTCGGCGTGGCGATGCCGAGGAAGATGGTGCCCAGAACCAGGAAGATCAGCGCCAACGGCGGGATCAGCACGATCACCACCTGCTGCGCCAGCTTCGACATCATGTTGATACGGAGCCGCTGATCGAGGATGGCGACGACATAAATGATGATGACGCCGACGGCGAAGCCGAGGATGTCGGCATTGTCGCCGTGGGTCGGCGCAAGGTAGCGATAGGCCGCGTATGAAATCGCGCCCGTCACCACGATTGCCACCAGCAGGGATATCACGCCATGGCCAAGCGTACGCGCCTCGAGCGGCAGCGCCGGCATCGAGTTCGGCCGGACGATCGACATGATCAGGATGTAGAGCATGTAGATGCCGGTGAGCACGAGACCGGGGATCAACGCGCCGGCATACATGTCGCCGACCGAGCGTCCCAGCTGGTCGGCCAGCACTATCAGCACCAGCGACGGCGGGATGATCTGCGCCAGCGTGCCGGAGGCGGCGATGACGCCCGAGGCGACGCGCCGGTCGTAGCCGTAGCGCAACATGATCGGCAGCGAGATCAGGCCCATGGCGATGACCGAAGCGGCCACCACGCCGGTCGTCGCGGCAAGCAGCGCACCGACGAAGATCACCGCATAGGCAAGCCCGCCGCGGATCGGCCCGAACAGCTGCCCGATCGTGTCGAGCAGGTCCTCGGCCATGCCGGAGCGCTCCAGCACGATACCCATGAAGGTGAAGAACGGTATCGCCAAGAGCGTGTCGTTGGACATCACCCTGGTGCCGTAGAAGTTATCGGGAAGCGCATGCAGCAGCGGCCAGGCAAGGTTGATCGACCCGCCGGAATAGGGCGACAGCACGACACCGATGAAGAAGAACATCAGCCCGTTGGCGGCGAGCGAGAAGGCTACGGGGTAGCCGATCAACAGGAAGACGACCAGCGAGGCGAACATGATCGGCGCCATGTTCTGCGCGATGAATTCGATCACGAGCGCACCTCGCCCGCGTGCGCCTTGGCTTCCTCGGCCAGCGCCTTGGCCTCGAGCTCGGCCTGCTCATGGGCCGAGATAAAAGGAGTGGGATCGTCCATGTCGCCACGCATGATGGCGATCTTCTTGATGATTTCGGAAATCCCTTGCAGCGCGAGCAGGAAGAAGCCGACCAGCAGGATGGCCTTGGCCGGCCACACGATCAGGCCGCCGGCATTGGTCGACATCTCGCCGCTGCGGAAGGAAAGCGACACGTAAGGCACGAAATAGATCACCATCAGCACCACGAACGGCATCAGGAAAAAGAGATGGCCGAAGAGGTCGATCCAGTGCTGCACACGGCGCGAGAACATGCCGTAGACAATGTCGATGCGGATATGGTCGTTCTGTTTCAGCGTGTAGGCGGCGGCCAGCATGAAGGCGGCCCCGAACAGGTACCACTGCAGCTCCAGCCAGGCGTTGGAGGAGATGTCGAACACCTTGCGGATGACGGCGTTGCCGGCGCTCACCAGGATCGCGAGCAGGATCAGCCACGACACCCAGCGGCCGATGAACTCGTTGATGCGGTCGATCGTCCTGGATAGAGCGAGCAGCCCTGCCATGCATAGTCCTCCCTGGTACCGGCAGCGCGCCCGATTCCCCCTCCGGTGTCGCGCCGCTTGGCCCAACGATATGCAGTGCGTGGTCCGGCAGGTCAACATGACAAAGCGACGGCAAACAGATCGGCAAGCCGCGCAGAGGCGGAATGCCGCCGCATGACGCCACGTCATGCAACCAAAAGTCTGGGAGCTCAGGCGATCTTGGCCTGGTCGCGTCCGGCGCCGATCAGCACCAGCATGGCGACGAGGAAGAGATAGATCCAGGCGTCGCGCCATTCGAGCGGGAAATAGCCGGCCCAGAGCGATTCCGCCATGCCGAAGGCCGCGGCACCAAGCGCCGCCTTGAGCGGCGACAGATAACCGCCGACCGCCGTCACGAACAGGATCTTGAGGCCGTAGACCAGCCCGGTGCCGAAGGAGACATTGCCATAATAGAGACCGGCAAGCACGCCGGCTAGGGCGGCGCAAAAGCCGCTGAACAGCACGGCGCGGCGGAACACGGCGGTGACGTCGATGCCGCACATCGCCGCCGCTTTCGGGTCGTCGGAGACGGCGCGCCAGGCGCGGCCGAAATGCGAATGCGAGAACAGCCAGGCCGCCAGCGCCACCACCGCGATGATACAAGCGCAATCGAGCAGCTGGATCACCGTGAGCGTCACCTTGAAGCCCTCACCCTGGGCAAAGATGACGGGGTTGGCGAGCATCGGCGGCAGCCATAGGTCATGCGTGTCGGCGGCAATGCGGCTCGCTTCCGACAGGAAGATGAGAATGCCGAGCGTCGTCACCACGATGGCGTTGGGCGAGCGGTCGGCGAGCCTCTCGAAAACGCTGCGCGACAGGACATGGCTGATCAGCGCGGCATAAAGCACGGCGGCGGCGACGCCGAGCATTACCGCGGCGGCCAGCGTCAGCCACAGCGCCTGATAGCCGAAGGCGGCGGTCAGGATCATCGTCTGGCCGCAGAAGGCGAACAGCGCGCCGTAAGCCAGGTTGGTGCGATGCAGGATGCCGTTGGTCAGCACATAGCCGAAGGCGAGCAGCGCATAGAGCGCGCCCGAATGCAGCCCGTTCAGCACCTGCTGGAAGAAATAGAGCATGCGATATCCTACAGGTCGTATGACGCGACCCCGCTGGACCGTTGCACTCGGAATCTAACTTGTCAAATGCGTTTTATCGGTTAGATTTCTGTCATGACGGTTTCCTGGACCCCGCACCGCTTCACCGGCGGCATCCTTGCGCTCGACACGGCGAACACCGTCGTGCTGCGCAACGATCCGCAAAAGTCCTTTGACCGTTTTGACGATCCGGCCGAGATCGCCCGCTTCGCCGAGGCGGCGAGCGGCTTTCGCGCGGCCGAGCTCGGCGGCCGAAGGCTGCAGGCGCCGGAGCCGGGCGAGATAAAGCCAGCCGTCGTCTCGATTCGCGAAGCGACCGACCGCCTGTTTCGTCATGCCGTATCGAACGGCGCGATTGCGACCAGCCACTTGCCGGACTTCCTCACGGCCTGCGCCGGCGGGCTGTCCGGCAGCGCGACCGAGATCGGGGTGCCGGGCCAGCCTTTCGGCGATCCGCAAACGCCGATCGCCTTCGAGGCGGCTTTGGCCGTCTCGGCGCTGTCGCTGCTGCGCGACGAAACGGTGGCGAGGCTGAGGATCTGTCCCAATTGCAGCTGGCTGTTCGTCGACCGCAGCCGCAACGCCAGTCGCCTCTGGTGCGACATGGCGGTTTGCGGCAACCGCCAGAAGGCAAACCGCTATTACCGCCGCCGCACAGCGGCGAGGGAGGTCAGCAATGCTTAGGAAATTGTCGCGTTCGGCTCTGGTCGGCGTCGCCTTGATCGCTGCATTCGCGCTTGGCGCCTGCCGCGACACCGGCAAGGAGCAACTCTTCGCCATCTCCGGCAAGCTGTTCGAGTTCAATTACCGGCTGGCCATCGCCACCTATGTCATCACGCTGAAGCCGCTGCGGCCGATGGTCGACGGCCAGGTCGCGGTGGTGAGCTTCCAGAATCCGGCGGGCGGCGATCCGCTCGTCGTCAACCAGAAGATCTGGCCGAAGCTGCCCCATATCACGCTCACCAGCCCGCCGCTCTCCTGCGTGGTCAAGGACAAGCCTTACAAAGTCTCTATCCGCATCCAGGATGCCAGCGGCACATTGCTGCAAAGCATCGACACCACCATGACCTCGTCGGAGGATCAGACGATGCTGCCGGACCGGCCGCTGGTGATCGGCCCGAAATACGAGCTCAACCCGGACCTTGCCGGCCATCCCGATGGCAAGCTGCCGGACGAGCAGAAGCCGGATTGCTCGAAAGCGACCTGAAACGCCCAGCGCTCACGAAATTTTTGTTCCTCGGGAAGCAGTTAGCGCGGTCTTGCATGCGCCGTCGGCCACTCGCCAGACCGTTTGTTGCGTGTTATCTGGCTGCTGCGATTTTGTTTGACCTCTCCGCCAAGGGAAGAAAGACTGCGGCGTCCCACTCCGACGTTGGCTGCCTGATTTGAGCCGCCTCCGCAGAGGAAATACCTGATGACGCTGCACGACGTCGCGCTCGACGACAAGTTCGACCTTGGCAAGGAGCGCGTCTTCCTGTCCGGCGCGCAGGCGGTCGTGCGCATGCTTCTGATGCAGCGCGAGCGCGACCGCCGCGCGGGCCTCAACACGGCGGGCTTCGTCTCCGGCTATCGCGGCTCGCCTTTGGGCGGCCTCGACATGCAGCTGTGGCGGGCCAAGAAGCAGCTTGCGGCTGCCGACATCGTCTTCCAGCCCGGCCTCAACGAGGAACTCGCCGCCACCGCCTGCTGGGGTTCTCAGCAGACCGAATTGTTGGGCGAGGGCACGCATGACGGCGTCTTTTCCGTCTGGTACGGCAAGGGGCCGGGCGTCGACCGTTCCGGAGACGTCTTCCGCCACGCCAATCTTGCCGGCTCGTCCAAGCACGGCGGCGTGCTTGCCCTGATGGGCGACGACCACATGGCCGAATCCTCGACGAATGCGCATGCCACCGAATTCCTATTCGTCGACACCATGGTGCCGATCCTCAACCCGGCAGGCGTCCAGGAGATCATCGACTACGGCCTCTACGGCTTTGCAATGTCGCGCTTCGCCGGCACCTGGGCGGCGATCAAATGCGTCAAGGACAACATCGAATCGACCGCCTCGGTCGACGCCTCGATCGAGCGTCTGGGCATCGTCATTCCCGAATTCGACATGCCGCTGGGCGGCCTCAACATCCGCCACGAGATCGACATGCTCGGCCAGGAAGAGCGGCTGCACGAGTACAAGCGCGCCGCCGCCTCCGCCTTTATCCAGGCCAATGGTCTCAACCGCATCGTCTATTCCGGCGGCCGCAATCCCAAGCTCGGCGTCATCACCATCGGCAAGAGCTATCTCGATGTCCGCCAGGCGCTGGAGGATATCGGCATCGACGAGGCGGCCGCCAACCGCATCGGCATCCGCCTGTTCAAGGTCGGCTGCCCGTGGCCGCTCGATTTCCAGCATATCGCCGAGTTCGCCCGCGGCCTCGACACCATCGTCGTCGTCGAGGAAAAGCGCTCTTTGATCGAGGTTCAGCTGCGCGAGAACCTCTACGGCACCGCCACGCAGCCGGTGATCGTCGGCAAGAAGGACGAACGCGGCGACTGGCTGTTTCCGGCCAAGGGCGCGCTCGATCCGAACGAGATCGCCATCGCGCTCGGCGAACGGATTCTGCGCACCATCGGCCCGTCGGAAGAAATCGCCGCGCGGCTGGCGAAGCTGCGCCAGTTCCAGGCGATGCTCGCAGACACTGTCGATATCGGCTCGCGCACGCCTTTCTTCTGCTCGGGCTGCCCGCACAATTCGTCAACCAAGGTTCCGGACGGCTCGATCGCCGCCGCCGGCATCGGCTGCCATTTCATGGCGCTGTGGATGGACAGGAATACGGTCGGCTTCACCGCCATGGGCGGCGAGGGCGCGCAATGGGTCGGACAGGCGCCGTTCTCGAAGCGCGACCACATCTTCCAGAATCTCGGCGACGGCACCTATAACCATTCCGGCGTGCTGGCGATCCGCTTCGCGCTGTCCTCGGGCGCTAACATCACCTACAAGATCCTTTACAACGACGCCGTCGCCATGACCGGAGGCCAGCCGCATGAGGGCGGCCTGACCGTCGACATGATCGCCAGACAAGTGCGCGCCGAGGGCGTCGAGCGCATCGCCGTCGTCACCGACGAGCCCGACAAATATGCCGGCAAGGCCGATTTCCCGGCCGGCGTCAGCATCCATCACCGTGACGACCTCGATCTCGTCCAGCGCGAGTTGCGTGGGCTCAAAGGCGTTTCCGTTCTCATTTACGACCAGACCTGCGCCGCCGAGAAACGCCGGCGCCGCAAGCGCGGCACCTTCCCCGATCCGGACAAGCGCCTCTTCATCAACGAACTGGTCTGCGAAGGCTGCGGCGATTGCGGCGTCCAGTCGAACTGCGTCTCGATCCAGCCGGTCGAGACCGAATTCGGCCGCAAACGCCGGATCGACCAGTCGAGCTGCAACAAGGACTTCTCCTGCCTCAACGGCTTCTGCCCGTCCTTCGTCACCGTGCATGGCGGCAAGATCAGGAAGGCAGAGGGCATTGCCGGCAAGGCCGATCCTCTCGACGGCGTGCCCGCGCCGGCTGAATTCCGCATGGGCACCCAGGGCTGGGCGGGGATCATCGACGGGGTCGGCGGCACCGGCGTTGTCACCGTCGGCGCGGTGCTCGGCATGGCCGCGCATCTTGAAGGGAAGGGCTGCGGCATGATCGACATGGCCGGCCTCGCCCAGAAGGGCGGCTCGGTCTTCACCCATGTCCGCATCGCCCCGACGCCCGAGGATATCCATGCCATCCGCGTTTCGGCCGGCAAGGCCGACCTTGTGCTCGGCTGCGATCTCGTCGTCTCCGGCGCCAAGAAGGTGCTGGGCGGGGTGCGCGAGGGCCACACGATCTTCCTCGCCAACACCGCCGAGATCATGCCCGGCGAATTCACCCGGTCCGCCGACTTCTCGCTGCCGATCGAGCGGCTGAAGAAGGCGATCCGGGCGGCGGCCGGCGACGACAAGGCGCATTTCTTCGACGCCACCCGCACGGCGACGGCTTTGTTCGGCAATTCGCTGGGCGCCAACATGTTCATGCTCGGCTTCGCCTTCCAGCATGGCGGACTGCCGCTTTCCGCCGAAGCCGTTGAAAAGGCGATAGAATTGAACGGCGAGGCGGTGCCGATGAACATCGCGGCCTTCCGCTGGGGCCGCCGCGCCGCGCATCAGCCCGATTTCGTGCGCGGCCTGGTCAGCCAGACGGACAAGCCGGCTTCCCGACCGGCGGAGACGCTGGACGATGTCATCGCCCGCCGTGTCGCCTTCCTTACCGCCTATCAGAACGCAGGCTATGCCAGGCGTTACGCCGACCGCGTGGCGACGTTGCGCGCCGCCGAAGCCAAGGCCGTGCCCGGCTCGACCGCAGTGACCGAGGCCGTCGCCAGGAACCTCTTCAAGCTGATGTCGATCAAGGACGAGTATGAGGTGGCGCGGCTCTACACCGACGGCACTTTCGCCGCCGACCTCGCCAAGCAGTTCCAGAGCTACGACAAGCTCGAGTTCCATCTCGCGCCGCCGATCCTCGGGCGGCGCGGCAATGACGGCAAGCCCCGCAAATCGAGCTTCGGCCCGTGGATGATGAAGGGCTTTCGGCTGCTGGCGGCGATGAAGGGCCTGCGTGGAACCGCCTTCGACCTTTTCGGCTACACGGCCGAGCGGCGCATCGAGCGGCAGTCGCTGAGGGCATACGAAGCCGATCTCGAGCTGATCGCCGGCGCGCTGGCGCCGGGCAGGATGGAAGCCGCGACGGCCCTGGCCTCCGTGCCGGCGCTTATCCGCGGCTACGGCCATGTCCGGCAGGCCAGCGCCGACAAGGCGGCGGGCGAGCGCTCGCGTTTGATCGAGCGTTTGAAGCAAGCCCCCGCGGAGCCTTCGCTTCGGGCGGCGGAATGATCGCGCCGGCGCGTTGGACGCCGCGCCAAAATCCCGAATCCCTTATCCGTCCTGCTTATAGCAACCCTCTGCAACCGTCGCCGCGCGCCGTTCTAAGCCTTTCTTAAGGCGGGGTGTGGCATGACAAGGCGTAGTGTTGGGCCGAGTGTATGGGCAGAGCGAAGACCGAGAGCATCCCGGCGGACGTCTATATCCAGTTCGTGCGGGCATTGTTCGACAACGCCGGCATGGTGGCGATCGGCGGCGTATGCTACTGGATTGTCGGTTTCATGGTCTACCTGCGCACGCAGGATCTGCTTTATCTGGCCTTGGCTTTCGTTCTGCTATCGGCCAGCCTCTGGCGGTACTTCAGCATCCAAGGCTTCCATAGAGCGGGCGGCACCATAGCAAGTGTCGCAGAGGCAGAAGCGATAGAGCGCAACTACATTATCAAAGGCAGCGCGCAGGGCCTCGCATTGGGGTCATTCTGCTTCGTGTCGATCTACCTGCGTCCTGACCAGTTTGGTGAACTGGCGTCGGTGTCGTTGTCGTTGACGACCCTGGTAACGGTTGTCGGGCGAAGTTACGGGTCCATGCGCATGGTCCAGATTTTTTCATTGACCCTCGTCGGGCCGGCGGCTCTTGCGCTCATCCTGCGTATGGATATGGCTTCTGTCGTCCTCGGCTTGATGATCATCCCACTGACGTTCGTCACGATCAGCAGCGCTGACCATGTCCGCAACGTGCTCTTCTCCGCGGTCATCGGCCACAAGCAGGCGAGGAACCTGACGCGCCGGTTCGACCGCGCGCTCAACACCATGTCGCACGGCCTGGTCATGCTAGGCCCGGACGGCCGCGTCGCGGTGGCCAATGCCGAGGCTGCCCATCTGATGTCGCTGAAATCGTCCGAGGCGCTGCTCGGGCGCTCGATCCACAGCCTGCTGATGCGCGGCGTTGCCGGCGGCATGCTGGCGCCAAAGGACTGCCGCTACATCGAGGCGCAGCTGACGCGCGCCTTGCGCGAAGGCCGCGACCGCAAGGTGCTGGTTTCGCTTGCCAATGGCCAGCACTATGAATTTTCCGCGCGCGAAGGCAGTCAGGAATTGGGCGTCATCACCTTCGAGGACGTGACGGCCCGCGTCGAGGCGGAGGAAAAGATCCGCTTCATGGCGCGCTACGACAATTTGACGGGGCTGCCGAACCGCGCCTATTTCAACGAACTGGTCGGCGAAGCCATGGCGTCCGGCGACCGCGACCGGCTCTGCGGCCTCGCCGTGCTCGACCTCGACGATTTCAAGAGCGTCAACGACACACTCGGCCATCCGGTCGGCGATGGGCTGATCTATGCCTTGGCCGAGCGGCTGGCTGCGGTCGCCGGGCCAGGCATCAATGTCAGCCGTTTCGGCGGCGACGAGTTCATGGTCTTCTTCGACCGCATCGAGGACGAGAGCCATCTCAACGATTTGCTCGACGAGATCTTCGTCAACCTGCAGGGGGAGGTGGATGTCGCCGGTCACAGCCTACGCATCCAGGCCAGCGGCGGCGCCGTGTTGTCCAGGGTCGAAGACACCGATGTCGACGCCATGATCGTCAAGGCCGACCTTGCCCTCTACAAGGCCAAGGAGCTCGGCAAGAACAGCTGGCGGCTGTTCGAGGCATCAATGGATGCCGCGTTCCGCAGTCGCCAGCTGATGAAGGCCGACCTGCGCAATGCCGTGCAGGCCAGGGAGTTGCGCGTCGTCTACCAGCCGATCGTGGCCATCAGCACCATGCGCATCGCCAGTTGCGAGGCGCTCTGCCGCTGGGACCATCCCGATCTCGGCCCGATCTCGCCCAGCGTCTTCATCCCGCTCGCCGAGGAGATGGGCATCATTGCCGACATCAGTACTTTCGTGTTGCAGGCGGCCTGCGCCGAATGCGCCAAATGGCCGACGCAGACCAGCGTATCGGTCAACCTTTCGGCCAAGGATTTCCGCAACCGCGATGTCGTGCAGAAGGTTCGTGACGCGCTGGCGGCGTCAAGCCTTGCGCCGCACAGGCTCGAAATCGAGGTCACCGAGACCGCCTTGCTCGACGACAAATCGCTGACGCGCGAGCTGATCGAAGAGATGAAGACGCTTGGCGTCCGCATTGCGCTCGACGATTTCGGCACCGGCTATTCCAGCCTCAGCTATTTGCACAAGCTGCCGCTCGACAAGATCAAGATCGATCGCTCCTTCCTGATCGATTTGAACCAGAACCGGCAGTCGCTCGATCTTCTGAAGGGCATCGTCGGCCTGTCCCGGACGCTGGGTCTTTCTGTCACCATCGAAGGGGTCGAAACCTTCGAGCAGCTGAAGACGCTGGTCCATCTGGTCAAGCCGGACTTCGTGCAGGGCTTCCTCTTCGGCGCCGCGCTCAGCGCGTCGGGCATCGAGACGATGTCGAGTGTCACGTGGCCGTTTGCAGCGGATCTGTATATCGCCGGCAAACGGACAGCCAGCTGAACGCTATTGCGTTCAAAAAACAGATCGAATGTTCACCCAATGAAAGGATGACAGCTCGGGCGCTGTCTAAATCCGCCACGTCCTGGTGCGCGCAACACCTGATTTCAGAATCACCGCGGTGATCGCCGCCAGTTCGGATCAGACAACCTGACTGCACGATCCTGCATTTTTCGCATGAGATCGCCGAACGATTCACGGCCGTTAAGGTTAACAACCGGTAAATCAGCGATATCGAATTTTCAGCTTGTGTCTCATTTCAACTCGAATAGCTTATTTATAAGCGGAATTCGAGGACAGACTATGGTTGTTGCTAGAAAGAGCGCGTCGGTCGACGCCAGCGCTAGAATCGACTCGGCGCTCAACCGATCCATGATGCAACTGCTGGATCATGTCGAATATCGTCTCATCACCGGGGGTGAAGATCAGGAGGCGATATACCGGCTCCGCTACAATTCCTATCGGCGCTCAGGTATGTGTGGTCCGATCGCGAGCGGTATGTTCGAGGATCGCTGGGATAATCTGCCCAACGCCTACCGGTTCGGTGTCTATTGCTATGGCCAATTGGTCAGCACACTGCGTTTCCATTATATTACCAGCGAGTGTCCGTTCTCGCCCTCCGTCGATGCCTATCCGGAAATATTGAAGGAGCGGCTTGCGCGCGGAGAAACCTTCATCGATGGAACCCGGTTCGCAGCCGATCCTGCCAGCGCACCGTCGCCCGGAGTGATACCTTTCCTGACACTCAGGATTGCCATGGTCGCCTCCTGTTATTTTGGCCAGGACTCGGTACTGACGCCGGTCAAGATGGAGCATTCCGCTTTTTACGTTCGTTACTTTCAGGCCGTGCAGAGGACAGAGGCTAAAGTATTTCCGGGCGTTCTTCCCCCGCTCGCACTGTTCGAAATCCCGGCCGGCGAAAACATGCGCCTGACGCTCAAACGATTGCCGTTCTTCAGATCGACGCCGATGGAGCAGCGGATGATGTTCGGCAATCCGGCCATCAACCGGCTGACGCCCCTCACCATTCTGCCGACGGCGAAATATTACCGCGCCGCGGCCTGAACGCAGGCCATGAACCTTTCGTCGGCGGCGGCGTTGTCAGAGCAATTCCAGGAAAAGTGTGAGCGGTTTTCCGTCCGGAATTGCGTCGATACAGCTCCGCAGCCTGGTCTGCCCAGGTGATCGCGCCTGTCATAGAAAGGATCCCGCATGACCATCCACTCGCTCGCGCTGACGCCGCTGATCTCGCTGATCGCCGGCGTGCTGATCCTGGTGATGCCTCGGCTCCTCAACTACATCGTCGCGCTTTACCTGATCGTTGTCGGCCTGCTCGGCCTTTTCCCCCACCTCGCCGGCTGAAATTCCGCGCCGGCCGCGTCGACATCGCGCGGCATTCGATTTCAACTTTCGTTTGAGGCTGTTGTCGCGGACTGTGCGGCAATAGCGCCATTGCTCTTGGTTCGGCTTTTCGCTATGTGCCTCGAAGGCATTTTCGAAGGGGTACTTCCATGGCTGATCACACGCCGACCGGTCCTGTCGAGCTGGGCGCGCAGATGGACTATGCCGAGCACGACCGTACCTACAAAGGCTTCCTCGGTCTTGCCAAATACGGCTCGCTGTTCTGTGCCGCCGTCCTTATTGCAATGGCCTTCGGTTTCTTCGTCGGCGGCTTCTTCTCGGCGACCATCCTGTTTATCCTGATCATGGCCGTCGGCACTCTCATTCTGCGGTAGACTTCCCAAGCCCATTGCCCTCGACGTCGCCGGACGTCCGGCCGACGCCTTGCGCAGTCAAGGTTCCAGCCGAAAGGATCATCCGGTGGGACAAATCGTATTCATCCCTCGCGAGATTGACCCGAACGAGCCGCGCGTCGCGGCCTCGCCGGAGACGGTCAAGCGCCTGGCGGGTCTCGGCTTCGACGTGATCGTCGAGAAGGGTGCCGGCCTCGGCTCACGCATTCCCGACCAGGATTTCACTGCTGCCGGCGGCGCGATCGGAACGGCGGCCGACGCCAAAAAGGCCGATGTGGTGCTGAAAGTGCGCCGGCCGACGGATGGCGAGCTCAAGGGCTACAAGCCGGGCGCCGCCGTCATCGCCATCATGGATCCTTACGGCAACGATGCCGCTGTCGCCGCGATGGCCAAGGCCGGCATCACCGCCTTTTCGATGGAATTCATGCCGCGCATCACCCGCGCCCAGTCGATGGATGTGCTTTCCTCGCAGGCCAATCTCGCCGGCTACCAGGCGGTGATCGACGCGGCCGCCGAATATGACCGCGCGCTGCCGATGATGATGACGGCGGCAGGCACAGTGCCGGCGGCGAAAGCTTTCGTCATGGGCGTCGGCGTCGCCGGGCTACAGGCCATCGCCACCGCGCGGCGGCTGGGCGCCATCGTCACCGCTACAGACGTGCGTCCGGCGGTGAAGGAGCAGGTGCAATCGCTCGGCGCCAAATTCCTGGCGGTCGAGGACGAGGAGTTCAAGGCGGCCGAGACGGCCGGCGGCTACGCCAAGGAAATGTCGAAGGAATACCAGGCCAAGCAGGCGGCGCTGACTGCCGAGCACATCGCCAAGCAGGACATCGTCATCACCACCGCGCTGATCCCTGGCCGTCCGGCGCCGAAGCTCATCTCGGCTGCCATGGTCGCCTCGATGAAGCCGGGCTCGGTGATCGTCGACCTGGCGGTCGAGCGCGGTGGCAATGTCGAAGGCGCGGTGCCCGGCAAAGTCGTGACGACAGAAAACGGCGTCAAGATCGTCGGCCATCTCAACGTGCCCGGTCGTGTTGCTGCATCCGCCTCGCTGCTCTACGCCAAGAATCTCTACGCCTTCCTCGAGACGATGGTCGACAAGGTGACGAAACAGTTTTCGATCAAGCGCGACGACGAGTTGGTCAAGGCCACGATGCTGACCGATGGCGGCAAAGTCGTGCATCCTGCCTTCGCCAAGGCGGCGGAAGAGCCGCGCACCGAGCCGGCTGCCATTCCCGCGACGACCATCGTCGCTGACGCCTTCGACAAGCCTGCTGCGAAGAAGATCGCGGCGAAGAAACCCGCCGCAGCCAAGTCGCCCTCGTCTAAGTCGAAAGGGACCGCGTGATGGAACAGCTGCAGAAAGCTCTCGATCAGCTCGATCAGGCGACCGCCGCCGTCCGCCTTGCGGTGCAGGACCTTGCCAACGCGCCCGCAGGCGAGGCTGCCGGTAATGCCGCGCACGCGCTTTCGGGTGGCGCCATCGATCCCTTCGTCTTCCGCTTCGCCATCTTCGTGCTGGCGATCTTCGTCGGCTATTATGTCGTCTGGTCGGTGACGCCGGCGCTGCACACGCCGCTGATGGCCGTCACCAACGCCATCTCCTCGGTCATCGTCGTCGGCGCGCTGCTCGCCGTCGGCATCGCCGCTTCGGGCCTGGCCGCGGGCTTCGGCTTTGTCGCGCTGGTGCTGGTCTCGGTCAACATCTTCGGCGGCTTCCTCGTCACCCAGCGCATGCTCGCCATGTACAAGAAGAAGGAAAAGTGACGTGAACGCCAACTTCGCTTCCTTCCTCTATCTTGTCTCCGGCATCCTGTTCATCCTGGCGCTGCGCGGCCTGTCGCACCCGACCACCAGCCGCCAGGGCAATCTTTACGGCATGATCGGCATGGGCATCGCCATCGCCACAACGCTGGCGCTGGCGCTGCCTTCGGCCGGCCGCTTCGGCCTGATCGTGCTCGGTCTCGCCATTGGCGGCGGCATCGGCGCCGTCACCGCGCGTCGCATCGCCATGACCTCGATGCCGCAGCTGGTCGCCGCCTTCCACAGCCTCGTCGGCTTCGCCGCCGTGATGGTGGCGGCTGCCGCCATCTACGCGCCGGAAAGTTTTGGTATCGGCACCGCAGGCGACATCCATGCCCAGGCTCTCGTCGAGATGAGCCTGGGCGTCGCCATCGGCGCCATCACCTTCACCGGCTCGGTCATCGCCTTCCTGAAGCTCGACGGACGCATGTCCGGCAAGCCGATCATGATCGGCGGCCGTCACCTCATCAACATCGCGCTCGGTATCGCGCTGGTGGTGCTGATCGTGCTGCTCGTGACCACCGAGTCCAAGCTCGTCTTCTGGCTGATCGTCGCCGCCTCGCTGGTGCTCGGCGTGCTCTTGATCATCCCGATCGGCGGCGCCGATATGCCGGTCGTGGTGTCGATGCTGAACTCCTATTCCGGCTGGGCGGCGGCGGCACTCGGGTTCACCCTCGGCAACCTGGCGCTGATCATCACCGGCGCGCTGGTCGGCTCGTCGGGCGCGATCCTGTCCTACATCATGTGCAAGGGCATGAACCGGAGCTTCATCTCGGTCATCCTCGGCGGCTTTGGCGGCGAGACCGCTGCCGTGGCCAGCGACGGCATCGAGCGCACCGTCAAGCAGGGCTCGGCCGACGACGCGGCCTATCTGATGATGAACGCGCAGAAGGTCATCATCGTGCCCGGCTATGGCATGGCGGTCGCCCAGGCGCAGCATGCGCTGCGCGAAATGGCCGACAAGCTCAAGGCCAACGGCGTCGAGGTGAAATACGCCATCCACCCGGTCGCCGGACGCATGCCCGGCCACATGAACGTGCTTCTGGCCGAGGCCAACGTGCCTTATGACGAGGTGTTCGAGCTGGAGGACATCAACTCGGAATTCGCGCAGGCCGACGTCGCCTATGTCATCGGCGCCAATGACGTCACCAACCCGTCTGCGCGCGACGACAAGTCCTCGCCGATCTACGGCATGCCGATCCTCGACGTCGACAAGGCCCGCACCTGCCTCTTCGTCAAGCGCTCGCTCGGTTCCGGCTATGCCGGCATCGACAACACGCTGTTCTACAAGGACGGCACCATGATGCTGCTCGGCGACGCCAAGAAGATGACCGAGGAAATCGTCAAGGCGATGGATCACTGAGCGTCATGGCAGGCATCAAAAAGAAAGGCCCGACAGCTGTCGGGCCTTTCTTTTTGAATCTGTAAGGGCGCGCTCAGATATCCAGATTGGCCACCGACAGCGCATTGTCCTGGATGAACTCGCGGCGTGGTTCCACCTCGTCGCCCATCAGCCGCGAGAACAGCGAGTCGGCGTCGGTCGCGTCGTTGACCTTGACCTGCAGCAGAGAGCGCACATTCGGGTCCAGCGTGGTTTCCCAGAGCTGCTCGGCATTCATCTCGCCGAGACCCTTGTAGCGCTGCATGGTGAGGCCCTTGCGGCCTGAAGCGAACACTGCGTTGAGCAGCGCCAGCGGCCCCGAGAGGAGTTCCGAGGTCTCTTTCCGACGCAAGGCAGGCTGCTCGCCATAGACTTCTGCCAGGCGCGCCGCGTAGCGGTCGAGCTGGCGCGCATCGGCCGAATTGATCAGCCCGGCGTCGAGCTGGACCACATCCTTCACGCCGCGCACGGTGCGCTCGAACACATAGCCGCCCGAACCGTCATTGGAGGTCGACAGCCTGCCGGTCCAGCCGCGCTCAGTCTCCTCGGCGATCATGTCGAGCCGCTTCGCGACGCGCTCGGCCATGGCATTGGCGCGGCCCAGATCGGCAAGCACGTCGGGATTGAGCGCACCGGCGATCGCCGCCTGCTCGACGACGCTGCGGTTATAGCGCGTGTGCAGCCCGTTGATCAGCTGGCGCACCGAAAGCGCGTCGTCGACCGAGGCGCGCAGGTCCTGTCCTGTCCGTACCTCCCCGGAAGCCAGCACCAGCGAGGCCTCATCCAGTCCGGACCCGATCAGATATTCCTCATAGGCGCTTTCGTCCTTGAGATATTGCGAGCTCTTGCCCCGCGTCACTTTGTAGAGCGGCGGCTGGGCGATGTAGAGATGGCCGCGCTCGATCAGCTCCGGCATCTGCCGGAAGAAGAAGGTGAGCAACAGCGTGCGGATGTGGGCGCCGTCGACGTCGGCGTCCGTCATCAGAATGATCTTGTGGTAGCGCAGCTTGTCGGCATTGAACTCGTCCTTGCCGATCGAGGTGCCGAGCGCGGTGATCAGCGTGCCGATCATGTCCGAAGAGAGCATGCGGTCGAAGCGCGCCCGTTCGACATTGAGGATCTTGCCGCGCAGCGGCAGGATCGCCTGGTTCTGGCGCGAGCGTCCGCCCTTGGCCGAGCCGCCGGCCGAATCGCCCTCGACAATGAAGATTTCCGACTTCGCCGGATCGCGCTCCTGGCAGTCGGCGAGCTTGCCGGGCAGCGAGGTGACGCCGAGCGAGCTCTTGCGGGTGATGTCGCGCGCCTTGCGCGCGGCCTCGCGCGCGGCCGCCGCCTGGATCACCTTCTCGACCACCACCCTGCCTTCGCTCGGATGCTCTTCCAGCCAGGTGCCCAGCGCCTCGTTGACCAGGCTTTCCACCACCGGGCGGACCTCGGACGAGACCAGCTTGTCCTTGGTCTGCGAGGAGAATTTCGGGTCCGGCACCTTGACCGATAGAACGGCGGTCAGGCCTTCGCGGCAGTCGTCGCCGGTCAGCGAGACCTTTTCCTTCTTGGTCTGGCCGGACGATTCGCCATAGCCGGTGATCTGCCTGGTCAGCGCCGCGCGGAAGCCCGCCAGATGCGTGCCGCCGTCGCGTTGCGGGATGTTGTTGGTGAAAGCCAGCACGTTCTCGTGGTAGCTGTCGTTCCACCACATCGCGACTTCCACGGTGATGCCGTCGCGCTCGGCGCGGATGGCGATCGGCGTTTCGATCAGCGGCTTCTTCACCCGGTCGAGATATTTGACGAACTCTTCCAGGCCGCCGTCGTAATGCAGCTCGTGGCGCACCAAGTCGGCATGACGCGCGTCGGTCAGCACGATGCGCACGCCGGAATTGAGGAAGGCAAGCTCGCGCAGCCGGTGCTCCAGCGTGCCATAGTCGAATTCGACCATGGTGAAGGTCTCGGCCGACGGGAAGAAGGTGATCTCGCTGCCGCTGCGGCCCTCATAGGTGCCGGGCTGTTTGTTCTGCTCATATGTGCCCGTCACCTTCAACGGCGCGTCGGCATTGCCATGCGTGAAGCTCATCTCGAAGATTTCGCCGTTGCGGCGGATCTTGAGCTTGAGCCATGCGGAAAGCGCGTTGACCACCGAGACGCCGACGCCGTGCAGACCGCCGGAAACCTTGTAGGAGTTCTGGTCGAATTTGCCGCCGGCATGCAGCTGCGTCATGATCACTTCCGCCGCCGAAACACCCTCTGAGGAGTGGATGTCGGTCGGAATGCCGCGGCCATTATCGATCACAGTGACGGAGCCGTCGGGGTTGAGCGTCACCGAGACGAGGTCGGCGTGGCCCGCCAGCGCCTCGTCGATGGCGTTGTCCACCACCTCATAGACCATGTGATGCAGGCCCGAGCCGTCATCGGTGTCACCGATATACATGCCCGGACGCTTGCGCACGGCATCCAACCCCTTCAAAACCTTGATGGAATCGGCGCCGTACTCGGCTTCCACGCCAATGGCGCTTTCGGTCTGGTCGCTCATGAATACCTGTCTGATTGATGTCGATGGTCCGGCACGGGAAAGTCACCCCGAATCGCGCCGTTTTGATGTCCTAGATATAGGCGCAAACGGCTGGTTTTCCAAGGTTTGCGGCCATTTTGCCGGCTTGGCGAGAAGCCTTTCATTCACCCCGAGCCGACGGACCGGCAAGCCGGCTGACGCGAGCCGTATTTGGTGACGATCGCGGACCTGCTCGGCCAGATGGACGCCCGCTTCGTCGGACACTACATTCGGCTGTCAGCGGAGCATGCTTCATGGACACCAAGCCCGCCCCTTTCGTGCCGCCGGCGCCGACGCCGCGCACAACGCCGCCTTCGACGCTGGAGATGATGCGCATCGTCTACCGCAATCCGCTCGAGCTGTGGGGCGAGCATACCTACAACGAGCCCTGGATCTCGGTGACCGGCATCGGCGGCCCTCTGGTCATCGCCAACGATCCCGGCCTCATCCGCCATGTGCTGATCGATAACGCCAGGAATTACAAGATGGCGACTGTGCGCCAGCTGATCCTGCGCCCGATCCTGCGCGACGGGCTGCTGACCGCCGAAGGCGAGGTGTGGAGGCGCTCGCGCAAGGCGATGGCGCCGGTGTTCACACCGCGCCACATCTCCGGCTTCGCCGGGCCGATGCTGAAGCGCACGCTGGATTTCGTCACCCGCTACGAGGCCGGCGGCATGACCGATGTCGCGCATGACATGACGATGCTCACCTACGACATCCTCGCCGAAACGCTGTTTTCCGGCGAGATCGCCGGCCAGCCCGGCAGCTTCGCCAAGGAGATCGACCGCCTGTTCGAGACCATGGGCCGTGTCGACCCGCTTGACCTTCTGCGCGCGCCGGAATGGCTGCCGCGGCTAACCCGCATCCGCGGCCGCAAGACCATGGCCTATTTCCGCAATATCGTGGCCAACACAGTGAAGATGCGCGAGGAGCGGCTGAAGCGCGATCCCGACGGCGTGCCGCAGGATTTTCTCACGCTTCTGCTGCGCGCCGAGGGGCCGGACGGGCTGACCCGCGCCGAAGTCGAGGACAACATCATCACCTTCATCGGCGCCGGCCATGAGACGACCGCGCGGGCGCTGGGCTGGACGATCTATTGCCTCGCCGGGGCGCCCTGGGAACGCGACAAGGTCGAGCAGGAGATCGACGCCGTGCTGGCGCGCGAACCCGATCCGACCAGGTGGCTGGATGCCATGCCGCTCACCCGCGCCGCTTTCGAGGAGGCGCTCAGGCTCTATCCGCCGGCGCCCTCGATCAACCGCGAGCCGATCGAGCCGGAGACCTGGAAAGGCCTCTATATCCCGAAATACGCCGCCGTGCTGGTGATGCCCTGGGTGGTGCACCGCCACCGCAAGCTGTGGGACAGGCCGGACGCCTTCCTGCCGGAGCGTTTCCATCCCGAAAACCGCGACAGGATCGACCGCTTCCAGTACCTGCCCTTCGGCGCCGGGCCGCGCGTCTGCATCGGTGCAAGCTTCGCCATGCAGGAAGCGATCATCGCTCTGGCGATCCTGTTGTCGCGCTTCCGCTTCGATGCGACATCGCAGACCCGACCTTGGCCGGTGCAGAAACTCACCACGCAGCCGCAGGGCGGCCTGCCGATGCAGGTCTCCCGCCGGGCTTGAAGCGGCTGGTTACCGATCGGCGATCGGCCGGCGCTGCTGGAACTGGCCGGCGGCGCGGAAGCGCCAGAGATAGCTGGGCAGGATGGTGGCGATCGCCTGCGGCTGGATGCCGAGGCCGGCAAGCGTCCTGGCGGCCTTGGCGGCTTCGTCCGAGACGACGTTGTGCTCGCGCAGCTGCAGCACCTGGTCCTTGGTCAGGAGCGGATTGGGTAACAGCTGCAGGATCGACGCCTGGATGTTCGCCACCCACCACGGTACCGGCACCAGCAACCGGCGGCGGTCGATGACCGCGAGCAGTTCTTCCATGCATTCCTTGAAGGTCAGCACCTGCGGGCCGCCGAGCTCGTAGATCTGGCCGCCCTTGACCTTGCCGTCGACCGAGCGCGCGATCGCTTCTGCGACGTCTCCGACATAGACCGGCTGCAGCTTATTCTGCCCGCCGCCGATCAGCGGCAGGACGGGCGACAGGCGCGCCATGCCGGCGAAGCGGTTGAAGAAGCGGTCCTCCGGTCCGAAATTGATCGATGGGCGGAATATGACGGCATCCTGAATCGTCTCGAACACTGCCCTTTCGCCCAGCGCCTTGGTGCGGGCGTAGTTGGACGGCGAATTGAGATCGGCGCCGAGCGCCGAGATCTGGGTGAGGCCGGCGCCGACCGAGCGTGCGGCCTCGGCGACGGCGCGCGCGCCGAACTCGTGCACGGCGCCAAATTTCTGGCGGCCGGTCTCATGCAGGATGGCGACCAAGTTGACGACATGGTCGGCGCCTTGCACGGCGCGGTCGACCGACCAGCGCACGCGCACATTGGCCTGCACGGGCTGAATCTGGCCGACATTGCCGAGCGGCTGCACATGGCCGGCAAGGTCGGGCCGCCGGCAGGCGACCCGGATGCGGTAGCCGCGCTTGGCCAGCGCTCGCACGACGTGGCGACCGACGAAGCCCGAGCCGCCGAAGACGACGACGAGCTTGGGGGTCTGCAGGATTTCGGTCATGACTGGCTCCGCGCGCAAATGCTTGGCTGAAGCCGTTTCTTAATCCGTTTCTCGCCAAAGGCAAAGAGCGACCGGAAGTCGCCGTCGGCTTGTTTTTGAACTTGCCCGGAATGCCTGCCCCGCCGCATTTGGGAGAACAGAAAACCCCGCCGAAGCGGGGTTTTCCGGGCAGTGTCCACACCGAAGCAGAGTCCAACGAGACGGCCTGACCTGAGACGGCATCAAGGTGGCGTGAAGCAAGCACGCCCGCCCCGCCCTGAACGCCCGGCGTGGCGCCGCCAGCCGGACGAAGCCAATCGGGCGGCTCGCGGCGTGGGGTGCCGGATATGGGTCGTGTCACGTCGAAAAAAAGTTCAATCGCGGAGGGAAAAATCAGGCCGAATAACGCTCGGCGAATTCCGAAATGCGCTGCACCACTGCCCTGGACGTGGTGATGCCGCGCGCCTTTGCCTTCTCGGCGGCGTCAGCGCGCGAGCGGCCGGGGATATGCACGCCATAGCGCCGCCGCAACCGCTCGAGCTGGTCCTTCATGCGCCGCTCGAAATTCGGGTCGAGCAGCTTTGGCTCGATGGCCAGAACGAAAAGGCCGGTGCCGGGGCTCTCCGCCCCATCGGTGAACCAGGGCGCGTCGAGCGACCAGTTGGCGCCGGAAATGCCCGCGGCCAGCACCTCGACCATTAAAGCGATGTTGGCGCCGCGCTGGCCGCCAAAGGCAAGCATGGCGCCCTTCATCGCCGCCGCCGGATCGGTGGTCGGGTTGCCGCTGGCATCCAGCGCCCAGCCTTCGGGGATCTTCTTGCCCTCCTCCGCCGCCTTGCGGATGTTGACGAAGGCGGTCGCGCTCGACGACTGGTCGATGATCAGCGGCGGCCCGTCGGCGGCGGGCGACGCAAAGGACATCGGATTGGTGCAATAGACCGGCTTGACCGAGCCCGAGCCGGCAAGCACCGCCGGCCCGTTGGTGGCAGCGAAGGACACCAGCCCCTGTTCCGCCAGCCGACCGGAGAAATAGCCGAGCGCCCCGCATGTATAGGCGTTCTTCTGCGAGAAGATCGAGACGCCGAACAGTTTTGCCGCCTTGACCAGGTCGTCGATTGTGCGGTCGAAGCCGATATGGGCAAGTCCGCCGCGCGCATCCGAAAGATAGACGGCGAGCGCCGGCCGCGTGATCGCCGGATCGGCGTTGCCGTCGATGCGGCCGGCTTCGAGCGCTTCCAGATAGTCGATGAAATGCGACAGCCCCACCGTCGACAGGCCTTCGGCCTCCGCGGCGATGATCGAGGCTGTCAGCGACTGCGCCGCCTCCTCATTGGCGCCGGCGCCAAGCGCCGCCATCCGGCATAGACCTGTTGCCTGGGCGAGGGTGAGTTGCATCAGTGTTGCCCTGCAGCGAGTAGCGAATAGGGAATAGCGAGTAGCGAGTAGGGGGAAATAAAGAAACTACTCGCTATTCGCTACTCTCTATTCGCTATCCGATCTTGACCGGAATCCGTGCCTCGATCCGGCTGAAGACGAAGACCAGGATACCGGTGATCGTCATATAGATCAGCGCCAGCAGCAGCAAAGGCTCGTAGGTCAGGTAGGTGTCCTGGCGCACCTTGGAGGAGACGGCGAAGATATCGATGACGCTGATTGTCGCCACCAGCGGTGTCGATTTTAGCTGCAGCACCGTCTCGCCGGTCAGCGTCGGCAGCGCCCGGTAGAAGGCTTGCGGCAGCCAGATGCGCCGGAAGATTTTCCAGCGGCTCATGCCGAACGCACGGGCGGCCTCCAACTGTCCGCGCGGCACGCCGGCGAATGCGCCGCGCATCACTTCACCCTCGTAGCCGGCGAAGGAGAAGGTCAGCGCCACCACGCCATAGGGCCAGGCCTGCCTGAGATACGGCCAAAGCCAGGATTCACGGATCCATGGATATTGCGGAAAGATCGAGCCGAGGCCGTAATAGAGCAGCCAGAGCTGCAGGAGTAGCGGCGTTCCCCGGATGATGGTGCAGAAGGCCTTTGCCGGTGCCGAGAACCAGATCGGTCCACCTGCCTGAGCGAGCCCGAGCGGCACGGCCAGCGCAAAGCCCAGCGCGCAGGTCACGGCGAGGATCCAAAGCGTCCGCCAGATGCCCATCAGGCCCATTTCCCAATATTGCGGCAGCCAATCCCAGCGCATGAAGACGGCGGCGCAGAGAACCAGCGCCAGCCCGATCAGGATCAGCACGATGCGGTGCGGCTTGAGCCAGATCGAGGCGCGCGCCGCCATGTGGATCGCGGAGGCTTCGGCGGACATCAGCGCGCCTCCCTGACGGAGGGCATGCCGCGCCGCGACCAGACCTCGACGCGGCCGATGATCAGGTTGGAGAACAGCGAGAGCGCGAGATAGAGCGCGCCGGCCGCAAGGTAGAAAAGCAGGTAGGCCTTGGTCACGCCGGCCGCCTGGCGCGTCGCCAGCGTCAGTTCGAAGAAGCCGACGACGGCAAGCAGCGCGGTGTCCTTGGTGGCGATGAGCCACAGATTCGCCAGGCCGGGGATGGCGAAGGGCAGCATGGCCGGCACAGTGATGCGTCGCAGCATCAGGCCCGGCGACATGCCGTAGGCGCGGGCGGCCTCGATCTGGCCTTGCGGGATGGCAAGGATGGCTCCGCGGATGACTTCGGTCGAATAGGCGCCCTGGACGAAACCCAGCACGAAAATGCCGGCCGCGAGCCCGCTGATGTCGACACGGCTGTAGCCGATCGCCGTCAGCACTTGGTTGATGAGGTCGGTGCCGGCGTAATAGAGCAGCAGGATCAGCACCAGTTCCGGCACGGCGCGCACGACCGTCGTGTAGACCGCGAGCAGATCGCGCGTCACCGGGCCGCCATAGAGCTTGCCGAACGCGCCGGCGGTGCCGATCATGAGGCCGAGGCAGGTCGCGCCTATGGCGATCTCGATCGAATGCAGCAGGCCGACCAGCAGCGTGCCGCCCCAGCCGGGCGCCACGGGCGACAGGAGTTCGATGATGCCGGCCGCGGAGGCCGGAAGAAAGGCGTCGATCAGCTTCGTCCCCGGATTGCTGGCGAGCCGCCGATGGTCAGGTCAGCGGCGGGCACGCGTGGCAAGATCGGGCATGGCGCGGACGCCATGCCCTCACTCATTTCGAGAGGGCTCAGTTCGACTGCGTGGCGCCGCCATAGATGTCGAAGTCGAAATATTTCTTCGAGATCTCGTCATACTTGCCGTTGGCGCGGATCGCCTTGATGCCGGCGTTGAACTTTTCCTTGAGCGCGGTGTCTTCCTTGCGGATACCGGCGCCGACACCCGGGCCAAGCACTTCGTCGTCGGGCGCCACCATGCCCTTCAGGTCGCAGCAGGCCTTGCCCTGGTCCGACTTCAGGAATTCGCCGAGCGCGATCGAGTCGGCCTGCACCGCGTCGATGCGGCCAGCGGCCAGATCCTGGTTGGCTTCATCCTGGGTCTGGTATTCCTTGATTTCCTGGGCGCCGGTGAAGTGCTTCTTCGCGTACACGGCATGCACGGTCGAGACCTGGACGCCGATCACCTTGCCCTTGAGATCGTCCGGCGTGGCGCCGAACTTCTGGTCCTTCGGCCCGATGATCGCGGTCGGGGTGTTGTAGTACTTGTCCGAGAAGTCGATCGTCTTCTTGCGCTCGTCGGTGATCGACATGGAAGAGACGATGGCGTCGATCTTCTTGGTCGTCAGAGCCGGGATGATGCCGTCCCAGGCCACCGGTGTGATCACGCAGTCAAGTTTCTCTTCGGCGCAGACGGCGTTGACGAAGTCGATCTCCCAGCCCACCCATTTGCCGCTGGCGTCGGGCGAGGTGAAGGGCGGGTAGGGTTCGGCGGCGACGCCGATCTTGACCTGCTCGGCCTTGGCCACTCCGCCCATCGCCGCGACGCCGAGAAGCGCGGCGGCAAATGTCTTGAGAACAGTCTTCATGTCAGGACTCCCAGTTTGTTGTTGTTCCCGGTTTTTCGCTCCGCTTGATGCCGGCACCTAGCCGACATTGCGGAGGAATTGCTTGAGCCTTTCGGATTTGGGCGCGCCGAACAGCTGTTCCGGCGGACCTTCTTCCTCGACCAGCCCGTTGTAGAGGTAGACGACATGCGTCGCGACCTCGCGGGCGAACTTCATTTCATGCGTCACCAGCACCATGGTGCGCCCCTCGCGCGCCAGGTCGCCGATGACTTTCAGCACCTCGCCGACCAGCTCGGGATCAAGCGCGGAAGTCGGTTCGTCGAACAGCATGACGCGCGGATTGATCGCCAGCGCGCGGGCGATCGCGGCCCGCTGCTGCTGGCCGCCGGACAGGAAAGCCGGATAGACGTCGCGCTTCTCCGCCAGCCCGACGCGGGCGAGCAGCTTCTCGGCCTGGGCGATCGCTTCGCCGCGCTTGACGCCGAGCACATGCACCGGGACCTCGATGACATTCTCGATCAGCGTCATGTGGCTCCACAGGTTGAAATTCTGGAAAACCATGCCGAGCCTCGAGCGGATGCGCTCGATCTGCCTGCGGTCGGCCGGAACGGTGTGGCCGTGGCTGTCGGCCTTGAGCTTGATCTCCTCGCCATTGACCCGGATGATGCCGCTTGTGGGGTTCTCCAGGCAGTTGATGCAGCGTAAGAGCGTCGACTTGCCGGAACCGGAGCCGCCGATGATGGCGACCACCTCGCCGTCGCGCGCCGACAGCGAAACCCCCTTCAGCACGTGCAGCTGGCCGAACTTCTTGTGCAGGTTTTCGACATGGATGGCTTCGGCGGCGCCGTTCTGCGCCTCACCGGATTGGACTGCGGCAGCTGCTGCAGCGCTCACCGGGTGACCTCTATCTGGCCGACGGCAGGTCGTCGAACGTCTATCCGGCTAATCAACATACGCTGCACTGACCCGCTCCAGGCTTCAGCATGGACCCGACAGCGCGAGCCCGTCAATCCCGCTCATTACGGCACTTGCGGCCTTGTTGCGCAAGTGTATAAATAGCCTTTCATGAAATTTTCACGATTTTTTTCATCTTAAAAGGGCATCGATGAGCGCTTTCGGGTCACAGTCCATGGCGGCGCCGCTGCGGCGCGTGCTGATGCGGTCGGCAGCCAACGCCATGCGCGACGCCGACAGGGCGGCCTGGCACTATGGCCCGGGATTCAACCCGGCGAAAGCAGCCGTGCAGCATGCGGCCCTTGCCGACATGGTGGCGGCTTCCGGCGCCGAGATCGAATGGATCGAGGACACGGCCGACGGCCTTTCGGATTCGGTGTTCACGCATGACCCGTCGCTGATGACCGACCGCGGCGCGCTGATCCTGTCCATGGGCAAACCATTGCGCGCTCGGGAGCCCTCGCTGCATGAGGAAACCTATAAGAGACTGGGCATTCCGGTCCTCGGTCGTGTCGAGGCGCCTGGTCAGGTCGAAGGCGGTGACTGCGTATGGGTGGATGCCCGCACGCTGGCGATCGGGCGCGGTGTGCGCTCGAACCAGGAAGGCATCCAGCAGGTTTCCAACCTGCTGACGCCGCTGGGCATTTCCGTGTACGGCTTCGATCTGCCGCTGTGGCAGGGCGAAGAGGCGTGCCTGCATCTGATGTCGGTGATCAGCCCGCTGGCCGACGACCTGGCCCTGGTCCATTCGCCGCTTTTGCCGGCGGCGTTCTATCAGATGCTGAAGGCGCGCGGCATCCGGCTGGTCGAAGGCGACGCCGAAGAGTTCGCCGCTTCCAACGGCCTCAGCCTGAACGTGCTGCCGACCAGCCCGCACAAGGTCATCGCCGTTGCGGGTTTTCCCAAGACCAAGGCCGCGATGGAAGCCGCCGGCTGCACGGTCGAGACATTCGAGGCGGATGCGCTCTGCATCGCCTGCGAAGGCGGGCCGACATGCCTGACGCGGCCGATCCTGCGCCAATGAATGCGCGCCGCAAGTTCCGCCGCGAGGGCGAGGAGCGGCGGCGGCAGGATCTGATCGATGCGACGCTGGACAGCGTGGCGGAATATGGACTTCAGGGCGCCACCTTGCGCACCATCGCCTTGCGCGCCGGCGTCACCGCCGGGCTGATCCGGCACTATTTCCCCGGCAAGGAAGAATTGCTGCAGGAAGCCTATACGGCGCTGGTCGGCCGCATGACCGAGCAGGCGAAGGCGGCATTGGTCATGGAAGACGCCTCGCCTCGCCAACGCCTCGCGGCTTTCGTCACCGCCAACCTCAACGCGCCGATCGTCGACCGGCGGGTGTTTTCGCTCTGGGCAACCTTCCTTGGCCGCGCCAATGCGGATCCGGCGCTCGCCCGTGCCCATCGCGAAGGCTATCTCGGCTTTCGCGACGAGGTGGAAGCGGTCGTTGCCGAGGTGCTCGCCGCCGAGCGGCGCAAGCCGGACGCAGGCGAGCTGCGTCGCCATGCCATCGCGATCAACGCGATCATCGACGGGCTCTGGATCGAAGGCTGCCTGGCAGCAGAGATGTTCTCGCCTGGCGAATTGGCGGCGATAGGCGTCAAAGCCATAGAGGCCGAGCTCGGCTTGGCGCCGGAAAAGGGAGGAAACCAATGACCACCATCGGCGAAGCGCTGATCAAATTGCTCGAGGAGCATGGTGTCGACACCGTCTTCGGTATTCCGGGCGTGCATACGGTCGAGCTCTATCGTGGCCTGGCGGGCTCGAAGATCCGCCATGTCACGCCGCGCCACGAACAAGGCGCCGGCTTCATGGCCGATGGTTATGCGCGCGCCGGCGGCCGTCCCGGCGTCGCCTTCGTCATCACCGGGCCGGGCCTCACCAACACCATCACCGCCATGGGCCAGGCGCGCGCCGATTCGGTGCCGATGCTGGTCATCTCAGGCGTCAACGCCACCGACTCGCTGGGAAAAGGGCTGGGCTTCCTGCATGAGCTGCCCGACCAGCGCGGCATGATGGAGAAGGTGGCGCTGTTTTCCGAGCGCATCACCGAGGCCGGGCAGTTGCCTGGCGCGCTCGCCCGCGCCTTCGCCGTTTTCTCCTCCTCACGCCCGGGGCCGGTCCATATCGAGATCCCCACCGACGTCATGGTCAAGCCCGCCGATGGTGTTGCGGCCGTCCTTAGCAATGCCGCGCCGCCCGCTCCGGAGTTGGCGGCGATCGCCGAGGCGGCACGGCTTTGCAGGGCCGCACGCCGTCCGCTGATCCTTTCAGGCGGCGGCGCCAAGAAGGCCGATGCGGCGCTGCGGCGTCTGGCCGAGACGCTCGGCGCCCCCGTGGTCGAGACCGCCAATGCGCGTGGCCTGTTGCATGGCCATCGGATGTGCGTGCCGGCGAGCCCCAGCCTCAAGGCAGTGCGTGCGTTGATGGCGGGCGCCGATCTGGTGATTGCCGCCGGCACCGAATTCGGCCCGACCGACTATGACGGCTATGGCGACGGCGGCTTCGTGCTGCCGCCGAGCCTGATCCGCATCGATATCGGCGCCGACCAGATCGCGCGCCGGCCGGTGACGGTTGGCATCCACGCGGATTGCGTGGAAGCGATCGAGGCGCTGCTTGCAGCGATCGGATCTGGCCATGCCGCGGCAAGCGATGGCGAGGCTCGTGCGGCCGCCGCGCGCGAGGCTGCTCGGGCCGAGCTGAAGCCCGAATATCTGGCGCAGGTGCGCGCCGTGGAGGCGATCCGGGACGCGCTGCCGGGCGCCATCATCGTAGGCGATTCGACCCAGCCGATTTATGCCGCCAACCTCTATTACGACCACGACCGTCCCGGCGGCTGGTTCAACGCCGCGACCGGCTTCGGCGCGTTGGGCTACGGCCCGCCGGCGGCGATCGGCGCAGCACTTGCGGTGCCGGAGGCGCCGGTGGTGTGCCTCACCGGCGATGGCGGCTTCCAGTTCACCTTGCCGGAGATCGGCGCCGCGCTCGACGCCGAAGCGCCGGTAATCTTCGTCGTCTGGAACAATCGCGGCTATCGCGAGATCGAAACCTCGATGCTCGATGTCGGCGTCGAGCCGGTCGGCGTGTCGCCGGCACCGCCCGATTTCTGCAAGCTCGCCGAGGCCTATGGCATCGTGGCCGAGCGGCTGGCCGGGGCTGGCGGCCTTGCCTTGGCGCTGAAGCGCGCGCGGGCGGCCGGCAAGCCGCGCGTCATCGAAATCACCGTCGACTGAAAGATCGGTGCATCTGCCGGTTGACCCCTTTCGGCGCCGGCAAATCGATGCCGCCCGCCAAGGTCCGACGCATGCAAAGACGCTGCGCCAGCCATGTCGATATTTCAATTGAGTGACAGCGCGAAAGGCGCGACGTTCGAGCCTGGGGCGGCATAACCCAAGATATAATCATAAAAAAATGACAGGAGCGGTCTAGGTATGACGGAAACGCTGAATGGCAGGCATGTCGTGGTGACGGGCGGCACTGGGGCGCTCGGCGGCGCGGTTGTCGGCAGACTGCTGGAGCAAGACGCGATCTGCCACGTGCCAAATGCCCACGCGGCGGCCCCGCCGCATTTTCCTTACGCAGCCCATGCCAGCGTGCATTTGGCGCATAATGTCGACCTGTCGGATTCGGCCAAGGTCGAGGCCTTCTACCATCAGGTTCCCGAGCTCTGGGCCTCGATCCACCTTGCCGGCGGCTTCACCATGGCCCCGGTCGAAAAGATCGAGTCGGCCTCCTTCGCCGAGATGATGGACACCAACGCACGCACGGCTTTCCTGTGCAGCCGCGCCGCGGTGCGCTCGATGCTGGACTCCAACACGGCCGGCCGCATCGTCAACGTCACCGCGCGCGCCGGACTCGATCCGAGGCGCGGCTCCGGCATGGTTGCCTATGCCGCAAGCAAGGCGGCGGTCGCGGCGATGACTGTGGCCATGGCCGAGGAGTTGAAGGGCAAGGGCATCCTCGTCAACGCCGTGGCGCCCTCGACGCTCGACACGCCCGCCAACCGCGCCGACATGCCCGATGCCGATTTCGCCAAATGGGTCAGCCTGGAGGCCGCGGCGGAAGCGATCGCCTACCTCGCCTCGCCCGCCAACCTGGCGATGAGCGGCACGCTGGTGCCGCTCTACGGCCGCGCCTGACCGCACAGAAATCCAGACAATAGAAAAACCCCGCCGGATCGCTCCGGCGGGGTTTTTGCTGTTCGCCAAAGGGCTTACGCAATTCCGACGGAAAGCCGCAAGCGGCTTCCCGGAAGGCTTTAGTTGCCCTGCTTCTTCAGCGCGGCGCCCAGAATGTCGCCCAGCGAAGCGCCGGAGTCGGTCGAGCCGTACTGAGCGACCGCTTCCTTCTCCTCGGCGATTTCCAGTGCCTTGATCGAGACCTGCAGCTTGCGGGTCTTCTTGTCGAAGGCGATGACGCGGGCATCGACCTTCTGGCCGACGGTGAAGCGCTCGGGCCGCTGCTCGTCGCGGTCGCGCGAAAGGTCCGAACGCTTGATGAAGGTCTCGATGCCGCTGTCGACCAGCCGCACGTCCAGGCCGCCATCCTTCACGCCGATGACCTCGCAGGTGACGACGGCGTTCTTGCGCAGCTCGCCGCTGCTGGCCGCTTCGCCGACGGTGTCGCGGGCCAGCTGCTTGATGCCGAGCGAGATGCGCTCCTTCTCGATGTCGACGTCGAGCACCTGCGCCTTGACCATGTCGCCGCGATTGTACTCTTCGATGACCTGCTCGCCCGGACGGGTCCAGTCGAGGTCGGAGAGGTGCACCATGCCGTCCACGTCGCCTTCCAGGCCGATGAACAGGCCGAACTCGGTCTTGTTCTTGACCTCGCCCTCGACCTGGCTGCCGACCGGATGGCTCGAGGCGAAAGCCTGCCACGGGTTTTCCAGCGTCTGCTTGAGGCCGAGCGAGATGCGGCGCTTGGCCGGATCGACCTCGAGCACCACCACGTCGACTTCCTGCGTCGTCGACAGGATCTTGCCGGGATGCACGTTCTTCTTCGTCCACGACATTTCCGAAACGTGGATGAGGCCCTCGATGCCCGGTTCCAGCTCGACGAACGCGCCGTAGTCGGTGATGTTGGTGACGGTGCCCTTGATCTTCTTGCCGATCGGGAACTTGGTGCCGATATCCGACCACGGATCCGACTCGAGCTGCTTCATGCCGAGCGAGATGCGGTGGGTTTCCTGGTTGATGCGGATGATCTGCACCTTGACCGTCTGGCCGATGTTGAGGATCTCGGTCGGATGGTTGACGCGGCGCCAGGCCATGTCGGTGACATGCAGCAGGCCGTCGATGCCGCCGAGGTCGACAAACGCACCGTAGTCGGTGATGTTCTTGACCACGCCTTCGACCACCTGGCCTTCCTCGAGGTTCTGCACGATTTCCGAGCGCTGTTCGGCGCGGCTCTCTTCGAGCACGGTGCGGCGCGACACCACGATGTTGCCGCGGCGGCGATCCATCTTGAGGATCTCGAAGGGCTGCGGGTTATGCATCAGCGGGGTGACATCGCGGATCGGGCGGATATCGACCTGGCTACGCGGCAGGAACGCCACGGCGCCGTCGAGGTCGACGGTGAAGCCGCCCTTGACCTGGTTGAAGATGACGCCTTCGACGCGCTCACCCTTGGTGAACTTCTCTTCGAGACGCACCCAGCTCTCCTCGCGGCGAGCCTTCTCGCGCGACAGCATGGCTTCGCCAAGCGCGTTTTCGATGCGCTCGACATAGACCTCGACGGTGTCGCCGACCTTGAGGGAGGATTCCTTGCCCTTGGCGCCGAATTCCTTCAGCGGCACGCGGCCTTCGACCTTGAGGCCGACATCGATGATGGCCATGTCCTTTTCGATCGCGGTGATCGTGCCCCGGACAACCTGGCCCTCGCCGGAATGGCCGGCGGTGAATGATTCTTCGAGCATGCTCGCGAAATCGTCGCGAGACGGATTAGCTACTGACATTGTTTCTCCTGGAATACCCCGGTCTTCAAGCGGGGCGGGCGCCGTGGGTTAGCGTTGCGTGAGCCTGCCGGCGTTCCGGGCTGAAAGCCCTTGGCCGCTGTTCAGGCGGCAAGTCCGGCGCATGAAGAATGCTGGCAGGCTGGTTCGTGCCCGATATGGGTATTTTCGCCGCCAACGGCAATCGAAAAACCTGATCAGGCCTTGTTTCTCTTGGCAAGGACGTCGTCAACGATCGCCATCGCCACCAGAAACGCGGCTTCTATAGCCATTTCGCTGGTATCAAGCAAGTGCGCGTCTGACGCCGGCTTCAGTGGCGAGTCGGCGCGGCCCATGTCGCGCTCGTCGCGGCGCTCGATATCGGCAAGGATGGTGGCGAAATCGGCGCTGCCGCCCATGCTCTCGATCTCGGCCAGCCGGCGCCTGGCGCGCACTTCGGCGCTTGCCGTGACATAGAGCTTGATGTCGGCATCGGGGCACACCACCGTGCCGATGTCGCGGCCGTCGAGCACAGCACCCGGCGGTGCCTTGGCGAAGGCCCGCTGCTTCTCTACCAGGATGCGCCGTACGGTCGGAATGACCGCGACCTTGGAGGCCGCCTCGCCCACCGCATGCGCGGCCAGCACGGTGCGATCGAGCTTCGACAGATCGACCTGCCGCGCCGCGGTTTCCGCCGCCGAGACATTGTCGAGCGGCAGGCCGAGTTCGAGCAGCTTGTGGGCCACAGCGCGATAGGTGAGGCCGGTATCGAGCAGGTTCAGCCGGTAGTGGTCGGCGAGCCGGCGGGCCAGCGTGCCTTTGCCCGCGCCTGCCGGGCCGTCGATGGCGATGGTGAAGGGGGTGCTCATGGATGGAGCGTCGCGGTTGGAGGGGGCGACAAATACAATAACCGCCGCGATCCTTCGCGCCCCCCTCTGTCCTGCCGGACATCTCCCCCACTTGGGGGGAGATTGGCAGCTTCGGCGCCCCGCTCGATCTTTAAACGCTGGTGATTGGCGAAAGCCGACGCGACAGCTGATCTCCCCCCTTGAGGGGGAGATGTCCGGCAGGACAGAGGGGGGCGCTGTCCCGCCAGCGTCTCAGTTCGGCTCCAGTCCATCGACCTCACCCAATCTCCGCGCCCAGCCCCTTCATCAGCCCCATGAATTCCGGAAAGCTCGTCGCGATCATGTTGGCGTCGTCGATCGTCACCGGCTTCTCGGTGGCCAGCCCCATCACCAGAAAACTCATGGCGATGCGGTGGTCGAGATGTGTCTTCACCGCCGTATCGGGGCCGTTGGGATGAGCGCCCAGTCCCTTGCCGCCCGGTCTGCCGCGCACGGCGAGCGAGGCCTCGCCCTCGGTGCAGTCGACGCCGTTGAGCTCCAGGCCCCGAGCCACCGCCGCCAGACGGTCGGATTCCTTGACCCGAAGTTCCTCCAGTCCCTGCATCAGCGTCTCGCCCTCGGCGAAGCTCGCGGCGACGGCCAGCACCGGATACTCGTCGATCATCGACGGCGCGCGTTCCGGCGGCACGATGACGCCCTTGAGCTCGGAGGAGCGCACGCGCAGGTCCGCCACGTCCTCGCCGCCGGCATTGCGCGGATTGAGGATGTCGATACGGCCGCCCATTTCCTGCAGGGTCATGAGCAACCCGGTGCGCGTCGGGTTCATCAGCACGTTCTCGATGATGATGTCCGAGCCCGGCACGATCAGCGCCGCGACCAGCGGGAAGCCGGCCGAGGATGGATCTCCCGGCACGGCGATCGTCTGTCCGGTGAGCTTGCCCTGGCCTTCGATGAAGATGTGGCGCACGCCGCGCTCATCCGTCTCGACGCTCAGGTTGGCGCCGAACCCCTTCAGCATCTTTTCGGTATGATCGCGCGTCATCACGGGTTCGATCACCGTGGTAATGCCGGGCGTGTTCAAGCCGGCAAGCAGCACCGCCGACTTCACCTGGGCGGATGCCATCGGCACGCGATAGGTGATGGGCGCTGCATGCTTCGGGCCGCGCAGCGTGATCGGCATGCGGTCGCCGGGAGCGGCCTTCAGCACCTGCACGCCCATCTGGCGCAGCGGATCGAGCACGCGCCCCATCGGCCGGCCGGAAAGCGAGGCGTCGCCGACGAAGGTCGTCTCCATGTCATAGGTGCCGACGAGCCCCATGGTGAGGCGCGAGCCGGTGCCGGCATTGCCGAAGTCGAGCGGGCTTTCGGGCTGCAGCAACGCGCCGTTGCCGGTGCCGCGGATCACCCATTCGCCGCCGTTCTTTTCGATATGCGCGCCCATCGCCTTCATGGCGGCGCCCGTGCGCATCACGTCCTCGCCTTCGAGCAGGCCGGTGATGCGGGTTTCGCCGGAGGCAAGGCCGCCGAACATGAACGAGCGGTGCGAGATCGATTTGTCGCCCGGCACGCGCGCGGTGCCGGCAAGGGCAGGGGATTTGCGGGCCGTGGCCGGCTTAGCGGCGGCGGAGTGAGACATCCTTGTCTTCCAAATGAAATGCCGGCTGGCCGGCTCGGTTCGTCATGCTGCGGCGGTCTCGTATCACGGTGCGTTGCAATGGTCATCCCCTTGTTCGAGACCTTCGAATACGAGCATTTTACAATGCCGGCTTTTGGCTTTGACAGCGCTCAAAACTGCGGTTATGGGGACCACTCTTTTATTGACGAGGCCTGCTGTGGCAAAAGCTGAACTTGGCACCAAGCGTGTCGACCCCGAAACGGGTCGGAAATTCTACGATCTCAACAAAGACCCGATCGTCTCGCCCTATACCGGCAAGAGCTATCCACGCTCCTATTTCGAGGAAGGCAAGATTTCCGCCCTCGAGGAAGATGAGGAAGTCGCCGAGAAGGAAGTGGACGCCGACGAAGAGGAAGGCGCCGAAGTCGTCTCGCTCGAGGAGGCCGATGACGAAGTGAAGGGCGGCGGCGACGAGCTTCCAGATCTTGGCGACGATGAAGAGGATGTCGATCTCGGCGACGATGAGGACGACACCTTCCTGGCCGACGAAGAGGAAGAGGACGATGACGTCGCCGATATGATCGGTGTCGGCGACGACGATGACGAAGTCTGAGTTCGTTTGCCGGCCATTTTGGCCTGTGACGAAAAAGCGGCTTTTCAAGGCTTGATCTTGACCGAAGGCGGCGCTAGAAGCCGCCAGCACTAAACGACGGCGCGGTTCCCAACCGCGCCGGATCTCTTCGCCGGAAACGGCGCCGGCCGACTGCCGGGAGTGGGGCCATAGCTCAGTTGGGAGAGCGCTTGAATGGCATTCAAGAGGTCGTCGGTTCGATTCCGATTGGCTCCACCATCAGTCTATACATAAATAAAATCAACCACTTAGATGGGTCAGAAATGACCCCCTGATCCCCTTTTCTGACCCCGCCATGAGTGGATCGCGGGTAGATCACGGATAGGCGATCCTGTCGTGCGTACTCGCATGCCTGCTCTGGGTCTGTGCTGCTAACATGTTGCCATGGAATCAATCGGCCAGAGGACACCTTCTCGGAACGGCCCGTGCCCTTGCGGGAGTGGGAAAAGGTACAAGCACTGTCACGGGCGGCTCCAGCGCCCGCCGGGGATAGAACCCGGCAGCGAGGAGCGGCTTCGTATGGACTTGCGACTCATAGAGGCGCGGGAAATGCTCCGCCGACGACATCAGGGACACGGGCGGCCCGTTATCACACTCACCGCTGCCGGCGTCCGGATAGTAGTCTGCGGTAAACGGGTGCTGTCATCACCGACTTGGCGCTTTTTCCCGGACTTTCTCATTGAGAACTTGAAGGACACGCTGGGGCGGCAGTGGGGCGCAAGTGCATCGAAGGTGATTCCGGACCATCCCATTTTCCGCTGGTTGCGACTTTTACAGGACGCTCGCAACCGACAGCCGTTTCCAGCGCCACTTCCGATGACCGGCGGCCTTTCAGCCCTCAACCGGCTTTCCTACGCGCTCTACCTCATCGAGCATAACGACAAACCCCCAAGGAGCCTTATCAAGCGACTGCGAAGACCATCGGAGTTCCTCCCCGCCTGCCAAGAGGCGCTCGTGGCCTCGGCCTTCGCTCTGGCCGGTGCTGCGATTGAAGGGGCGGAGGAGGTCAAGAGCCGAGGAAGCAAGCCGGAGTTTTTCGCGTCGTTCGCGGCAGGCCCGAGGTACGCTGTCGAGGCGAAACGCAAGAGCAATTGGAAGGCCCGGTGTGATCCCGAGAACGCCGAATTCGTGTTGGAGCTTCGCGCGTGGCTGCGCCACAGGCTTTATTCTGCATCGGCCAAGAAATTGGCGAACCCGGTGTTTTGGTTAGAGTTGGGGATCGGCCAGGGCATCACAGAGGAAAATGGTGAAAAAGTCAGGAGTCTGATTACCGAGGCTGTGAGAGATTCTGAAAACTTAACCGTCGAGGGCGAGCCGATCAGGCCGGCCTACGTCGTGGTGACGAACAATGCCGACTTCGCCGACGATCATTCCCAAGCCGGGCTGCAATTCGGCCTGCTGATGGGATTCGCAATGCCAGACTTTCGTGGTGAGAAGCTCGATTTAGAGACGGCGATGCAGCGACACGATAAGCACCGCCCGATACGGCGGGTGGTCGAATGCCTCGTGGAGGTCCAGCAAGTTCCAAACAGTTTCGATAGCGTTCCGGATGAGTTGCTTGACGACAGCGGGCAACCTATCGAGCCACCAAAGATCGGGAGCCGGATCGAGTACCCGGGCCAGGACGGCGCCGCTAGGACCGGTGTTATTGAGGAGATAACCTCGGCCTGGAATGGGACAGCAGTCGCTGCCGTGTGCGGCGATGAAGATGGAGAACGGGCACTTATTTCCATTCCCCTCACGCCGCAGGAGGACAAGGCGGCAAAGAAGCTTGGGGACGCGGTTTTTGGAAAGCCGGAGGGGCCGCGCGGTGAAAGCATCTCGGACCCCTGAGGCTATACGACCGTATGCTCGAGATTTACAGCGACTATCCGCAAAAGTCGCTTCTGCTGCAACTCGAACCCCACCCACGGATGGGTGAGTTTAGGGACATGCCGCTGGCCGAGCTTCGAGTGAGGACCGCCCGCGAGGTGACCAAGACCATAGTCTTCGCTAGTGAGCGCGACAAAGAAAGCGACCCCGGCGGTTAGCTGGGGCCTTTTGTCGGACTATTATGTTTGCGCCCGCTCCGGCAACCCTTAAGGCTGCGAAGGATGCCGGGCTGGGGCTTTGCCAAGCCGAAGCAAACGCCTCATTGGTTCTGCTTTGAGCATCGGGCCGAGGACGAGGATTACCTGTAGCTCTCGATGTCTGGGGCCCAGCAAGGCCGATTGGCGGGAGTTTGGAAGCGCGCTAGCTTCGGCGCTGGGCTTGCCTGCGCATCCCTGCGCAAGTATCGGCCTGCCAATCAAAAGGTGCGGGTGGATGAGCAAAGAACAGACGGCGGCCGAAGCTCGGGCCCAGTACGAAAAGGTCATGGGCTCCGAGTTAGGCGCGATCTATGCCGAACTCGTTCAGGAGCTCTGCCATACTCAGTTAGTTTGGAACCAGTACAAGGTTCTTTTCGGAACGAAGGGGTCACGCGTCGATCTGTTGAACGCAGCATCAGGAAGCTTCTTTCGCATTGTTCAGGATTGTCTTTTCGATCAGGTACTGCTCTCGATTTCGAGGATGACCGACAAGCCGACGATCTGGGGGAACGAGACGCTCACCATCAAACGCCTGGCTGCGCTCATGCCCGACACCGCCGGCGCCAACCGGGTTACGGACAAGGTCAAGGTGGCGGTTCAGGCCGAGGACTTCTGCCGAGATTGGCGTAACAGAAGGATCAGCCACAACAGCCTTGAGTATAGGCTTGATCCGTCGAAAACCCTAAAGGAAGCCACAAGGCTCAAGGTCGATGCGGCATTAGCAGCCCTTGCGGATGTGCTCAATGCAGTCTCGATGTACTACAATTTCGGCGAAATGGCCTATATGGCCATTCTCCCCTCGCATCCCGACGCGGAGGGTCTGCTCTATGTTATCTATGACGGGCTGAAGGCGGAAGAACAGCGGCGAAAGAAGATCGAGACAGGTGACTACAGCACCGCCGACTACCCGCCAGCGCTTTGAGGTCAGCGAACGCCCCTTGCTTTGACGTCAATCTTGTAATGGCCGCTCCCACGGCAGCATGGAAACGTCAACTGTCCTCGCGAAAGTCCTTATGCGAGGCATGTCATAGCTTGTCTTTCGCCTTGCAGGAACTTCACCCGACCGACAAGACCCGGCTTCAGCCACTCGGACTTCTCTTTAGCGAGCTCTTTCGGCGACGGTAGGGCGGATGAATGACAGCCGGACGCGGCTGACAGGCTTACGAATGCATACGAACTACAGCGACACTCGCATTTTATCCAATATCGCACAGCCGTAAGCGTTCCGTTAGCTGGCGCTCATGGAACTATCCCGTATGGCCGCTGTTCTCTTTGGCCAAGGAGGAACGCAGCATGGCAGACGACAAGAGCAAGCGTGGGGGCCGCGACCGAGACCGAGTGTCAGCAGAAGAAGACTACGAAGTCCGACACTTCGCCAACAAGGTGGGCCTGACGGTCCAACAGGTGCGCGAGTTGATCAAGCAGCACGGCAACGACCGCAAGACGCTGGAACGCGAGGCCGACAAGCTTAGAGGATAACCAAGCACAGGCAGGCGGCACAGTAGCGAGATGTCGAAGCAGGTTGACTACTTCTACTCCTGCCCTGCGTGCGGTCAGGTGGTCGACAAGCGTGACCTTCGACAAGTGATCTGGCATGAGCAGCCGGGACACCAGCGGCTCGAAATGGACGCGTGAAGGCGACCCCCCCGGCACATTGACCGGGGCCGTCCCTTGTCTGGCTGTTAGCCGGCTTGGGCCTGCCGCATGGCCTTTGCCGCAGCGGCGTTGGCAAGCGCGTCTACCTCCTCGTTGTGCCGATCGCCCGCATGGCCTCTCACCCAGTGCCAAGTGATCGTGCGGCCCGTGGCAAGCGAGGCAAGCTCCTGCCATAGGTCTGGGTTTTTCACAGGCTTCTTGCCTGCGGTCCGCCACCCTCGGGCAATCCACCCCGAGAGCCATTCGTTCATTCCCCTGCTTACCATCTCATTGTCGCAGAAGACCGCAACCGGGGTGCCATCGTTGTCCGGCAGTGCGCGGAGGGCTCCGATGGCTCCGCTCATTTCCATACGGACGTTGGTTGTCTTCGTCGGTTCCGACCCGACGACCTCTGTCCGGCTGATCTCCTGATCGCCGTCCATGAGTTTGATAGTTGCAGCCCAGCCGCCGGGACCGGGGTTGCCGAGACAGGCACCGTCGCAATGGACGACGAGCCGGAGGCCCGAAGGCCCCTGGGTGAAAATGCTCATTGTTTGCTCCTCGTGGGATGTGTTTCGAAGGTGTTGTGGGCTTGGGTAATATGTCTATGTACGTCACGCCTACCCATTCGGTCGTACTGATCTAGGCAGCAATCCGCTGCCACTCGTGCCACCTGTCTCGTTGGGCTTGCCGTATCCCGGCAAACTTGCTGACAAGCTGCTGACTGATTTCAACAATGGAAGCGATTTCCGACTGTGACAAAGACGGAAAGTGGTCAATCAACCAGCAGATTTCGTGCTGGGTTCTCATGGGGTGTAACCGTCGGGCTTTGAACTGCTGAAGAGCAGAAGCAGCTGAACCGCTCTCCCCCTCCAAGGTCTTGGCGCGAAGCTTGTCCACTGTCTCGACCCAGCGTTCGGCAATCCAATGTTGCGCTTCAGGACCGATCACATCGAACGGGTAGCGCCCTTTGGGCTCGTGTCGCTTCCCCCAGCCGCGCTGGACGACCCATCGTGTAAGGCGTTGTCTACAATGACCACCACGGTCTTCGATTTGTAGGACGCCCATTTCACGTAGAACTGCCCTTGCCTTCTTTGGACCTACTCCGAAGCTCGTAGCCATCTCGGTTATGGTGATCCATTCACCCTTGCTGATCCGGACAAGCTCTCCGGTCTTTCGATCGAGTACCTCGTCAAAGTACTCCACCGCCTAACTGCCCCTCCTCCTTTCAATGGCAGTCACACGAGGTCCCGAAGGGCTTGGTTGATTTCATCGGTCATTGCTTGTTTCCTTTCTTGATCACGTTTTTCGAGTTCGGCGAGTTTTAGTCCGGCACCTCCAAAGGCGGCGGTCAGATCACGAGCGACGATCATTCCTGCCTTGGGACTAAGCTCCCGGTACACACGCTCCTGCCTGCCAGTTCGGTGGTCGTAGCGAAGGCCCGAGTTTCGGCTTGAAAGTGCCCGCACTCGCTTCACGAGCTGGAGGCGAAAGGCGGCATCCGATAGGAACCGCTCCGGTCTCTCGGTCCAGAACAGGAACATCGCCATCGCAGTCACGGCTATGTCCCGTGCGGAGCATTCGGCGTCGAGGTTCAGCACCTCATGCGCCGCTTGCCGCTGGTATCGGCTCTGAACCCGATTGCCGGCGGTGTCCTTTGCCGAGGTAGCCAGCGCGGCCCACCGGGCATCCATGTGGCCCCAAAGGGGACTGTGGGCGTTCTTGGCGATGCGGTCCCGCACTATGGCAACGTATGGCGCAAGCTCACTTCGCCTGATGGCAGTCTGCTCGACATCGCCCTGGCGCCGTAGTCGGCTTTTGTGTCGCCGACAGTGCGGGCTGAAGCGGGAAGACGTAGGTGCGCCGCAGTGTGCAGCGCGACATGTTCGCATTCACTTCTCCTAATATTTGTATCCGCCCCTAAGCACAGAGGGACGGAAGAGTTGAAAGAGGTCGGGACTTCCCGACCGTTGATTTGTTGATATGTGTCATGTGCCGCCGGGGGTCGTCCTGACCTTCCCGGTTCACGGTCCCCCTTGCACGACGCAAGGCTCCGCTACCCTCACCGGGGACTAACCCGGATTGGCGGCTATGCGGTACTTTGCGCGTCCGGCAGAGTGCCGGTCCCGGGCGCAAACCCGCTTCCATTCTATCGTTCGGCCGGGGATCATCGTCTTGCCCCGTACGGTCCCGCTGCCGGCCCCTAGAGGGCACGTCAGGCATGGCTGCAATCGACCGGGCTGTCTTGCAGGACAGCCAACTGGTTTTGGAAAGGAGGCTCTTGGGGCCGAATGGCCCGCGAGTGGGTCGGTCTTCAGGGTTCAGCGGTCGGGCCAAGCCCACCACTCGGTATGCGTGTTGTGAAAGCCGGATATGTGTCGCCACCAAGTGAATGTCAACACGAATATATAAACAATTTCATGAGGTTATCGAGCTTTAGAGACCTAATCCAGCGCCGAGCCTTGTGGCATAAGGCATTCCAAGGCATGTGTGCCCGGACTGTGCCCGAAAAAAATTGTCGGCGAGGACAATATGCGAGCGGTCTTGGGAATAGATGCGGCTTGGACGGCGACCCAGCCGAGCGGTGTCGCGTTAGCCGTCGAGGAGCGCGGTAGCTGGCGGTTGCGGGCGGCAGCATCCTCCTACAGCGCCTTCTGTGCTCTTGCAGAGGCAACGGCGCGACCCGGCGTGACCGGCGGAGCTTCTGAAGCGCTGGAAGCGGCCAATGCCTTGGTGGGCTCCCCGGTCGATCTGGTAGCTGTCGACATGCCCCTTTCGCGGACACCAATTGTAGCCCGCCGGGCCAGCGATGATGCGGTCTCTCGGGCGTATGGGCATAGATGGGCGGGGACGCACACGCCGAGTGCGGTCCGTCCTGGGCCTGTAAGCGACAAGCTGCGGGCGAGCTTCGAGCTGAAGGGTTACGAGCTGCGTACATCTGGGCCGGTGGTGAGCGGCCTTGTGGAGGTCTATCCGCACCCCGCTTTGATTGAGTTCGCTTCTGCGGAGCGGCGGCTTCCCTACAAGTTCGGCAACAGACGTAGCTACTGGCCCGACGAGACGCCCAAGGTCCGGGCGCTCAACATTCAACGTCAGATGAGCGCCATTGCGGCCCTGATGGAAAACGAACTCTCCGGTGTAGGGGCGGCGATGCCAGAACTCGATTCTGAGCGTGCGAGCGGCCAAGAGTGGAAAGCCTACGAAGACATGCTTGACGCCGTGGTCTGTGCAGCGGTCGGCATTTGCGTGTTGGAAGGTCGCGCCGTGCCCTTCGGCGACGACCAGTCGGCGATTTGGATACCGAAGCCGGGAAGTGCGAAGACGGGTGTGGTAAGGACGACCGCAGGCGTCTAGCTACCGGCCGACGATCCACCTCACCACTGCAACCGCTCCGCACATGCCGTAAAGGGCCATGAAGGTCATTGCCAGCGTGTAAGCCATCTCCGATCCTCCCTCACATGCCCCAAGCCACAAGCGCCTTTTCGGCCGCCGCTGGGTCTTCCCTGATCCGCAGCACAGTCTGACGCGTGAGACCTGACGCCTTGGCGACGGCGGATGTTCCTTGTCCCTGCGCCAGCATGTCGGTGACGGCCTGTAGCGCGGCTCTGTCGTAACTGGGCTTGCGGCCCCTGTAGCGATCTTCCTGTGCCCGAGCGGCCTCTATGCCTGCCCGCTGGGCCTCTTTCGTGGCTTCGGCCTGCGCCTGGGCAGTTGCCGCCATGAAGGCTATGAGCGCGTCCCGCACGGCCTGTTGCATGGGGTCCTTGGTAGCCCCGTCGAACGTCATGGAATTGATCACGGTCCGCACGACCACGCCCTTCCGCATGAACTCGCGAATGGTGTCGCAAACGTCTTGGTAGTTGCGGCCCAGCCGATCCACCCAGCGGACCACGAGCGTATCCCCTCTCCGCAGCATGTCCCGGAGCCTTCGACCCTCGGGCCGCTCCGCAAGCGTGGTACTCACCCCAGAGACCCCGTGGTCCGCCACCACCTCGTCAATGGTGAACCCAGCGGCCTCCGCTTGGGTGCGCTGGTGGCCGAGCGTCTGGTCAACGGTCGAGACGCGGGCATAAAGAATGGTCTTGGACATGGGCTCCTCGGTTGTCCGTTAGCGTGATGTACGCTGACTAGCCTGTCCGTTGATGGAAGTCAACCTAACGGACACTCTTTCGGACAGCTCCTTCGCTGTACGCTGGGCTATACCCTTCCGGACACCTGTCATTGCAGTCGCGGCTCTGATACGAGCCAAGGCAGCACATTGAGGGCTGCACATGGATGAGAAGACCTATCGTCAACTTGCGGTTCGAATTGCTGAAGAGGCAACGCCGGACCAAAATGACGCGCTCAAGGCTTGGGCACTGAAGCTTCTCGAGATTCGGAACTCGGACCTGCCTGCCCGCCAAAAGGCGAAGAAGGCAATCGCCGTCACGGTCTCAAGCAAGGTCATCTGGCCGATGATGAAGATCGTAGCGTCACAGACCAAAAGCGTTGGCTGGGACAATCGCTCTTTCGCCCAGAGAATGGGACTTGGTGCTGCCGCCGTTGGTGTTGCAGTGTTCGGCGGCCATAGTGCCGGCATAGCTGCCCTTGGTGGGGCCATTGGTGTGCCGTTGTGGGTGGTGATGGGCGCGGGTTCGATGTTCGCACGCTACCTCTATGAGGAACTCGCCCTCCGGTCGAAAGTCAACGGAGTCGACTCCGTTATGGCTGCCGAGAAAATCGATAACCGGAAGCCATAGCCCAATGCCCATCCCCGGGGGGTATCGCACTGCTCCAACTGTTCAGTTCGACCCCTCGCATTTTTCCGACATTTTCAATAGGGGCGTGGGCCGATCGAGATAGCGAGCATCGGCGTCCGCACTCAAAGCTTGCGTGGACTAGAATATGTCCAGAAAGTCGTATGAGGAATATGGGGGTTAATTAGTGATGCCGCAAAACCAGGCCTTTGATCGCTATGCTCCAGCGATGAGCCGAAGTTTCGCTCTGAGGTCATTCAATAAGTACGAAACTGAGATCAATCAGAATTTTTGGTCTTTCAAAGTAATTTCGGAATTCTCCAGATTTACTGCGAAGAGCGCTTTCGACGCGTCACCAACAACGCCAACAGCAGATGCATTCCACGCGACCGGTCCCGATGCGCTCAGAATTCCACCAACGGTCGGTGATTGGTTGGACGCAAGAACGGAACTGGAGAACTGGCTGCGCCTAAGCGCTTTGGTTTCCGCGACTGCCTATTTGGAAACATACCTTCGTCAAATTGTTCGATCAGCGCTGATGGCTGAACCTATGTGTAGGTACGGTTCGACGAGAGAGATTGACGGACTAACTCTGTTAAAGCGCGATATAGAAATACCATACAAGGCCGAGATAGATGACATAACAAAAGGGGATTGGAATGCAAGGTTTGCAGGTTTTCGAAGGCTGTTTGGGCCATATGAAGATAAAAGCATAAGCATATCCGACCTAGAAGAGATAAGACGGCTTAGAAATGATTTTGCCCATGGCTTCGGTAGGGACAGCAACGTTTCCAAAGAGCCGTCTCAAGGGAATATTGAACCCGCAAATCGACTAAGCCATTCTACGTTTCTAAGGTATATGGCTATGATATCAAAAACAGCAGCCTCGATAGACAGGTACATTCTTCCTCATGTGATCGGAAATTTTGAGTTGTTGCACTTCTACCATGGCTGGCAGGGGCGAGAGCGTAACCCTGAAGACGCTATCTATGACAAACCCAGGGCGCTGCAGAGAAGCTTGACTAGAGATCAATCGCTGACTGTGTCCGGGAAATTTTGCAAAGGGATGATGGCGTACTATGACAGTGTTTAAGAAGCGGCACTCTTTGCGGACGTTCAGTGGTCCCAAGTTGGCACTTGGCTGAAGCCACTGTTACCACGAAGAGGCTAATTGTCCCAAGGCAACGTTCGTTGTGCCTGACAAATAGACCGTGGCTGGAGAGGCGTTAGGGCCTGCCCGGTGTCCTACACCATCCAACCCAGCGAAGCCCCTCCAGCCGCTATCCGGACACGAAAGACGGCCTATTGGTGGCCGAGCGTGGGCCCCGGGTGTGAGGGCGGGCCGCGACCCCGGCGGGGGGGTATCGCGCTGCATCAACTGTCGAGTTCGACCCCTCGGATTTTTCCGCCAGATTGAAATCGGCCCTTGTTCGTGCTCACTATGCCTCAAACAAGAGGGAGAGGATTTCATATGACGACCGCTGGGGACGAAAAGGAAAGCGAGAACCGGACAGATAAATCTGGAGACAGCGATGTCCCGCCGGTTGGACCGGCGAATGACTGGTTTCTCCAGAGTTTGGTCGACATGGTGAATACTGGCGGCATGACTCTAAAGATTACACTCACTGTAGGCGGCTCCTTGGTTAGCGGTGAACTTACATCTGGAAAGCAGTATTTCGAGGAATTTGGGAAGGCGGTCGCAGATGGATTGCGGGAGAAGGCTCCCGATTTGGCGACCCAGCTAGCAGAACTGTATGCAAGTCACGGCGACCTCTACATTTCAGACCCCGACGACAGCACGCCTAAGACGCCGCCGAATTTCATTCACCTCAAAAACGCACACATATATTTTGGCCCAAGCCAGCCCATCCCAGTCAATGAGGGAGCGTGGTGGCGGGGCAGGATTTGCGAAGTTCAAGGGTTCCTTATGGGCACCTTAACAGGAGACGAGTGAGCGGCCCTCCGCTAACTTGGAGCGCACTGATATTAATGGAACATCGATCCAGCGGGGTTAATGGCGATGCAACATACAAGTCTCGTGGCGTTCGACGCGGCTGGTAATCGGCAAGGCGTCATATGGGTCACGCGCGGCGACTTTGCTGACATGAACGCCGCTGAAGGTGTTGGGCATAGCAGCGCCGGGGGCCGCTACTTTCTCGGCCACATTGACGGGCCGGAATTGCATCTCGTTTCAGAGCATGTCCTTGAAAGCCATGCGACGGGCGAAACGTATTCGCTTGTGAAGCCGCAGAGCTGAAGCCTACTTCGACCCGGCTCCAAACCAGCGGACGAACGTCGCATCCTTACCGGTGACTTCCCGCACGGTCTTCAAGAGCGCCTGATGCAAATCCTGAAGGGACCTGTAGTGGTCGCACTGGGGCGATATGAGAGGCCGGGTGATGCTATTGTGCAGCACCTCGGCCGCCTTCATGAATTGCTCCAGCTCTCCGTTTGATAGCTGCTTGGGTTTGTTGCGTCGGACCATAGCGACCTCCTTTTGAACGTCGCCCCATCTAGGAGTATGTTCCTACAGGAGACGCCTTTGAACAAGGTCTCCCCGCTAGACTAGGATTGAAAATCGTCGGAACCCGTCTCGGTGGCACGCTCGACCAAGGCTGCATATTTTTCCTTGGTCACGCCCGGATGCTTCTTGTCATGCAATGCCTTGATAACGAGATGAGGATTGAGAATGACGGCGTGCGACAGCCTACCGGCTGACCCTTCCTTGGTCCGAATGAAACCGAGTTTATCCAAGCTCTCAATTCGCTCCTGCCACATGCGAATAGCTCTCTGCCCGCTGTACCCAGAGTGGGTAGCGAGTGCGGCTGCAGCTCCAAGGCTCACATACATTTCATCGAAGGCGCGGCACCAAAGCTCAAAGTATGCCGCAGATGCCGGCTTACCCTTTGTCAAGTCATCGATGATGCTCATGATGATCGGCAACGTCCGAGGGATTGAAGTGTAGCCGTCGTCAGTATGGCGGCTCCACAGATGGCTTGGGTCCAGGTCAGGCCATAAGCTGGCGCGAAGAGCTTCCGTTTTCTTGGCGGCGCGAGATTTCTTTGCCATCATAACCCCAATGATTTGAGAGCAGGAGAAGAGGGTGGCCGAGGTTTGGACCCCCGGCCGATACCGAGCTATTGTGCTTCCGGTGCGGGGTTGGAGCCGCACCGCCCGAGCAGCACCTCGCTGGTACACTGCTAATATGGGGAAAATCGCTTGTAAAATCAAATACTTAAATAGAAAATGTGGCGCTAGACCATAGTTGTACCGTCAAAAGGCCAATCTTGCGAGTTGCACCATATAGTCCAACTCGCATTCGCAAGATGGACCGTGCGAATTGAAAATAGAAAAAAGCTCAAAGGGTTAGCTGATATTTCCAGTGCTCGGGTACTCCGGTAATCGGATGCTCGCGTGCTCGGGTGCTCGGGTCTGCAAAAATCTTGGGGGAGGCTCCCTCGCTCAGTCATTTTTTCCAGACTTTGCAGGCGGGAGCTTCACGGCCTCGACGCAGGCCCGCAGTTGTTCGTCCGAGGGTCCACGCGAGTAGACCCCGAACGTGATGCCCTTGCGGCCCTCCTCGTGACCTACAACCGCCGCCACTGTGCTCTCCGGAATGTCGCCGCGCTCTGCTTCGGTGATGAACCATCGGCGGAAGCTGTGAAAGTTGACCAAGCTTCGGCGTTTCCCGTCCCTCTTGTCGTCAACTCCTAGGCGCTCCCTAAAGCGGGCGAAACGCTTGCCGAAGGTGTCGCCGGGGTCCCTCTCGGTCGCCAGTTCATCAAACAGCCAATCCTTCGGCTTCTTATCCTTTGTGCGCCGCTCCACGATCTCTACAAGGTCGGGATGGATGGGGACACGGCGCACCGCCGCGCTCGTCTTTCCGTGGCCGATCGAGAAGAAGCCCTCGTCGACTTCCTCGCACCAAAGCGTAACGACCTCCGCAAGCCGCATCCCGGTCAGCGCCGCAATGCGCATGGCGTCGTCAATGAGCGGGGCAGGGGTCCGCCCCAGTGCCTTGGCCTTCTCGGCCTCCGAAGGATAGAGCAGGGCTTGCAATTCCTTCGTCGTGAATGGCCGCTCGTCATTGTCACGTGCCCCACGTTCAACCCTGCGGCTCCGGTCGGGCAACTGCTGGCCCTCCCAAGGGTTATCGCGGCCGTTGACGTGGCCGCGCCGCTTCAGGAAGTCCCAATATCCCCGCAAGCTCGACAGGTGCTTCAGAGCGGTCCAGCGGTCTCCGCTGGCGAGCTGTGAGGTGAAATATCGTCCTGCGGTGCGGCGGTCGATATCGGCCAGTCGCAGCCCTTCGGCTTCGGCCCACCTTGCGAACCTGTTAAGGTGGCCCGTTCGGTCCCTGATGGTCTTCGGGGCAAGCTTCACCTCGCCAAGGTAGTCGTCCCGGAAGCGGTCCACGCCGACACGGCCGAATGCCTCATTAAGAAACTTTGCCTTGGCCTCTTCCCCGTGTTCCCGCTCGACCCTCTCGGCCTGTTCCATGACATGGCCGTAAGCGTCGTGGACATCTTCGTCCGTGGCGGGGGTTCGCCCTGTCAGCTTTTCGGTCCATCTAACGGGGTCCGCTCGGCTCTCCACAAGCTCCCTTGCCCATACCTCCCCAAGCTCCCGAATGGTGTCTCGGGTGGTGGCGGTCATTCCGCCGCGCCGAAGCTCGGCGAACAACTTGTCGCTCTCCCTCTCGGCCTCGTCCCGACGCCGCTTGGCCTCTACAACGTCACTGGTTTCAAGCGACCGGACGTAGAACTTGTTGCCTCCGAAGTGCCGTTGAAGCTCTGCCGGAATGGCCCTACGGTAGCGGTATCGGTTTCCCTTCAGTTGAAGGTGCCGCATCGCCCCGTTGTTCCTTCGTGCCCTTGTCTGCCTCCGCCTGCTCATTCAATTCTGACCCCACGTTCTGACCCCTTAATAAGACCGCCTACCATGGGATTTCAAGGTTTGCAACGGGTGCAGGAGACGTGGTGTCTAGTCCGATTGGCTCCACCAAACAGTCCTTCCTGAACACTGCACGAACGGAAGACCGCTCGCGCCGGAATTGCTCTAACCGTGCTGGGCGCGGGTTCTGGCTGCCTTGCGCGCTGCAGCCGATCGTCCGGCGGCGCCTTTGGTCTGCGCGGCCTTCCTTGCCGCCGCCGACCGCTCTTCGGCTGTGCGGCCAGCTGCGGCGCTCTTGGCCTGCTTCGACAGAGCCTTGTGGGAGGCGGTGCTCTTAGGCTCGTTCTCAAGCACCTTCGATACCGCCTTCGAGACCTTCGGCTGGCGCTTCGGCTTCCGTTCGCCCTGGCCTGCCTCGTAAGCATATTTGGCGCTCTTGCGCGTGCTCTCCTTCACATCGCCTTTCTTCGGAGGCGGCAGGTCGACGCCCGCGCGGCGCGCCTCCGAAAGGCCGATGGCGATCGCCTGTTTGGTGGAGCGGGCGCCGTGCTTGCCCTTGCGGACTTTGTCGATTTCCGCGTGAACAAATTCACCGGCCTGCGTGCTAGCGGACTTGCCTTCGCGCTTGTCCTCGCGCGCCTTTTCAATGGTTTTCTTGTCCGGCATTGTCTTTCTCCTCGTTCGAACGGGCCATGATCGAATGCCGACAGGATGCGTCGGATCGCGCATCAGCGGCTTTCATATGTGCCGACGAGGTCGGCAGTGGCGATCATATGGGGCGCCGCCTGGGTCAGAAGATTCGCGATTTCCGGTTCCCCGCTGGTCTCCAGCGCCTCAACGTCGAGTGCTGAAAGGCGGAAGTGATAATGGTGAACGCCGTGCCCTTTTGGCGGCTGGGGACCGTCATAATGGGCATTGCCGAAGTCGTTCACGGCTTGGTGGAAAGTTTCCGGTCCAGCGGTGCCTTCCGGCAAGCGGTCTCGCCCGGCGGCAATGTCATAGACCGCCCAATGGCGAAACATGCCGCGCGGCGCATCGGGATCCTCGACGACGAGCAGGAAGCTTCTGGTCCCGGCCGGTGCGTTCTTCCACCGCAGGGGAGGCGACAAATTGCCTCCGTTGCGGACATAGGGCTCGGGAATGGTATGGCCGTTTTCAAAGGCTGGACTCTCAAGCGTGAAAGCCATGGCTGGAGCTCCGTGCACCTATCGCGCTCTTCTCGAAGGAATTCACGAACAATCTTTGCTCGGATCGGCGGAGCGCGCTCGCTACTGGTTTCTTTTTTGGAACGCTGGGCATTGACGGGAGTTCCGGCATCATGCCCGCGACGGAGCGTCGATGGATGCCTGCAAGTCGAGATGTCGTCCCTAGGAAGGCCGCTCCAAGGGAAGCGAACGAAGGTCGTATCCCGGCGAAACAAGCGCCGGAGGAAATCCCTATGCTGGTGGCCGCAACTAGGCTAAGGGCTTACTGTCAGAGGGATGCTTATGAGAATTCCGGCTTTGGGAAATCCGGCGCAGGGACGTGTTCGATCCGGGCTGCTTGCGCGACAAAACAATCTCTTGCCGATGCTTTGCATTGCGGTCGCGCTTGCTGCTTGTCAATCGACCCCGGACACACAGCCTGTTGCTGACCCGCAACCCGCTCCGGCCGCCGCTCCCGCTCCGGCCTCACCGAATTCGGCGGTGCTGGATGAGGCGGCTGCGGTCGTTCCACCCGGCAAGGGCGTTCCCGCCAGATACGCCGCATTCTCAGGCATATGGGCGGGGCAGCTCAACGGCATGTATGACGGCAAGCTGGCGATCCTGACCGTGTCTTCAGGCGGGCAGGTGACGGCCAGCTACGCATGGGGCGACCTGGCCGACAACAAGCCGGGCGTCGCCGACGGCTCCGGCAGGATTTCCGGCAATACGTTGAAGCTCGGACGCTTGCCGAACGGCGCCGACATCACCGCCACGATGCCGTCGCCGGGAATGCTCAACGTCACCTACGCGCTTGCGGGCCAGACCTATACCGGCTCGTTCGCGCGGATCGGCCAGTGAGCAAAGTCAGTCGCTAAGAACTCCACTCGCTAAGATCAGTATTGAAGCCGGTCCTCGATGATCCGCACGCACATCGGCGTTCTGACCTCGTCGGTCTCGGCAAGCTTCTGCGCGGCGAGCGTCGCCTCGTCGAAGGCGTAGACGCCGCGCCCTGGAAGTAGGCGCCTCGCGATTGGGGCTGCCAACAAAGGCAAGACAGGCGCTTTGCATTGATCTTCCCTGGCGTCGCCGGCGGCTCCTCCGCTGGTGCCGGCTTGCGAAAATTTCGCCGATCGTCGCTTGCAAGGTAATCCCATATGTGAAAATATTATTCACAAAAGAAAAGAGTGGGAGGAAAGCGACCATGCATCTCGCCATCCGGCATCGCGCCCGGAACCGCCGAGCAGGCCGCGCCGGAAGCTCCCGGAGAGGATCATGAGCGCATTCTCGCCGACCGTCGGTGTCGCCTCGACGCATCCCGCCGACATGCCTGAGGCGCATGCCGAAATCCCTGTCTGGAATTCGGAAAACTGGTTCTACGAGGACTGGCAGGTCGGCCACAAAATCCGCTCGCTTCGCCGCACCATCGCCGAGGGCGAAAGCCATACGTTCAACGCGTTGGTGCTGGACATCCATCCTTACGTGCAGGACCAGATGTTCGCCGAGAAGGAAGGTATCTTCGGCAAGCGGCTGGTGGCGGGCGCCTTCATCTTTTCGGCCGGGCTCGGCCTGGTCGCCACCAACTGCATCAACGCCTTTTCCTATGGCTACGACAGACTGCGCTTCATCAAGCCGGTCTTCATCGGCGACACCATCTATTCGATCCGCACCAACCTCGACAAAAAGCCGCGCTACCAGGATATGGGCCTGATCCGCGCCAGCTATGAAGTCTTCAAGGGTGAAGGGGAGCTGGTGCTCTACTGCGAGCATCTGCAGACCGTGAAATACAAGAACCCGGCCGATTTTGTCGGCAAGACCGAGAAGTGAATCGTGGCCGCTGACAAAGAACTTCCGCTGACCGGCCTCGTCGTCGTCGACATGAGCCAGTTCCTGTCGGGACCCTACTGCTCGCTGCGCCTGCTCGACCTCGGCGCGCGCGTCATCAAGATCGAGCGGCCCGACGGCGGCGACCTGTCGCGCCGGCTCTATCTCAGCGACACCGAGATCGGCGGCGATTCCACCATTTTCCACGCCATCAACCGCGGCAAGGAGAGCCTTGCCATCGATTTGAAGAACGAAGCCGACCTCGCCGCGCTGCGCGGTCTTGTCGCCAAGGCCGACGTGCTGATCCAGAATTTCCGGCCGGGCGTCATTGAGCGGCTCGGCCTCGACTATGAGCATGTCAGCACAATCAACCCCCGGCTCGTCTATGCCTCGATCAGCGGCTATGGCGAGGACGGTCCCTGGGTCAAGCGCCCTGGGCAGGATCTGCTCGCGCAGGCTCGTTCCGGCGTGATGTGGCTGAACGGCGACGAAGAGCAGGGACCGGTGCCGTTCGGCCTGGCGATCGCCGACATGCTGGCGGGCGCCGCCTGCGCCCAGGGCATCCTCGCCAAGCTGGTGCGGCGCGGCATCACGGGCGAGGGCGGCCATGTCGAGACCAGCCTGCTCGAGGCGCTGGTCGATTTCCAGTTCGAGGTGCTGACCACGCATCTCAACGACGGCCGCCGCCTGCCGAAGCGCTCGTCCTTCCGCAGCGCCCATGCCTATCTCTCGGCGCCTTACGGCGTCTATCCGGCCAAGGACGGCTACCTGGCGATTGCTATGACGCCGATCCCCAAGATAGCCGACCTGCTCGAATTGCCCGAGCTCGACCCGTTCCGCGGCAAGTCCGCGACCTGGTTCACCGCCCGCGACGAGATCAAGGCGATCATCGCCAGGCGCATCGCCGAGAAGACCATCGACGAGTGGCTGGCCATTCTCGAGCCCGCCGACGTCTGGTGCGCCAAGGTGCTGACCTGGCCGGAGCTGATGCAGAGCGATGGCTTCAAGACCCTCGACATGCTGCAGACCGTGACACGCGAGGACAACGTGTCGATCCTCACCACGCGTTCGCCGCTGCGCGTCGACGGCGCGCGCGCCAAGGTGGATCGGGCCGCCCCTCGGATCGGCGAGCACAGCGAGAAAATCCGCGCGGAGTTCGGCCTGTGATCCGGTTGAAAGGCATGACCTGGAACCATCCGCGCGGCTACGACCCGATGGTGGCATGCTCGGCGCTGTGGAAGGAAAGGACCGGCGTCTCGATCGAATGGGAAAAGCGCTCGCTGCAGGATTTCGAATCCTTCCCGGTGGAAGAGCTCGCCCGCGCCTATGATTTGATCGTCATCGACCACCCGCATGTCGGCCAGATCACCGCCGAGAAATGCCTTGCGCCGCTCGATGTGCCCGGACGCGAGGCGGAACGCGAAGCGCTGGCTGCGGCAAGCGTCGGCCAGTCCTATCCGAGCTATAGCTGGCAGGGCCGGCAATGGGCTTTCCCGATCGACGCCGCGACCCAGGTGCAGGCGTGGCGGCCCGATCTGATCGAAGCCGCGCCGGCGATCTGGACCGAAGTGCTGGCGCTTGCCGAGCAGGGCCGCGTGCTCCTGCCGCTGCGGCCGCCGCATTCGCTGATGTGCTTCTACACTTTGGCCGCCGATCTCGGCCGGCCATGCATAGTCGACGGCTCGAACGACCTTGTCGATGGCGAGACCGGCGAAACCGCCTTCGAGATGCTGCGTGAGATTGCGGCGCTAGTCGATCCCGCATGCCTGACGATGGATCCGATCGCCGTCTTCGAGAAGATGGCCAAGTCCGGCTCGCGCATCGCCTGCGCGCCGCTGATCTATGGCTATGTTCCCTATGCGGTGGCGGGTTTCCGCCCGCACCGCCTCGCCTTCGCCGACATGCCGGTCGCCGGCGGCAACGGCCCGGTCGGCTCGGCGCTTGGCGGCACCGGCATTGCCGTCTCCGCCTTTTCCGCCCAGCGCCAGGCGGCAATCGACTTCGCCTACTGGATCGCCAGCGGCGACGTGCAGCGCGGCCCTTATGCTGCCGCAGGCGGCCAGCCCGGCCACGCCGCGGCCTGGGAGGACGATGCCGTCAATGCCGCGACCGGCGACTTCTATCGCGCTACGCGGGCGACACTCGAGGGCGCCTGGGTCCGCCCGCGCCATGACGGCTACATGGCCTTCCAGCAGCTGGCTTCGGATCGCATCAATGAAGGCCTTGCCGGCCGGCAGGACGCCGGCCATGTCGTCGCCGACATCAATCGCCTGTTCCGGGAGAGTTTCGTGCCAGCCGCCGGCTAGATGTGCGGATCGCCGCCGCGACGCTCGGCGAGCTTGACGTCTATATCCGCCACAGCCGGCGTGCATTGCCCGAGAGCAGGCAGGTCCGCTCTGAATCGCTTGCACCGGCCAGCAGCGCATGCGTGGCGGCGATCCAGGTCGTCAGCCCGCCGCCCAACGTGCAGACCGGCCAGTCGCTGCCCCAGATCACTCGGTCCCAGCCGAAGCACCGGATCGTGTGCCCGACATAGGGCCGGAGCGTCTCGACCGTCCACGTCGCCGGATCGGCATAGGCGACGACGCCGGAGATCTTGGCCGTGACGTTGGGCCGCTTGGCAATTGCTTCCATATGCTCTCGCCACGGATGCTCGGCATTGCCCTTGATGTCGGGCACGCCGCAATGGTCGAGAACGAACTGGACGTCGGGCGCGAGGTCGGCGAGCGCCATTGCCTTTGGGATCTGATGCGGCAGCACCACAAGATCGAATGTCAGGCCAGTGCCGGCCAGCCGCTTGACGTTCTGGCGAAACAGCGCCCCTTCCGAAACGTCGTCGGGAACGACATGCAGCACGCGACGGAAACCCTTGACGAACGGCTCCGCCTTGACCGTTTCCAGATAAGCCTCGAAACCGGCCTCCTCGGGCCGGCAGGAGGCGATCGCTCCGCGAAGCAGGCTGCCCGCCTGGCCGGCGATCGCCTTGACGTGCGCCGTCTCGGCGGCGATGTCGGCGGGGTCTACGTCGACCTCCATATGCAACACGGCTTCAATGCCTGAGCGCCGCGCATCGGCGGCATATTCGGCATAGGAGAAATCGCGGTTCAGCGCCGGCACACCGGCAAGCCATGGATAGCGAAGCGCGCTCTGGTCGATGAGGTGCAGATGCGTGTCGATGATCATGGCGGCGTATCCTCCGTGGCCTGGAGAATGATCCTGAAAAGTTGCAGACTTTTCGGATAAGATCATGCTCCAAAAAAACAAAGCGTTAGGACGGGATGACCGGATCCCGCACCTAAGACACTATCTCGCCGAAAAATCTATTATTCAAATAAGAAATTACGACGATTGTGGCACATCCGACCCGGCGAGCTGCGAGAGCCTTGCCGCTGCATCCTGCAGATGCCGGATCGTCAGTGTGATGTCCGGCGCCGTGGGCGCGTTGACTAAGGTGATGTAGGGAATGGTCAGCGCCGCGATGGCTCTGCCGTCCGGCCCCAGCACCGGCGTCGAAAGATTGTAGACGCCGGCGGTCTGCAGCGACGCCATCATCTCGTAACCGCGGTCGCGCACCTGGTCGAGGCGGGCGAAGAATTCCGGCGTCAGGTTGAGATGCTCGGTGCTCTGCAGATGCTCGGCGATCATCATCTTGCGCTCTTCGGGCGAGCGGAAGGCAAGCAGCACATGGCCGGAACCAGTGTCGAACAGGCTGATATGCGAGCCGACGCGGATTGAGATGCCCCAATAGCGAGGCGCTTCCTGCTGCGCGATCACCACGGCAGCGCCCCGGTCGAACACGACCAACTGGTTGGCCTGCGATGAGGTTTCGGCCAGCTCCCGCATGATCGGCGTCGCATAGGACACCAGCCGGCGAACCGGTGCGTGCAATTGCGCGAGGCCGAAGAGCTTGAGCGTCAGCGAGTAACGGTCGCCGTCGATCTTGGTGACATAGCCGCGCCGCACCAAGCGGTCGAGCATGCGATAGAACTCGTTCGGGCTGCGGTCGAGCCGCTTGGCGATCTCCGCCTGCGTCAGCCCGCCGTCCACGCTGGACAACAACTCGAGAATATCCAGCCCCTTGTCCAGCGCCGGCGCGCGGTAGCGGTCCCCATCTTCTTCCTCTGCCACCCATCCCTCCAGTGAATTTCGATCTGCATATATGCATGAACTTCATTCCGCTGGAAGCACATTCGGCTTGACCCGGGAATGAAAATGCTATTTGCATATGAATGAAGCTCAGGCGATCGGTCGCGCACTCGGGCAGGCCGTCGCTACGAGCCCATGGGAGGAGAACATGACGAGACTGGTTCTAGGCATTTCCGCCGGCCTGGCTGGCCTGCTGCTGAGCGGCACTGCGTTTTCGGCCTCTCTGCCCGGCAAATTTCCGGGCGTGACGATCGACGTGAAGCTGATCGGCGGTCAGCAATATGAAAAGCTCTATGAGCGCATCCCCGAATGGGAGAAGGCGACCGGCGCCAAGGTCAACATCCTGACCAAGAAGAACGGCTTCGACATCGACAAGGAGCTGAAGTCCGACATCGCCTCGGGCAGCACCAACTGGTGCGTCGGCTGGAACCATTCGTCCTTCGCGCCGCAATACACCGGCCTTTACACCGACCTCAGCAAGCTCTTGCCGAAGGAAGAGATCGACGCTTTCGTGCCGTCGACAATCAAGGCCGCGACCATCGACGGCAAGCTCGAGATGCTGCCGCGCGCGCAGTTCGATGTCTCGGCGCTCTACTACCAGAAGAGCCTCTACGAGAACGCCGACAACAAGACCAAGTTCAAGGCCAAATACGGCTATGACCTTGCGCCGCCCGACACCTGGAAGGAAGTCACCGATCAGGCCGAGTTCTTCGCCAACCCACCCAATTTCTACGGCACGCAGTTCGCCGGCAAGGAAGAGGCGATCAACGGCCGCTTCTACGAGATGGTGGTCGCCGAGGGCGGCGAATATCTCGACAAGGATGGCAAGCCCGTCTTCAATTCCGAGGCCGGTATCCGTGCGCTGGACTGGTTCGTCAATCTTTACAAGGCCAAGGCCGTGCCGGCCGGCACCACCAACTATCTCTGGGACGATCTCGGCCAGGGCTTTGCCTCGGGCACCGTGGCGATCAACCTCGACTGGCCGGGCTGGGCCGGCTTCTTCAACGACCCGAAGTCCTCGAAGGTCGCCGGCAATGTCGGCGTGAAGGTCGCGCCCAAGGGGTCTTCCGGCAAGCGCACCGGCTGGTCGGGTTTCCATGGCTTCTCAGTGACCGAGAACTGCCCGAACAAGGAAGCCGCCGCCTCTCTGGCGTGGTGGCTGACCAATGAGGACAGCCAGAAGCTGGAAGCCGCCGCCGGCCCGCTGCCGACCCGCACCGCGGTTTGGGACTGGGACCTGAAGCAGGCTGAGAACGATCCGTACAAGAAGGAGGTCCTCGCCGCCTTCCAGGAGGAAGCCAAGCACGCCTTCGCCGTGCCGCAGACGCCTGAGTGGATCGAGATCTCCAACGCCGTCTACCCCGAGCTGCAGGCGGCGATCCTTGGCGACAAGACGTCCAAGCAGGCCCTGGACGAGGCGGCCGCCAAGGCGACGCAGATCCTTCAGGACGCCGGCAAGCTCTAAGCAGCACTCCCAAGGCTGCCTCCCCCATCGTGAATGGGGGAGGCGACAGCGTCTTGTCGCCGCTGACTTTCCGCTCCGGCCGGGGCCATGCCCGTGGCGGCCCGAAATGCAATACACCACAGGATCCTGATGAAGGGCTTCAAGCCATCCGCGCCGTTCCTGCTGCTGCTTCCGGCCATGGTCGTGCTGGCGGCTGTGGTGGTGCTACCGTTGATCCTGTCGCTCTATTCCAGCTTCACGCCCTTCCGCCTGACGCGGCCCGAGACCTTCTTCGTCTTCGTCGGCTTCAGGAACTATCTATCGATCCTCACCAATGCGGATTTCTGGTGGGCCTTCGGCCGCACCGTTCTGTTGCTCACCATCGCGCTGAACCTCGAGATGCTGCTCGGCCTCGGCCTGGCCATGCTGGTCGAGAAGGCAACGCGCGGCCAGCGCATCCTGCGCACGCTGATGATGTTCCCGATGATGTTCTCGCCGATCCTCGTCGGCTTCCAGTTCAAATTCATGTTCAACGACAATATCGGCCTGGTGAACAATGCGCTGCAGTCGCTGGGCATCACTGAGGACGCCATCCCGTGGCTGATCGAAGGCCATCTCGCCTTCATCGCCATCTCGATCGCCGAGATCTGGTCATCGACCTCGATCTTCGCGATTCTGATCCTGGCCGGCCTGCTCGCCATGCCCAAGGAGCCGATCGAGGCGGCGCGCGTCGATGGCTGCACGCCCTGGCAGACCTTCCGCTATGTCACCTGGCCCTTCGTCATGCCCTTCGCCTACATCGCCATGACGATCCGCTCGCTCGATGTCGCGCGAGCCTATGACATCGTCAAGATCATGACCGATGGCGGCCCGGCCGGCCGCACCGAGCTGTTGTGGACGCTGGTCGGGCGCACGGCCTACAGCGATGCCCGCATGGGCCTCGCCAATGCCATGGCCTATTTCTCGATTCTGCTATCGATCGCCTTCACCGTCTATTTCTACAACAAGCTCGCCGCGGCTCGCGCGCAGATCGGCGCGGAGTGGTGAGGATGGACGAGAACGCCTCCGCGCGCCTCACGCGCCGCGCGCTCACCGTCGCGCACCGCGTCGGCCTATTCCTTGCCATGCTGGTGATCTGCCTGCCGGGCATCTGGATCGTGCTGTCGTCGCTCAGGCCCACGGTCGAGATCATGGCCAAGCCGCCGGTCTGGATTCCGCAGCAGCTGTCCGTCGACGCCTATGTCGCCATGTTCAGCGGCATCGGCAAAGGCGGCATCCCGGTGCTCGACTATTTCCGCAACTCGCTGATCATCTCGGTCACCTCGACGGCGATCGCGGTGGCCATCGGCATGGCCGGCGGCTACGCCTTCGCGCGCTACCGCTTCCGCGGCAAGTCGGGCATGTTCCTCGGCCTGATGCTGACCCGCACCGTGCCCGGCATCGCGCTCTCGCTGCCCTTGTTCTTCCTCTATGTGCGGCTGGGCATCATCGACACTCATATCGGCATGATCCTGGCCTATGTCGCGCTCAACGTGCCGTTCACCATCTGGCTGATCGACGGCTTCTTCCGCCAAGTGCCGAAGGACCTTGCCGAAGCAGCCCAGATCGACGGCTGCACGCGCTGGCAGGCGTTCTGGCAGGTCGAATTTCCGCTGGCGCGTCCGGGCATCGCCTCGGCCGCCATCTTCGCCTTCCTCACCTGCTGGAACGAGTTCGCTTTGGCCTCGCAACTCACTCGTTCCGTCAATTCCAAGACGCTGCCGGTCGGCCTACTCGACTATACGGCCGAGTTCACCATCGACTGGCGCGGCATGTGCGCGCTGGCCGTGGTAATGATCATCCCGGCGCTGACCCTCACCTATATCGTCCAGAAACGCCTCGTCGGTGGCCTGACCTCCGGCGCGGTGAAAGGTTGATTTCCATGGCAACGGTTTCGCTGAAACAGCTCACCAAGCGCTACGGCAATATGGAGATTGTGCATGGCATCGATCTCGATATCGCCGACCGCGAATTCATCGCGCTGGTTGGCCCGTCCGGCTGTGGCAAATCGACGACGTTGCGCATGATCGCTGGGCTGGAGGACATCAGCGGCGGCACGATCGACATCGGCGGGCGCATGGTTAACGACCTGCCGCCGCGCTCGCGCAACATCTCCATGGTGTTCCAGTCCTATGCGCTCTATCCGCACATGACGGTGCGCGAGAATCTCGGCTTCTCGCTCAAGATCGCGGGTGCGGCCAAGGATGACATGGACCGGCGCGTCGCCGAAGCCTCCGCCATCCTCGGCCTCGACGAACTGCTCGAGCGCCGCCCCTCGCAGCTCTCGGGTGGCCAGCGCCAGCGCGTCGCCATGGGCCGCGCCATCGTGCGCGATCCGGATGTCTTCCTGTTCGACGAGCCGCTCTCCAACCTTGACGCCAAGCTGCGCACGCAGATGCGCACCGAGATCAAGAAGCTGCACGCCAAGGTCAAGTCGACGGTGATCTATGTCACCCACGACCAGGTCGAGGCGATGACGTTGGCCGACCGCATCGTCATCATGCGCTCAGGCCATATCGAGCAGGTCGGCACGCCGGACGAGGTGTTCAGCCGTCCCGCGACCCGCTTCGTCGCCGGCTTCATCGGCTCGCCGCCGATGAACCTGCACGAGGCGACGGTGAGCGACGGCAGGCTGATGTTCAGCGGCGGCGACAGCCTGCCGCTGCCCGGCCAGTTCAAGTCGAAGACGGCTGCCGGCGACAAGGTCGTATTCGGCATCCGCCCCGATGATTTCTACCCGACCGGCCACGGCTTGAGCTCCGGCGGCGAGACCGAAGTCCACCGCGTCGAGCTGCCGGTCAGCATCACCGAGCCGCTCGGCAACGAAACGCTGGTCTTCGCCGAGTTCAACGGCACCGACTGGGTCTCGCGCATGCTCAATCCGAAGCCGCTGAAAGCAGGTGACAGGATCGGCATGAGCTTCGACCTGAGCCGCGCGCATCTGTTCTCCGCCGAAACCGGCAAGTCGCTGAGGAGCTGACATGGCGAAAATCGAGAAAATCGAGCTGCGCATGGTCGACCTCGTACCGAAGGTGAAGCGCACCGACGCCATCCAGAGCTTCGTCAGCCAGGAGACGCCGATCGTCACCATCACCGATGCCGACGGCGCATCGGGCACCGGCTACAGCTACACAATCGGCACCGGCGGCTCGTCGGTGATGCGGCTTCTGGCCGACCATCTCGCGCCGCGCCTGATCGGCCGCGACGCCGACAAGATCGAGGCGATCTGGCACGACCTCGAATTCGCCACCCATGCCACCACCATCGGCGCCATCACGGCGATCGCGCTGGCCGCCATCGACATCGCCTTGTGGGACCTGCGCGCGAGAAAGCAGAACCTGCCGCTCTGGAAGCTTGCCGGCGGCGCCAAGGACCGCTGCCCGCTCTACACGACAGAGGGCGGCTGGCTGCATATCGAGACGCAGGCACTGGTCGACGATGCACTGGAAGCGATGGCCAAGGGCTTTACCGGCTCCAAGGTGAAGATAGGCAAGCCGCACGGTTCTGAGGACGTCGCGCGGCTGTCGGCGGTGCGCAAGGCGGTCGGCGACGGCTACGAGATCATGACCGACTGCAATCAGGGCTTTTCCGTCGACGAGGCGATCCGCCGCGCCGAGCGGTTGCGCGATCTCGATCTCGCCTGGATCGAGGAGCCGCTGCCGGCAGACGACATCGACGGCCATGTGCGGCTGTCGAACTCGACCGCGACGCCGATCGCGGTCGGCGAGTCGCTCTATTCGATAAGGCATTTTCGCGAATACATGCAGAAGGGTGCATGCAACATCGTCCAGGTCGATGCCGGTCGCATCGGCGGCATCACCCCTTGGCTGAAAGTCGCCCACGCCGCGGAGGCTTTCGACATGCCGGTCTGCCCGCATTTCCTGATGGAACTGCATGTCAGCCTGGTCTGCGCCATCCAGAACGGCAAATATGTCGAATATATTCCGCAACTCGACGAGTTGACGGGCGCCAAGATACGCATCGAGAATGGCCATGCGCTGGCGCCCAGCGAGCCCGGGATCGGCATCGACTGGGACTGGGACGCCGTGAAGGCAAAGAGCATGGCCGAGTTCACCACGGCGATCGCGAAATAGGGAGACGGATATGCAGCGGATGGGAATGGTGCTGGGCCTGAAGCCCGAAAAGGTCGAAGAATATGTCCGCCTTCACGCTGCTGTCTGGCCGGACGTGCTGACCATGATCTCGGCCTGTAACATCAAGAACTATTCGATCTACCTGAAGCGGCCGGAGAACCTGCTTTTCTCCTATTTCGAATATCACGGCACCGACTACGCCGCCGACATGGCCAAGATGGCCGCCGACCCGAAGACGCAGGAATGGTGGTCCGTTTGCATACCCTGTCAGGAGCCGCTTGAGACGCGGAAGGAAGGCGAGTGGTGGGCCTCGATGGACGAGGTCTTCCATTATGACTGATGCCTTCGATCCGGCATCGCTGGCGCAGTCCTGGCCGAAGCCTTTAAAACCGCGCTCGATCGTGACGTTCGGCGCCGGCTCGATCGTCGGCGACGCGCATTTTCCCGCCTATCGTAAGGCCGGCTTCCCGATTTCCGGCCTCTACGATCCGGATCAGGCCAAGGCGCAAAAACTGGCCGAGACATGGGGTGTGACGGCGTTCCGTTCGGTCGAGGAAGCGGCTGCGGTAAAGGACGCGATCTTCGATCTCGCCACCCCGCCGGGCCGGCATGCCGAGGTGCTGAAGGCTTTGCCGGATGGTGCGGTGGCGCTGATCCAGAAGCCGATGGGCAATTATCTCGGCGAAGCGACGGAAATTCTCGAGATCTGCCGCGCCAAGCAGCTCAAGGCGGCGGTCAATTTCCAGCTCCGCTTCGCGCCGATGATGCTGGCGCTGAAGGACGCCATTGCCAAGGGATGGCTGGGCGAGGTGGTGGATTTCGACGCGCTTCTGGCGCTCGACACGCCCTGGCAGCTCTGGGAATTCCTGCTCAAGGCGCCGCGCGTCGAGATCGCCATGCATTCGATCCACTATCTCGACCTGATCCGCCAGCTTCTCGGCAATCCGCTTGGCGTGCATGCCAAGACGCTCGGCCATCCCGATCACAAGGTCGCGCAGACCCGCACCAGCGCCATCCTCGACTATGGCGATACGGTGCGCTGCGCGCTCTCGATCAACCACGACCACAAATTCGGGCGCCGCCATCAGGCTTGCGAGTTCCGCATCTGCGGCACAGAGGGCGCAGCCTATGTCAAGCTCGGCCTCAACCTCGACTATCCGCGCGGCGAACCGGACATTCTGGAAATCCATCCCAAGGGCGGCTCGGAGTGGGTCACCGTGTCGCTCGCCGGCGAATGGTTCCCCGATGCCTTTGTCGGCCGCATGGCCAATGTCCAGCGCTTCGCATCCGGCGAAGACGCGGAGCTGGTCAGCTCCGTCGAGGACGCCTGGCACACAATGGCGCTGGTCGAGGCCGCCTATAAATCGAGTGCCGCGCCGGCGACGCCGCTGGCTGCAAAGCCGTAAGGCCGGACATGGAACAGACCACCTATTTCGAGGACTACGAGATCGGCTCGTCGCGCCTCACCAGCGGCCGCACCATCACCGAGACGGACTTCGTCGTCCATGCCGGCCACACCGGCGATTTCTTCCCGCATCACATGGATGCCGAGTTCATGAAGACGACACCTTTCGGCCAGCGCATCGCGCATGGCACGCTGGTGTTTTCGGTCGGCGTCGGGCTGACGGCGAGCGTCGTCAACCCGGTCGCCTTCTCCTACGGCTACGACCGGCTGCGCTTCATCAAGCCGGTCTTCATCGGCGATACGATCCGCACGCGCACCACCATCGCCGCCAAGGAAGACGACCCCAAACGGCCAAACGCGGGACGCGTCATCGAACACGTCGAGGTTTTGAACCAGCACGACGAGATCGTGCTGGCGGCGGATCACATCTATATCGTCGAGCGACGGCCCGGCTGAAAGACGGAGACAAAGAACATGGCGGATATCACTGGCAAGGTCGTGGTCGTCACGGCGGCCGCGCAGGGCATAGGACGGGCAAGCGCGCTGGCTTTCGCCAAGGCCGGCGCGATCGTCCATGCCACCGACATCAACGAGGCGGCCTTGGCCGAGCTTGGCAAGACGCCTGGCATTACGACGCGAAAACTCGATGTGCTGAACGACGATGCGGTGAAGGCCGCCTTCGCCGAAATCGGCCGCGTCGACGTGCTGTTCAACTGCGCCGGCTTCGTCCATGCCGGCTCGATCCTGGAGATGAAGGACGAGGATCTCGACTTTGCCTTCAATCTTAATGTGCGCGCCATGATCCGCACCATCCGCGCCGTGCTGCCCGGCATGCTGGAGCGCGGCGACGGTTCGATCATCAACATGGCCTCCGTCGCCGGCGCGCCGAAGGGCGTGCCGAACCGCTTCGCCTATGGCGTGACCAAGGCGGCCGTGATCGGGCTTACAAAATCGATTGCCGCCGACTACGTCGCTAAAGGAATCCGCTGCAACGCCATTTGCCCCGGCACTGTGGAGAGCCCGTCGCTTCAGGGCCGCATGCAGGCTCAGGGCGACTATGAGGCGGCGCGCGCGGCCTTCATCTCCCGCCAGCCGATGGGTAGGATCGGCACGGCGGACGAGATCGCAGACCTTGCCGTCTATCTCGCCGGCGCCACCTACACGACAGGACAGGCCTATAATATCGACGGCGGCTGGTCGATCTGAGGCCGTTGCGGCAGCCAGGTTGAGCGCGGGCGGCAATCCAGTTACGAGGCGAGCCAGTACGAGGCAGCAATGACAAAAATCACAGCCCTCAGAACCTTCGACCTGCGCTTCCCCACGTCGCAAAGTCTCGACGGCTCGGACGCGATGAATCCGGACCCGGACTATTCGGCCGCCTATGTCATTCTCGACACCGATGTCCCGTCGCTGAGAGGCCATGGTCTCACCTTCACCATCGGCCGCGGCAACGAGATCTGCTGCGCGGCGATCGAAGCGCTGCGCCACCTCGTCGTCGGGCTCGACCTCGACTGGGTGAAAGAGGATCCCGGCCGCTTCTGGCACCACGTCACCGGCGACAGCCAATTGCGCTGGATCGGGCCGGACAAGGGCGCCATGCATCTTGCCGTTGGCGCGGTGGTCAACGCGGTCTGGGATCTCTGGGCCAAGGAAGCCGGCAAGCCGGTCTGGCGCCTGGTCGCCGAGATGAGCCCGGAAGAGATCGTGCGCATCGTCGATTTCCGCTATCTCAGCGACGCCATCACGCCGGCCGAGGCGCTGGAGATTTTGAAGAGGGCCGAGGCCGGCAAGGCCGAGCGCATCGCCACGCTCGAGCGCGAAGGCTATGCCTGCTACACCACCTCGGCCGGCTGGCTCGGCTATCCCGACGACAAGCTCAGGCGCCTCTGCCAGGAAGCGGTCGACGAGGGTTTCAATCACATCAAGCTGAAGGTAGGGCGCGATCGCGCCGACGATATCCGCCGCCTCAAGATCGCTCGCGAAGTGATCGGCCCGGACCGTTACCTGATGATCGACGCCAACCAGGTCTGGGAGGTCGACCAAGCGATCGATTGGCTCAAGGACCTTGCCTTCGCCAAGCCCTTCTTCATCGAGGAGCCGACCAGTCCGGACGATGTCGCCGGCCACGCGAAGATCCGCAAGGCTGTCGCGCCGATCAAGGTCGCGACCGGCGAGATGTGCCAGAACCGCATCATGTTCAAGCAGTTCATCGCCGGCGGCGCGATCGACGTCGTGCAGATCGATTCCTGCCGCATGGGCGGGCTGAACGAGGTTCTGGCGGTGCTTCTGATCGCCGCCAAATACCGCCTGCCGGTCTGGCCGCATGCCGGCGGCGTCGGTCTATGCGAATATGTCCAGCATCTGTCGATGATCGACTATATCGCGGTGTCGGGCAGCAAGGACGGACGGGTGATCGAATATGTCGATCACCTGCATGAACATTTCGTCGAACCCTGCGTGATCCGCGATGCCGCCTATATGCCGCCCCGTGCGCCCGGCTTCTCGATCGAGATGAAGGCACAGTCAATCGAGGACTACCTGCATCGGCCCTGAAAGGTGACGCTGCAAACTGTTACTACGCCCGCGCGACTGGACCGCTGCGAATCGGCTATGCCAGCCGAATGCAGGAGACTTCCCTCTACGAGCCGGTGAAGCGGTTCCTCGAGAGCCTGGATTTCGCCGTCAAGGGCGAGATCGGCGGCTGCGACGTGGTCGGCGTGCGTGCCGGCGAGCCGCCGGTTGTCGTCATCTGCGAGCTCAAGCTGCAATTCAACCTCGAGCTCGTCCTGCAGGCCGTCGATCGCGCGGCGGCCTGTGACGAGGTCTGGCTGGCCGCCTTGATGTCGGCGCGCGGCAAGGGCCGTGAGCACGACCGTCGCTTCCGCGCGCTCTGCCGCCGTCTCGGCTTCGGCCTGTTGGGCGTCGGCAAGAAGGGCGAGGTGGAACTGCTGCTCAGTCCCGCCGCCTTGCCGCCGCGCCGCGACCCGCGCCGGCGCTCGCGCCTGGTCGAGGAGCATCACCGCCGCAAGGGCGATCCGTCCGTCGGCGGCAGCACGCGCAAGAAGCCGATCATGACCGCTTATCGCCAGGAGGCGCTCGCCTGCGCCGCCGCGATGGTCGACGGCCCGAAACGGCCGCGCGACCTCAAAACCCTTTCGCCGCGCGCCGCCAGCATCCTGCAGCACAATTACTATGGCTGGTTCGCCCGCGCCGAGCGCGGCATCTATGCACTGACAGAAGCCGGCCTTGCCGCCATCGGACCTTTGCCGGCGACGTTGTAAGGGCGATTTGCCGACTTACCAATCCGCCTTGTGACCGGAAAACCCGCCATTCGGCGTCGGGCCTGGTTTCGGTTGTTGACTCATCTTTCCGCCTGTGCAGAAATTGGTTGGACCATTGAACCACTTTTAGGCCCAGCCGGCGTGACCGATTTCCTGCCCCCCATCCAGACGACGGCGCGCGACGACGCGGTGCTGAAGGCCTTGGCGGGGTTCGTGCGGCAGGAGGCTCTGGGTCCCGGCGAGAAGCTGCCGACGGAGCGCATCCTCGCCGAACGCCTCAAGGTCAGCCGCAACACGGTGCGTGAGGCGCTGACGCGCTGGGAAGGCCTCGGCCTGGTCGAGCGGCGGCAGGGTTCGGGCACCTACCTCAAGGCCGCCGTCTCGCCCGATATGCTGCACATGCCGCTGACATTAGCCGGTGGCAATGATTTCGCCGGCCTGATGTCGACGCTTGAGATCCGGCGCGCGCTGGAAGCGGAGGCCGCCGCGCTCTGCGCCATTCGTGCCGGCAAAGCCGAGCTCGCCGAGATCGAGCGCAAGCTCGACCTCATGGAAGAGGCCTTCCAAACCCGCGCCGGGATGTCCTCGGACGAGGATTGGGAATTCCACCAGGCGATCTTTCGCGCTTCCGGCAATCCGCTGTTCGAGCAGATCATCGCCGCCATGTACGAACTGTTCCACCGTTTCTGGGAGCATCCTCTTGGCGTGCGCGACTTCGGCCATGCCAGTTTTCCTTATCACCGGACCATCTTCAATTGCATCGCCGCGCGTGACCCAGATGGCGCTCGCGCCGAGGCGCTAAAACTCATCGCCACCGTCGAGGACGATTTGAAGCGCGGCGCTGCCAACCTCAAACTTTCGGACCGCAGATGAACGAGCAGCCCAGCACTTTCGACCCGGCCTCGATGGCCAGCGACTATCTCAGCGAGGCGGCGACGCTTCTGGCGCATGACGATCCGTTTCCCGACGGTGCGGTGGTGCCGCCGATCTACCAGACCTCTCTGTTCACCTTCGCCAATTATGCCGACATGGCCGACACCTTCGCCGGCCGGCGAAAGCAGCCGATCTATTCGCGCGGCGACAACCCGACGGTGATGGAATTCGAAGCGCGTGTCGCCGCGCTCGAAGGCGCGGAGGCCGCGCGCGGCTTTTCCAGCGGCATGGCGGCCATCAGCGCTACGGTGCTCGCTTTTGTCGGCGCCGGCGAGCGTATGGTTGCCGTGCGCAACTGCTATGGCGACGCCTACCGCCTGTTCGAGCGGCTGTTCCCGCGCTTACACATCAAGGTCGATTATGTCGACGGCTCCGATCCTGACGCGGTTGCCGCGGCGCTTCCCGGCGCCAAGCTGCTCTACCTCGAAAGCCCTACCTCGATGATGTTCGAGCTGCAGGACCTGGAGCATCTGACGCGGCTGGCGAAGGAGCAGGGCATCGTCACCACCATCGACAATTCCTGGGCCACCCCCGTTTTCCAGAAGCCGATCTCGCATGGCGTCGACCTGGTGCTGCACTCGGCCTCGAAATATCTGGGCGGCCACAGCGACACCGTCGCCGGTGTGGTGGCCGGCTCAGCCGCCCATATCAAGCACATCAACGAACAGACCTATTCCCAGCTTGGCGGCAAGCTGTCGCCCTTCGAAGGCTGGCTGTTGCTGCGCGGCCTGCGCACGCTGCCGCTGCGCCTGCCGCACCACATGAAGAGCGGGCTCATCATTGCCGAGCGGCTGAAGGCGCATGGCAAGGTCGAGCGGGTCAACCATCCCGCCTATTCCAACCACCCCGGCAAGAAGACTTTAGCCGGCTATGCCGGGCTGTTCTCCTTCGAGGTCACCGAGGATGTCGACATCCCGGCCTTCGTCGACGCCCTGAAATATTTCCGCATCGGCGTCAGCTGGGGCGGCCATGAAAGCCTGGTCGTGCCGGCAAAAGCCTCGCTCGAGCAGACGCCGGGCATCAATTCGATGGCGCGCTTCGGCGTCAGCCCTCGAACCATCCGCTTCAACGTCGGATTGGAAAATGTCGAGGACCTCTGGGCCGACATCGCCCAAGCCTTCGACAAAAGTAAAGCCTTCGACAAATCAAAAAAATAGTCGTCCAAAATGGGAGTCCCGAAGATGAAAAAACTGACCTTCATGTTTGCCGCCGTAGCCGGCCTGGCGATTTCCGCCAGCGGCGCGCTGGCCGATACCACCATCAAGCTGGTCGAGGTCATCACCAGCCCGCCGCGCACCGAATTCCTGAAGAAGCAGATTGCCGAATTCGAGACGGCGAACCCGGGCATCAAGGTGGAGGTGGTCTCGCTGCCCTGGGGCCAGGCCTTCGAGAAGTTCCTCACCATGGTGCAGGCCGGCGACACGCCCGATGTGGTCGAAATGCCCGAGCGCTGGATGGGCCTCTATGCCAACAACGGGCAGCTTGAGGATCTCGGCCCTTACATGGCCAAGTGGCCCGACGCCAAGACGCTTGGCGACCGAGCCAAGCAGTTCGGCTCGACAGTCAACAATACGCAGTTCATGATACCCTATGGCTATTATGTGAACGCGCTGTTCTGGAACAAGAAGCTGTTCAAGGAAGCCGGCCTCGACCGTCCGCCGGAAAACCTCGACGAGTTCGTCTCCTTCTCCAAGAAGATCTCCGCGATCCCCGGCAAATACGGCTACTGCCTGCGCGGCGGCCCCGGCGCCTTCAACGGCATGCACATGTTCATGAACATCGCCGACGGCAAGGGCGGCTATTTCACCGACGACGGTGTCTCGACCATCAATGACGAAGGCTCGGTCAAGGGCCTGCAGATGCTGGCAGACATGTACAAGAACGGTCTGGCGCCGAAAGATTCGGTGAGCTGGGGCTTCAACGAGACGGTGACCGGCTTCTACTCCGGCACCTGCGCCATGCTGAACCAGGATCCGGACGCGCTGCTCGGCATCGCAGACAAGATGAGCGCCGACGATTTCGCCGTCGCGCCGCTCCCAGTGGGCCCGAGCGGCAAGTCCTATCCGACGCTGGGCTATGCCGGCTGGGCCATGTTCGCCAATTCCCAGCACAAGGACGAGGCCTGGAAGCTGATGGCCACACTTCTGTCGCCCAAGGACAATCTGGAATGGGCCAAGGAAGTCGGTGTCGTCCCGATCCACAACGGCGCCGACCAGGACGCGCATTTCAAGACCGAGCAGTTCAAGGGCTGGTTTACCGAGCTCAACGACAGCTCCAAATATGAAATGGTGACTCCGCCGACGCATCTGGAAAACCTCGGCAACTTCGTCGACCAGGTGGCGATCAAGAATTTTCAGGAAGTGCTGCTCGGCCAGAAGCCGGCCAAGGACGTGGCCGACGAATGGGCGAAGTTCCTGACCAAGGAACAGCAGGACTGGCTGGCCAAGAACAAGAAGTAAACGCAGGCCATTTCCTTCTCCCCGTTCTACGGGGAGAAGGTGGCCCGATAGGGCCGGATGAGGGGCAGCGCTGACTTCTGAAAGGCTGGCTCCGCCCCTCATCTGCCTGCCGGCATCTTCTCCCCGTTTTACGGGGAGAAGAACGCTGTTTTGCCCGCCGGCACCCACTCACCACCGTAGAGCCAAAACGTATGACCTACGCCGTCTCCGAAATCCGATCCGCCGCCCGGCCGCGAAAGCAACGGCTGAGCAAGGCCGCGATCGAGCCGTGGCTCTATCTATCGCCTGCGATCGTCCTGCTGGTCCTGGTGCTATTGGTGCCGCTGATCATCGGCATCAGCTATTCCTTCCGCAAATTCTCGGCCTTCAAGTCGCAATATGTCGGCCTTGCCCAATACCAGGCGATGCTCTCCGACCAAGTGCTCGGCCAGGCGCTGATCAACACGTTGTGGTGGACGGTTGCCAGCCTGTTCTTCCAGTTCTTCCTTGGCCTGGGTCTCGCGCTGCTCCTCGACAAGCCCTTCTACGGCCGCAAGGTCGTCCAGGCGGTGGTATTCCTGCCCTGGGCGGTGCCGTCCTTTCTCTCGGGCCTCACCTGGGCCTGGCTGTTCAACCCTATCATCGGGCCGCTGCCGCATTGGTTGTTCGCGCTTGGCCTGAAGGCGGAGCCGACCAACGTGTTGTCCGATCCCGCCACCGCCATGTGGGGGCCGATCGTCGCCAACATCTGGTTCGGCATTCCCTTTTTCGCCATCACGCTGCTGGCGGCGCTAAAGTCGATCCCCTCCGAGTTGCATGAAGCGGCGGCCATCGACGGCGCTTCGCCCTGGCAGCGCTTCACCAAGGTGACGCTGCCCTTCCTGGCGCCGACCATCGTCATCACCGTCATGCTGCGCACCATCTGGATCGCCACCTTCGCCGACCTGATCTTCGTCATGACCGAGGGCGGGCCGGCCGGCTCCACAAGCACGGTGCCGGTCTACATCTATGTCAGCGCCTTCAAGTCGCTGGACAAAGGCTACGCCTCGGCAGTCGCGGTGCTGCTTCTGGTGCTGCTGATCGCCTACGCCATCGGCCTGATCGCCATCCGCCGCACCCTGGTGAGGCACGTCTGATGATCGCCGGTCGCTCCACCTCCTCGCGCATTTTCGGCGGCATCGGTCTCTACGGCGCTATCGCGGCCTACGTGATCTTCGCGCTGTTTCCGATCTTCTGGACGCTGAAGATCTCGGTGACGCCCGAACGCCTGCTCTATTCCGAAGGCATCACCTTCTGGCCGTCGCAGACGACTTTTCAGAACTTCGCCACCGTGCTCGAGGCCTCCGACTTTCCGCGCTATTTCCTCAACAGCGTCATCGTCTCGGTGTCGACGGCCGCCTTTGTCACCGTCATCGCCACTCTTGCCGGCTATGCCATGTCGCGCTTCACTTTCCGCGGCAAGGCGACTTTGGCGATCCTGTTGCTGCTCACCCAGACCTTCCCGCTGGTCATGGTCATCCCGCCGATCTACCGCATCATGGGCGACCTCGGCCTGACCAACAGCCTGATCGGCCTGATCATCATCTACACCGCCTTCAACACCGCCTTCGCAACCTTCCTGATGCAGTCCTTCTTCGACGGCATCCCGAAAGACCTGGAGGAAGCGGCGATGATTGACGGCTGCACCCGCGCGCAGGCGATGCGCCGGGTGATCGTGCCGCTGACCTTGCCCGGCATGGGCGCGACGCTGGGCTTCGTCTTCACCGCCGCCTGGAGCGAGTTGCTGTTCGCGCTGATGCTGATCTCCAGCGACGAGCAGAAGACCTTTGCCGTCGGCCTGCTCACCTTCATCGGCAAGTTCGCCGTCGACTGGGGGCAGATGATGGCGGCCTCCATCCTGGCGCTGATCCCGGTCTGCGTCTTCTTCGCTTTCCTGCAACGCTATCTCGTCACCGGCCTCACCGCCGGCGCGGTCAAAGGATAAAAGATGGCTTCCGTCACGCTGCAAAACGTCGAGAAGGATTACGGCGCGCTGCGCATCCTGCACGGCGTCGATCTCGAGATCGCCGATGGCGAGTTCGTCGTGCTGGTCGGCCCGTCCGGCTGCGGCAAGTCCACGCTGCTGCGCATGATCGCCGGCCTGGAGGAAGTTACCGGCGGCGAGATCCATATCGGCGAGCGGCTGGTCAACGACGTCGCGCCGAAGGACCGGGACATCGCCATGGTGTTCCAGTCCTACGCGCTCTACCCGCATATGGATGTCTCCTCCAATATGGGCTTCAGCCTGCTTTTGAAGAAGGCCGAGAAGACGACGATCGACGGCAGGGTAGGTGCTGCCGCCAAGCGGCTCGGCCTCGACGCCTATCTCGGCCGACTGCCGCGCCAGCTTTCCGGCGGTCAGCGCCAGCGCGTCGCCATGGGCCGCGCCATCGTGCGCGACCCCAAGGTGTTCCTGTTCGACGAGCCGCTCTCCAACCTCGACGCCAAATTGCGCGTCCATATGCGTGCCGAGATCAAGGCGCTGCACCAGCAGCTCAAGACCACGTCGGTCTATGTCACCCACGACCAGGTCGAGGCCATGACCATGGCCGACCGCATCGTCGTCATGCATGACGGCTATGTGCAGCAGGTCGGCCGCCCGCTGGAGCTTTACGACCGTCCGGTCAACACCTTCGTGGCCGGCTTCATCGGCTCGCCGGGTATGAACTTCCTGCCGGCTAAGGTCGCCAAGGGCGGCAAGGCGGATGCCGTGCTCGCCGATGGCCAGAAGCTGCGGCTGCCGGATGGCCTGCCGCTGAGCGATGGCGACGACCTCACCATCGGACTGCGGCCGGAGCACATCAAGCTCGTGGACGACGGCGCGCTGAAGGCCGAGGTCGAGGTGGTCGAGCCGCTCGGCCTGTCGACCCAGTTCTATGTCAGGCTGGCCAACCAGCAGGTCTGCGTCTTCGTCATGGGCCGCAGCGATGTGAGGCCGGGCGACATCATCCGCCTCGGCGCCGATCCGGCTGCGCTGCATCTGTTTGATCCGAAGAGCGGAAACCGGATTGGATAGGTCCGCGGATCAGCGCCAGCGGAAAGCGCCCAGAGTGTAGTCAGGCCACGCGCCAAGGTCTGCGAACAGCCCCGTCAGGTCGCTCCTGTCGGCCAATATTCCCGTCATCACCAGCGCGGTCGACACGCCGGCCGCGTTGCCGCCGGCTATATCGTGCTCGACACTGTCACCGACACAGATCACATCGCTGAGTGCCGGATGTCCCGCAAGCGCCAGCGCAGCTTCGTAGAGCGCCGGATAGGGCTTGCCGATACGGGTGACGCTGCCGCCGAGCTGTTCGTAAAGATCGGCGATCTCGCCGGCGCCGAAGCGCGGTCCGACCGCGGTCAGCATGATCCGATCGGGGTTGGTGCAGAAGCACGGCACCTTCCGCGCCGCCGCCGGGCCGAGAGGTCTTCGGTAGTGGTCGAGGTCGTAGCGGTCGCCTTCACTGGCCGCAATCAGCACCAGATCGGCGTCATCGCCGCGCTCGGTCAGAACGAGTGGCAGGCCCTCGATCGCCGAACGGTCCTCGTCGCGGCTGATCAGCAGGCATCTCGTGCCAGCCCGCAGCGCGCCCGAGTCCGCCATGTTTCGGAAGATGCGCCAAGCCACCTCGCCGGATGAGACGAAATGATCCCAGCTTCCCGCTTCGAAACCAAGCTTCAGCAGCCGCCCTTCGTTTGGCTCCGCCCGCTTGCCGGAATTCGAGATCAGCACCACGGTCTTGCCGGCGCGCTTCAGCGCCGACAGGGCTTCGACCGCGCCGGGATAAGCCTGTTGTCCGCCATGCAGCACGCCGAACTGGTCGAGCAGGAACACTTCGTAGCGTTCGGCGAGCGCTGCGATCCCGTCGAGATGCACGGCGTGCTTCGCGCTCACAGCAGCAGCCCCGCCTCCTTTACGCCCATCAGCGCCAGCCGCGCCGTGCCAGCCGCAGCCTCATCGGAGAGCGCCGGCAGAAAATCGACGCCGAGCTTGCGCCGTCGGATCGCGGTCCAGGCGGCATTGGCGGCGCCGCCGCCGACGCTTCGAACCGAGGTGAGCTTCGGCGCGCCGAGTTCGGCGAGCCTCTGGTAGCCGAGCGCCTCGATGGCCGCGATGCCTTCCAGCATCGCCTTGAGATAGTCGGCGTCCGATTCCGGTCGGGGCAGCAGGCGCGGCTGGAGCGTTGGATCGGTGACCGGAAAACGTTCGCCGGCCGAACCGAGCGGATAATAGTCGAGGCCGGTCTCCGTCGCGGGATCAATTGCGGCGCTGAGTTCGACGATGCGCGCGAGCGAAAAATGCTGGGCGAGCACCTTGCCGCCGGTGTTCGACGCGCCGCCCGCGAGCCAGGCATCGCCGAGCCGGTGGCTGTATATGCCGTAGCGCGGCGCCGAGATCGGCCGGTCGGACAGGATCTTGATGGTCAGCGACGATCCGAGAGCGGTGACACCGTCGCCCGCGGCCGCCGCGCCCGTCGCCAAGAAAGAGGCGCAGCCGTCCGTGGTGCCGGCGACCACCGCGACATCGCGCGGCAACCCGAACAGGTCGGCGGCGGCGGCCGTAAGCCTGCCGGTCACGCTACCCGGCCTGACAATGGTGGGCAGAAGCTCCACGCGCATGCCGGTCGCCGCGATCCATTCCGGCCAGCGGCGCGCCTCGGCATCGTAGCCGGTCTTCAGGCTGTTGTTCTCGTCGCTGATGTCGAAGCGGGCCGAGAATTGCCCGGCAATCCAGTCGGCCTGGTGCAGCACGGCGTGGATGCCAGGCAGGCGCTGGAACCAGAGCGCCTTGGCGAGACCGGAGGTCGCCCCATGCGCAGCACTTGCCTCCGGCGCCGTGCCGGCGATCACGGCGAGGATGGCCGCATCCGGAACCTTGTCGTTGTACATCAGCGGCTCGGCTAGCGGCCGTCCGGCGTCGTCGGTCGGCAGCACGGTTCCCGACGTACCGTCCACGGCGATCGCGCGCACAGCCATGCGATCGATGCGCGAAAAAAGCTCGTGCAGTGTCGCTTCGACGGCGGCCCACCAAACGGCCGGATCGCGGCCGTTCGCGCCGAAGCGCTCGAGCGGCACGGCGGCGCTCGCGGCGGTGGAGAAGTCCGGACGCATCGCGACGGCGCGCGCTCCGGAGGTGCCGATGTCGATGCCTAATGCAAGAGGCGCCATTCGCCTAACCCGCCGCGTTGAGTCTCTGGCGATACCGCTCGGCATCCCAGTTGACCAGCTCGTCATTTTCGGCGGCGGTGAGATAATTCAATCGCGCCGTGGTGTCGATCCGCGCGGTCACGTCGGCGAGGCAGCGCTGCATAGCGTCCGCGCCGGAGCTGGCGTCGCCGCGCATCAGCACGCCGGCGCCTGGAAAGAGGACCGCGACGGGGTTCGTGCCCAGCCGCGCGACGACGTCGGCGACCTTCTCGCCAGGCCTTGCCACCACGGAGCCCCGGCCAAGGAAGATGACGTGGTCAGGGTAGAGGCTGCCGGCTTCGGCGATGCGGCGGCTGTCCGCATCGAGCGCCACCGCATGCGCCTCGATATCCGCCGGCAATCGGTAACCGCTGCCGTCGGCAAGTGCCGCCAGCGCCGCTATATCCGGGATCGGTGTCTGCCGCGCCGGGCGGGCCAAAAGCGATCTCACCCGGTGCAGCAGACGCTCCGCCTCGGCCACGGTCTCCGCTGCGACGACCAGTCCGTGATTGCCGAGGATCAGCACGTCGACCCCCTGCCCGAGACGCTCGGCAATGCCCTGGGCAAGCGGCAGGCCCGGCCGGCGATAGGGGACATAAGCCCACGCGATGCCCTGGAGACGCCGCCCGGCCTCGATCTCGCAATCGGCCTGAACGGCGAGTGAAATTGTCTCGACGCAGTGGACATGCAGCACCACTCGCTGCGGCATCAGCGCGTGTACGATGGTCTCGATCGAAGGGCGCAAGCCGCGCGGATTGAGGGCATCGATGGCAAAGGCCTGCGGCTTGTCGGCGCTCGGATCACGCCGTTCGAGGGCCTCGACGAGCGGACCCATCGCGACCGGTACCATGATGTCGTCCGTCAGCGCGTCCCTCAACCAGGTGCCGGAGGCCTTGATCCACAGCGTGTCCCCTGCCTTCAGCGATGTGTTGCCGCCGGCTGCCTGTGTCAGGTGCGGATCGTCGCCGATGGCTGCCGAAAGTGTCCGCAAGGCGGCCAGCTCCTGCGCATCAACTGTGGTCGCCATGGCGATCTTCCTCCAACGGCTCGGTCGGTCTCGCACGATCTCCCATTACAGGAGAATGATTGGTGCTGATATCGCAGATGCGAGCGATCTACGTCAACAGTGATCTATTATCGTCAAAACGGGCTTGCAATCCGACTGATGTTGAGTAAGTTGCATCAATTGTCATGCAAAATGGCATTGTCGGGAGGAAGAGTTGAGCGACTCCGGCCGCCAGCGTCAGATCGTCGAGCTATTGCGGGACCGGCCGTTCGCTTCGGTGCGTGAACTGCAGGAGCGGCTTGGCGTGTCGGCGGCGACGGTCAGGCGCGACATCGACAAGATCGACGAGGCCGGCGAAGCCAGGAAGGTCTATGGCGGCATCTCGGCGCTCGACGGCGCCTCGCATGCCGGCATCGCCTATGCGAGGCCCTATGACGAGAACCGTGACCTGGCGGTCGATGCCAAACGGCAAATCGCCGCTGTAGCCGCCACCATGGTGCGCGACGGCGATGCGGTCATCGTCCATGGCGGCTCGACCTGCTTCCATCTCGGCGTCAAGCTTGCCGACCGCAACATTCGCCTCTTCACCAATTCCATGCCGCTCGCCGCCTATCTCAGCGATCATGGCCATTGCAGCCTGACCATCGCCGGCGGCGATCTGCACCGCGAGCCCGGCATCATCCATTCGCTCACCCAGGCCGTGCCGTTTTATGCCTCGAAGTTCTTTCTCGGCGCGCAGGGCCTCGGCCATGAGGGCGTGCTGGAATCGCATCCGCTGCTGGTGCGCTCGATTATCGATCTCAGCCTTTGCGCCGACCAGATCGTCGTGCTGGCGGACAGCCGGAAGCTGTCGATCCACGCCCGCAATGTCGCGCTGCCGCTGTCGCGCATCGGCACGCTGGTGACCGATGACGGCCTGTCCGACGCCGATGCGCGCATGCTGGAAGATGCCGGTGTCACCGTGCGTATCGCCTCGCCTTCGGGAGCCGTCCAGTGAAGGTGGCGGTGCTCGATTTCGGCAAGACCAATTCGAAGCTGTTCGTCTTCGACCAGGACGGGCGCATCCTCGACGAACGGCGCACGAAACCCGACTGGATACGCAAAAGCGGGCTCAGCGTGCTTGACGAAACGGCGCTGCATAACTGGGCGCTGGACGCCGTCAACGAGGCCGCTGATGCCCACGGCATCGAAGGTCTGATGGTGTCGGGCCACGGCTGCACCTTCGCGCTGGTCGACGATACGGCGCTGACGCATCCGATCCTAGACTATGAGCAGGAGCCGCCCGCCGAGATCGCCGCGCGGATCGATCGGCGCATTCCCGATTTCGCCGAGACCTTCTCGCCGCGCCTGCCGCTCGGCTTCAACTATGGCCGCCACATGCTGTGGCTGAAAGAAGTGGAGCCCGGCGCGTTCTCGGCGGCGAAGGCGATTCTCGGCTATCCGCAATATTGGAGCTGGCGCTTCGGCGGCCACGCCGTTTCGGAAGTCTCCTATCTCGGCTGCCACTCGCATCTGTGGGCACCGAGCAAGCGTGACTTCTCCTCGCTGGTCGATGCCGAGGGCTGGCGGGGCCGCATGCCCGCCTTCGCGCACGCCGGCGGCGTCATTGGCGAGCGGCGCTTTGGCCGGGCGGGCAGACCGGTCGCCATTCACAACGGCGTTCATGATAGCAATGCCGCGCTCCATGCCTATCGCCGGCAGGACATCGGGCCGCTTACCGTGGTGTCGACGGGCACCTGGGTGATCGTTCTCAACCCTGACTGTCCGTTCGAGGCGCTCGACAGCGAGCGCGACATGCTGGCCAATGTCGATGTCGATGGCGGCCCGGTGCCTACGATCCGCTTCATGGGCGGGCGCGAATTCGCCGTGATCAGCGGCAACTGGCAAGGCGCGATCGCCTCGGCCGCCATACAGCGGGCGATCGACGCCGGCACGATGGCCGTGCCGAGCTTTGCCCCGGGCGGACCGCTGCCGGGCCGGACGGGCGAGATCCTCGGGCCCGTTTCCGGTGCTGGGGAGCGCGCCGCCGTAGCGCTGCTTTATGTGGCTCTGATGATCGATCTCTCGCTCGACCTGATCCGTTCGGCAGACACCGTCATCGTCGATGGCGGACTGAATGCGGATGGGATGCTTGCCGGCCTCCTGGCGGCGCTGCGGCCCGGCCAATCCTTCCTGCAGGGGGCCACGCTGGAAGGCAGCGCCACGGGCGCCGCGGCTCTCGCCTTCGAGAGCATCGGCCGCGAATTCGCTGCCGATAGGCCGGAGCCGGTACGCGCCGCGGACTTCAAAGGCCTGGATCGCTACCGCGACGACTGGCGCGGCCTTATTGCCGGACGCCACATCGCCGGCGCGGCGGCAGGAGGTGCGCGATGAGCGCCGCCGCCCGCGTCGAGGCGTCGCAAAGGCCGGTGCTGGAGATGCGCCACATCTCCAAGACCTTTGGTTCCGTCCGGGCCCTGCACGACGTATCGCTCACCGTCAATGCCGGCGAACTGCATGCGCTGATGGGCGAGAACGGCGCCGGCAAGTCGACGCTGATGAAGGTGCTGTCCGGCGCCTATCGGCCGGATGCCGGCGGCGAGATCCTGATCGACGGTGCGCCGGTCGCCAGCGGCGATCCTATCAAGGCTCGCGCCCAGGGCATCGCGGTCATCTACCAGGAGCTGTCGCTGGCGCCGAACCTGACTGTGGCGCAGAACATCTTCCTCGGCAACGAGCCGCGTAGGTTCGGCATCGTCGACCGCGACCAGTGCAACCGTCGCGCCAAGGAAATCATCGAGCGGCTCGGCGTTTCCTTTTCGGCGCGCGCCGCGGTCTCCAGCCTGTCGCTGGGCGAGCGCCAGCTGGTCGAGATCGCCCGCGCGCTGTCGACCAGCGCCCGCATCATCGTCATGGACGAGCCGACCACCTCGCTGACCTCGCGCGAGACCGACCGGCTGTTCGAGGTGATCGGGGCGCTGAAGGCGCAAGGCATTGCCATCATCTACATCAGCCACCGCATGGAGGAGGTCTACCAGCTCGCCGACCGCGTCAGCGTGCTGCGGGACAGCGGCTATGTCGGCACGCTGGAACGCGCCGATCTCAATGCGTCGCGCCTGGTCTCGATGATGGTCGGCCGCGATCTCTCGGCCTTCTATAAGAAGGATCACCGGCCGCCGGACAGTCAGCGCCGGGTAGCGCTGTCGGTGCGCGGCATGTCGGACGGCGGATTGCTGAAGAACTGCTCGTTCGATCTTTACCACGGCGAGGTGCTGGCGTTGGCGGGGCTGGTTGGTTCCGGCCGCACCGAACTCGCGAGGCTGATCTTCGGCGCCGACCGCCGCAGCGCGGGCGAACTGGAGCTCGACGGCAAGCCGATTGCCATCGCTTCGCCACGCGAGGCGCTGGAGGCCGGCATTGCTTACCTCACCGAGGACCGCAAGGAGCTCGGGCTGTTCCTCGACATGTCGATCGCCGACAACATCAATATGGGCGTGCTTGCGAAAGACGCGCGCGCCGGCGGTTTTCGTGATTTCACCGCCGCCGAGCGGCGTGCCGCCAAGGCCATCGCCGATCTCTCGATCCGCACGCGCTCGGCGCAGGCCAATGCCGGCTCACTGTCGGGCGGCAACCAGCAGAAGGTGCTGCTTGCCCGCCTGCTTGAGACCGAGCCCAGGATCGTCATCCTCGACGAGCCGACGCGCGGCGTCGACGTCGGCGCCAAGTCGGAGATCTATCGGCTGATCGACAGTCTTGCCGGCCGGGGCATCGCCATTCTCATGATCTCCAGCGAACTGCCCGAAGTAATCGGGGTGGCCGACCGCGTGCTCGTGATGCGCGACGGCGCCATCGCCGGCGAGGTGACGGCGTCGGAGGGCAGGCCGCTGCGTCAGGAAGAAATCATGGAACTTGCGACGGGGGCGGCCAAGGAAGGACCGACAAGATGACCGACAGCTCAACAGTGGCGAAAGCGGCGGATCAGGCAGCGGTCAGGAGCCGACGGCTGCGCACGGCCTTCGCCGCGCTCGGCATGCTGCCGGTTCTGGTGCTGCTTGCTGTCGGCTTCCAGTTCATCAACCCGCGCTTCCTTACCGGCACCAACCTGCTCATCGTCAGCCAGCAGTCGTCGATCAATATCGTGCTGGCCGCGGGCATGACCTTCGTCATCCTCACCGGCGGCATCGACCTATCCGTCGGCTCGATCCTCGCGGCCTCGGCGATGGTCGCTGTGCTGGTGTCGCTGGTGCCGGACTGGGGCATGCTCGGCATTCCGGCCGCCATTTTGCTCGGCCTCGGCTTCGGCGTCATCAACGGGCTGCTTGTCGCCTACATCAAGCTGCCGCCCTTCATTGTCACGCTGGGCTCGCTGACCGCCGTGCGCGGCGTCGCCCGCCTGCTCGGCGAGGATACGACAGTCTTCAATTCCGACCTGCCTTTCGACTTCATCGGCAATGGCTCACTGTTCGGCATTCCCTGGCTTGTCATCATCGCGCTGACCGTGGTGGTGCTGTCCTGGCTGGTGCTCAAGCGCACCGTGCTCGGCACCTGGATCTATGCCGTGGGCGGCAATGCCGAGGCGGCGCGCCTCACCGGCATCAAGGTGCCGCTGGTGCTGCTCTTCGTCTATGGCGTGTCGGGCCTGCTCGCGGGCCTCGGCGGCGTCATGTCGGCGGCGAGACTCTACGCCGCCAATGGCCTGCAGCTAGGCCAGTCCTACGAGCTCGATGCCATCGCCGCCGTCATTCTCGGCGGCACCAGCTTCGTCGGCGGCGTCGGCTCGATTTGGGGCACGTTGATCGGCGGGCTGATCATCGCCGTGCTCTCCAACGGGCTCATTTTGGCCGGTGTCTCGGACATCTGGCAGTACATCATCAAGGGATTGGTCATCATCGTGGCGGTCGCCCTCGACCGTTACCGGCTGCAGGCCGGAGCAAGAACGTGATTGACCTCGGTCGCCGGCCTAGACGGGCCGGATTGTGTGTAACGCACCGTGAGAGGCGCGGGGCAATCGGAGGAAGCAAGTAAATGAAGACCATCGCCAAACTGCTCTGCGGCGCAGCCCTCGCGGCCCTCGCCATCGCGCCGGCATCGGCCAAAGACCTCAACAAGGTCGGCATCTCGGTCGGCCTGCTCGGCAACCCCTTCTTCGTCGCCACCATCAAGGGCATCGAGGACGCGGCCAAGAAGATCAATCCGAAGGTCGAGGTGACGTCGGTGTCGGCCGACTACGACCTCAACAAGCAGGTCTCGCAGATCGATTCCTTCATCGCCGCCGGCGTCGATGTCATCATGCTCAATGCCGTCGATGCCAAGGCGATCGCGCCCGCGGTCAAGAAGGCGCAGGCGGCTGGCATCGTCGTCGCTGCCTTCGACGTCTCGGCGCCGGGCGCCGACGTCACCGTGATGACCAACAACGTCAAGGCCGGAGAGGAGGCCTGCCAGTATCTGGTCGATCAGACCGGCGGCAAAGGCAACTACGTCATCCTCAACGGCCCAGCCTCGTCGTCGATCCTGGAGCGCGTCAAGGGTTGCAAGAACGTTCTTTCGCAGCACGCCGACATCAAGATCCTGTCCGACGACCAGAACGCCGAAGGATCACGCGACGGCGGCCTGAAAGTGTTTCAGTCGCTGCTCACCCGCTTCGACAAGATCGACGCGGTGTTCGCCATCAACGATCCTACGGCGATCGGCGCGCAGCTTGCCGCCAAGCAGCTCAATCGCTCGGAATTCATCATCACCGCGGTCGACGGTGCCCCCGACATCGAGAAGGAGTTCGCCTCCGGCACCTCAATGATCAAGGCTTCCGCTTCGCAGGATCCCTATGTCATGGCCGGCCAGTCGCTGACGATGGCGGCAGATGTGCTCGCCGGCAAGAAGCCGGCCGAGCCGACCGTGCTGCTCGATCCGAAGCTGATCACCGCCGAGAACCTGAAGGACTACAAGGGCTGGACAGCGGCCCGCTAAAAAGCCTGCTCCCAAGGCTGGCGCGGCCGGATCGGTCCGGCCGCGCCTCACTCATCGGACGGAGACGATCATGTCGCGCATTGGTATCCATTCTTTCGTCTGGTCTGCGAGCTCGGCGCAGGCGGATCTCGAACGCACGCTGGCCAACACGAAGGAAGCCGGCTTCGACCTGATCGAATTCTCCTATCTCGATCCGGCCGATGTCGATATCGGCAGGCTGGCCAGAAGCATCACCGATCTCGGCCTGGGCGTGGCGATCAGCATCGGCCTGCCGGCCGACGGCGACATCTCCAGCCCCGACAAGGCGGTCGCCGCGCGCGGCGTCGAGATCCTGAACCGCACCGTCGCCCTCACGCGCGATCTCGGCGGCCAAAAGGTCGGCGGCATCCTCTCGGCAAGCCACGGCCTGCAAACCGAACCGCCGACGCGCGATCAGTGGAACCGCAGCGCCGCTACACTTGCCGGGGTTGCGGAAACGGCCAAGGCCGCCGGCGTGACGCTCAATCTCGAAATCGTCAACCGCTTCGAAAGCAACCTGCTCAACACCGCCGCGCAAGGACTAGCTTTCATCGAAGACACCGGCTCCGACAACATCTTCCTGCACCTCGACACCTTCCACATGAACATCGAGGAGGCCGATGTCGGCCTGGCCATCCGCCATGCCGCGAGGAAGATCGGTTATGTCCATATCGGCGAGAGCCATCGCGGCTTTCTGGGCACCGGCAGCATCGATTTCTCGGCGATCTTCGATGCGCTGGCGGCGATCGGCTACAGCGACGATCTCAGCTTCGAATCCTTCTCGTCCGAGATCGTCGACGAGAATCTGTCGCGGAAGACGGCGATCTGGCGCAATCTGTGGACCGACAATATGGAGCTTGCTCGTCATGCGCGCCGCTTCATCGCGGTCGGCCTGGAGACGGCCCGGCGCAAGGCCGATCTCGTCTCGGCTTCGCAAAGGCCCTGACGTCTTCGAGAATGTCGAGCAGTGAATTGCGGCTTTCGAGGGCCATGCTCTGCTAGACTCCTGTTGATTCGTCTCGACAGGAAAAGGCATGAGCAAGGCCCTCGGCACATTCGCACTGGTCACGGTTTTGAGCGCTTTGCTGATGGCGCTGTCATTGGCCGTGGCGAGGCACGGCTATCCCTATGGCGCGTTCGGCGTGAAGCGTCTCGACGGCATCGCCGACGCCGGCTCGTTCCTGGCGATCGCCGCTGTCTATTTCTTCGCTGCCATGCTGATGATGATCCTGCCCATCCGCGCCGCCGGCGTCGTCCTGACTCATGCGGCCGATGCGATCTTCTGGGCGACGATCGTATTGTTCGCGACCATCGTCGGCTCGCTGCTTGCCAGATGGGCGTTCGGCCAGCACGAGGTGCTCTGGGCGCTTTTCAATTGGCGTTTCCTGTTCGTGGCAGTGATCGTTGCGGCGCATCTCACCATGAACGAGCTTCGCCGCAACGTCCTGCTCAGAAGCCTGTTCTTCGTCGCCTTCGGCGCGGTCACGCTCGCCTGCCTGTTCTGGTCGTTCTCGACCTGACGCCGCAAGGCCCTAGGTTTGTCGCAGAAGGCCGGTAGACCTGCCACGGGACAATCATTATATCATTTGTCCGACAATTGACCGGCCGACGGACTGCCGCTACCCCAGCTTCAAGGAACAAGACAATGACCGTGCTGCGTAAGAACCTGATCGACGGCGAGTGGCTTGGCGAGGCCGGCTCGCGCAACATCAATCCCTCGAACACCAACGACGTCGTCGGCGAATACGCTTCGGCCGGGCCGGAGGAAACCAAGCAGGCTATCGCCGCCGCCAAGGCGGCCTTCCCCGCCTGGTCGCGTTCCGGGCCTCTTGCCCGCCACGCCGTGCTGAAGAAAACCTCCGACGAGATCATGGCACGCAAGGACGAGATCGGCCGGTCGCTCGCGCGCGAGGAAGGCAAGACGCTGGCAGAGGGCGTCGGCGAGACGATCCGCGCCGCGCAGATATTCGACTTCTTCGCCGGTGAGACGCTGCGTCTGTCGGGCGAGATGGTGCCGAGCGTTCGGCCTGGCGTCGGCGTCGAGATGACGCGCGAAGGCGTAGGCGTCGTCGGCATCATTACGCCGTGGAATTTTCCCATCGCCATCCCCGCCTGGAAGATCGCGCCGGCGCTGGCCTACGGCAACACGATCGTCTTCAAGCCGGCCGAGCTGGTTCCTGAAAGCGCCTGGACCATCGTCGATATCCTGCACCGCGCCGGCCTGCCCAAGGGCGTGCTCAACCTCGTCATGGGCAAGGGATCGGTGGTCGGCCAGGCGATGCTCGACAATCCCGATGTCAACGCCATCTCCTTCACAGGCTCGGTCGGGACCGGCAAGCGCGTCGCCGCGGCAAGTGTGGAGCACATGCGCAAATTTCAGCTCGAAATGGGCGGCAAGAATCCGCTCGTCGTGCTCGACGACGCCGATCTCGCGGTGGCCGTCGACTGCGCGGTCAACGGCGCTTATTTCTCGACCGGACAGCGCTGCACGGCGTCCTCGCGCCTGATCGTCACCGACGGTATCCACGACCGGTTTGTCGACGCGATCAAGGAGCGGCTGGACAAGCTCGTCATCGGCGACGCGCTCGATGCCAAGACCCAAATCGGCCCGGTCGTCGACCAGAACCAGCTCAAGCAGGACGAGGATTACATCGCCATCGGCCGCCAGGAAGGCGCCGAGCTCGCTTTCGGCGGTGACCGGCTGGAACGCGGCGCGCCTGGCTTTTACCTGCAGCCTGCGCTGTTTGTCGGCTCGACCAATGCGATGCGCATCTCGCGCGAGGAGATTTTCGGCCCCGTCGCCAATGTCATCCGCGTCAAGGACTATGACGAAGCGCTGGCTGTCGCCAACGACACGCCGTTCGGCCTCACCTCCGGCATCTGCACCACCAGCCTGAAGCACGCGACGCATTTCAAGCGCAATTCCGAAGCCGGCATGGTGATGGTCAACCTGCCGACGGCGGGCGTCGATTTCCACGTGCCGTTCGGCGGCCGCAAGGGCTCGAGCTACGGCCCGCGCGAACAAGGCCGTTACGCGATGGAGTTCTACACCACGGTGAAAACCGCCTATACATTCGCCGGCTAGAGCAATTCCAGGAAAGTGTTGGCGGTTTTCCGTCCGGAATTGCGCAAAAACAAGGAGATAGGGCGTTTCGCCGTTTCCATGAAACGGTGAAACGCACTAGTCCAATCCGGGAGGAGATCGATGAGCGTGGCCGACATGACATGGCTCAACCCGCCGCCGCAGCACAGGGTCGGCGACGGCACGCTCACCGTCCGAACAGGCAAGGACACCGACTTCTGGCGCGAGACCTTCTACGGCTTCCGGCGTGACAACGGCCATTTCCTCTACCGTTCCGTCGAGGGTGATTTCAGCGCCGAAGTCACCGTCAAGGGCGACTACAAGGTGCTCTACGATCAGGCGGGGCTGATGCTGCGCCTGAGCGAAACGCACTGGATCAAGGCCGGCATCGAATACACCGACGGGCTGGCATACTTCTCCGTCGTGGTCACCAACGACACATCCGACTGGTCGCTGGTCGCCATTGCCGCCGGCAAGGACGGCGTCAGGATCCGCCTGACCCGCCACGCCGAGGCGATCCGCATCCAGTATCTGGACCCCTCGGACGGCCACTGGAAACCGGTGCGCCTGGCCTATTTCCCGATCTCGAAAACGGTCGATGTCGGTATGATGTGCTGCTCGCCGCAGCGCGAAGGCTTTGAGGCGACCTTCTCCGGCTTCACGATCGGGCCGGTGATTGCAAGGGACCTGCATGGGTGAGTGCGGAACCGCGTGGTTCTTTCGCGATTGCCGCGATAAGGGTAGGGCGGCGCCTTGCCAGAGCGGAAGGGCCCGATGCCGTCTGATACTCCGCTGATCCTGTTCTGGACGCGCTGCTTCAACAAACCGACCGACATTGCGGCCATGCCGCAATGTCCAGTGCCCATCGAATGGACCAACGACCGGCGACGGCTTGCCGAGGCCGATGCGGTGGTTTTCCATTTGCCGAATTTTCGTGAGGCCGGCGACGCCCGCAAATATCCCGGCCAGCTTTGGGTTGCCTGGTCGATGGAGAGCGTCGTCAACTATCCCGTCATGACCGATGCGGCCGTCATGCAGCACTTCGACATCGTCATGACCTATGAAACCGGGGCGGACGTCTGGACGCCCTATCTGCCTGACGCAAGCTGGTGGGAAGCCGCCCGACATGCGCCGATACCGCCCAAGCCCGAGCGCGCACCGACGGTGCACTTCCAGTCATCGAGCATCAATAAGAGCGGTCGTGATACATTCATCGCCGAACTGTCCCGGCACATCGCGGTCGATTGCTACGGCCGCTACCGGCCCAACCGCGAGATCGCGGGCCTCGATCTCGGCCGGCAAACCAAGCTCGAGACCATGGCCGCTATCGCTTTTGCCTGGCGCTGGAGAATTCGATCGCGCCCGACTACGTCACCGAAAAGATGTTCGATCCGCTGGAGGCCGGCACGGTGCCGGTCTATCTCGGCGCGCCAAATGCCGCGGCGTTCGTTCCCGACAATTCCTACATCGACGTCGCATCCTTCAGCACACCGGCGGAACTGGCGGCCTATCTTCACCATCTCATCGAAACACCGCAGGCCTACGCAGCCTATCTTGCTTGGCGATCGAGGCCGCTGCCCGAGAGGCTGGCCGGTCAAGTGGCTGATCTCGACATGCATCCGCGCTGTCGGCTTGCCCGCCTCATCGCTCAGCGCCTGACGCAGCAGAGTACGGGCCGGCGGCCAGGCAAACCTTCGCTGCCGTTTGGGGCCAAGGTATTTCTGCGTACCCGGTTGCGCCGTTGGAAAGCTGCTTGGCGCGGCAGGCCGATGTAACATAGGCGTTTACCACGGCACGTGCAGGATTTCGGGCTTGGGCAAGCCGCTCGGGCGGATTCCAAGATCGTTGGCGAGCACGCCAAAAGCCCCTCAGGTCGGCGCCGGCATGCGGCCGATGGCCGGCCTCTCGTCCTCGGCGGCAACGGCCATCTGGCGGCGCCGGAAAGCCGGCAATGGGTTCAGCTTGAACAGGCCGTAATAGACGATGAAGGACGCCATGAAATAGGGGCCGAGCATCTCGACCTCGAAGAAGGAGCGGATCAGCATCAGCCCGGTCGCGCCGGCAAGCACCACCGAATCGGCACTCCACCCGCCGAATACCACCTTCGATACATGGCCGTAGAAGGCGCGCAGGATGACCAGCGCCAGCAAGGTGACGCCGATGAAGCCGATTTCGACCAGCGTCTCGACATAGGTGTTGTGGAAGTGGAAGCCGGAACGCGTCGAGATATAGAATTCCGCCCACAGCCGCTCCGGATCGGCAAAACCCTGCACCCAATAGGCGGCATAGCCATAGCCGAGCAGCGGACGCTGCTGCGCTGCTTTCCAGCCCTGTTCCCACAGATAGGTGCGGCCGGTGAGCGTCGAATCCTTGCCGAAGATGCCGAGCACGACATCCAGCAGCCCGAGGTTGAGCGCTGCCACCACGCCCGTCACCAGCGCCCCGGCGCCGACGACGAACAGCACCCGGCGATAGCGTCGCGACAGGACCTTGGTCATGGTGAGCAGCATCACGATGCCGATCACCGCCGGCAGCGAGGCCACCGACGTCGCCGAATGGGCGATTGCCAGCATATAGACCGACAAAAGCATGATCGGCGCGGTCCAGACGAAGCCCAGCCAGTTGCGCCGGTAGAAGACAAGGAACGCCAGGCAGAAAAAGATGCCGAGCGAAGAGAAGAAGCCGACCTGGTTCTTGGAACCGAAGGCGCCGACGAAATTGACCGTGCCGTCGATCGTGTCGAGCGCGTAACCACCGACTCCGAGTGAATAGAGCAGCACGAAGAAGATGCCGATCAGCGAGCCGACCACCAGCGTGCGCACGCTGATGGTGCGCGCCGCGACATAGGCGCAGACGATGTGCGAGGAATATTGCACCGCCGCGCGCGCGCTGATGCCCGCCGCCTGCGACCAGAACACCGAGAGGCAGACATAGGCCGCAAGCAGAATGGGTAGCCAGGCGCTGGAGAGTTTCCAGGTGAAGCGCCGGTAGTCGACGAACAGCAGTGGCAGCCAGACGGCGTAGTAGGCGAGGATCAGGATCTGGCCGAAATTGGGCGAGTAGGCGAAGGCGAGCGTGGAAACCGCGACGGCGAAAATGCCGTAGGTCTCGTTGCGATCGGGATCGATCAGGATGGATTTCGGAATCTTCATACCGGCCTTTTTGTCCCGCGCTAAGCCACGGCCCGGGCGCGCTGCATCTGCCGCTGCAGGAAGCGCCGCACCGGCTCATCATAGACGCGCGTGGCGATGTCGGCGATGACGACAACCATCGCCGCCATCACGATGCCGAACAAGGGATGATGCGCGAACGGATCGATCGAGAAGGCCTTGCCGGCCCCGGCGATGATCATCAGCATCGGCGTGTGGATGATGTAGATCGGGTAGGAAATCCGCCCGAGCCAGCCATAGACGCCTGACAGTCGTGGCGCGGTCGGCGCCACCGCGCCGGTCATCACCATGATCGGGAAGACGATGACGATGGCGCAGAGGTCGTAGGCAACGCGCGCGGCGCCGGCAGCCGGGGCGATGGCGAAGACGGCAAGCGTGAGCAGGATCGCGCCCTCGACCCAGAAGCCGCGCCGCAGGAAGCCGAAGCTGCCCTGCCAGCGCGCCATCGATCGGCAGAGCAGCACGCCAAGGAAGAACGAGAAGGTTACGCGTGGCAGCCCGCTGACGATGGTCTTCCCGGTCATGCCGAAATCGAGCGTGCCGGCGAAAACCGAGGCGACGACGAGCAGCACGAGGCTGGCGCCGACGATCCCCGTCAGCACCCGCCGCGACAAGAGCACGAAGACAGCGACATAGGCGATGTTGACGATGAGCTCGAAGAACAGCGACCACGATGCCGGGTTGAGAGGAAAGATCGTATGATAGGCGTCGCTGACCAGCGGTATGAACAGCATGCCGGTTGTCAGCTGCATGCCGATCTCGGACAGCGGCATATATTCCGCCGGCATCAGTCTGTTCTTGACCAGCAAATAGAAGAAGCCGAGCAGCGTGCCGGCTAGATAGAGCGGATAGAGCCGGATCAGGCGGATGGCCACGAAAGTGCCGAAGCCCATGCCGGTTTCGATCTTGCGGTCATAGGCATGCGCGATGACGAAGCCGCTGAGCAGGAAGAACAGATCGACCGCGAGATAGCTCGACGGCAGCACCTTGCCGTCGGCGAGGAATGGCGAGAAATGGTAGAGCATGACGCTGATCGCCGCCACGCCGCGGATGGCGTCGAGGTTCAGATACACGTGACGCTGGGCTGCGGGCTGCATGTTATGCCTTCAAGCGGTCCAAACAGATCGCTCGCCCGCGCTGCGCGCGAACGAGCCTGGCTTGTCCCTCCCGCCTTCGTCCCGGTTCGCTTCGGACAAACCCGGGCCGGCGGCGCTATTGACTGGCCGTCGGCGCCAGCTTCACCTTGATTACGTCGCCCGGCAGGATAGGCGTGTCTTCCTTGGCTTCGACCTCGCTGGTCTTGCCGTCGACGACGCGCACCAGCGAATAGAGCAGGGCTGGCTCTTCATTGCCGGTGTAGGCGGCAGCCGTTGCCGGATCCGATGCCTGTGCGATTAGGCCTTTCTGCATGCCGACCCTCAAGGCCGCCTCATTAAGGTTCGCTTCCGTTTGCTGCCGATCGGCCGTGAGGCTCGAACTCAGTGTGTTGCGGGCATCAATAGCGTCCTGCTCCGCCTTGCTGATCGACTGCTTGGCGGTGAGGATCGCCGTCTCATAATCCAGGATCTTGCCCTGCAGGTCGGTGACCGACTGCTGCGAGGAAAGCAGGCGCGCATTGGCGACCAGGCCCTTCTGCGCCAGCGGACCGATGCTGTCGGCCTGCTTCGAGGCCAGATCGACCTGCTTCTGCTGGTTGGCGATCTTCTTTTGCAGCGATTCGATTTCCGACTGCAGAACACCCTTCAGGTCGTCGAGTGCGTCGAGCTTCAGCTTCAGCGATTTCTGGTCGGAGACCAGGATCGCCGTTTCGTCGGCGACGATGGTCGGCAATCTCGGATCGCCTTGAATTTCCTGAGGCACCTCGAAAGTCGTCTTCCCGGCGAGGTCGGCGTCGATGCGGGCTCGCTTGACCATCAGCCGCAAGCGCTGGTCGTCATAGATCTCATAGCTGCCCTTGGCGGTAATCAGATCCTTTTCGAGCTGCGGACCATAGTCGGCATTGCGCCGGATACCGCCGGCAATGCTGATTGCCTTGAGCACGGTCAGATCGGGCACGAAGGGAAACTGCCCGGGGTTCTGGACTTCGCCTGAAATGTAGAACGGCCGGAACTGCGCCATCTCGACCGAGGCTTCCGGCTTGTCGGGCAGCGCCAGCTTTCGTTGCAGGGCGAGCCCGATCGCTGAAGCGATCTCGGCCGTCGTCTTGCCGGCGGCCTGCATGTCGCCGACGAACGGCACCGAGAGCATCCCGCCCGGGCCGACCGAATACTCGCCATTGAGGGCCGACCAATCGCGGAACGTGCCGTCGACAGTCTGCCATTCGGCGACCCGGATGTTGAGCTTGTCCAGCGGTCCAAGCCGATAGTCGCTGGCGGCAGCGACCTGCGGCATGACCAGCAACGCAGCAAGCAAGACGCCGCCGAAGCGGGCTGTGGTCCTGGATATGAGACTGCATGCGAAGGGCAGTCCGAAGAGGTCTTTTGTCAAATACGTTTTCCGATTCGCTTTGGCCCCATCCGCCCGATGAGATCACTGCCGGATGCCTGCCCGAATCTGGCGGAGCAGGCCCGTCGGTCAATAGCTGCCGCGTGACATCCACACGGCAGGGACAGTCTTGAAGATGATGCGAATATCCCCGGACAACGACCAGTTCTCGACATAATGGCGATCGAAGGCGACGCGCGTGTCGTAGGATACGTCGTTGCGGCCGCTCACCTGCCACAGACCGGTGAGACCAGGGCGCGATTTCAGGTAATAGACCGCCGCGCTGCCGTAGATTTCCAATTCGTCGCGCACGACCGGGCGCGGGCCGACAAGACTCATGTCGCCCTGCAGGATGTTGAGGATCTGCGGCAGCTCATCGAGGCTGAGCTTGCGAAGCACCTGGCCGACGCGGGTGACGCGCGGATCGTTCTTCAGCTTGCGCGTCGCGATCCATTCGGCGTTGGCTTCCGGATTGGCCGCCAGATACGCAGCGAGCACGCGCTCGCCATCCGGCACCATGGTACGGAATTTGAGGCAAGAGAAAATCCTGCCGCCGCGGCCGATACGCTTGTGGCCATAGAAGATCGGACCATTATCCGAAAGCTTGACCAGCAGCGCGACCATCAGGAAGAGCGGGCTCAGCAAGATCAGCCCAGCCAGGGACCCAACGACATCGAAACTGCGTTTGAGCAGACCGCCGATGGGGGGTGGAAAATCAACGCCGGCCTGCGCAAAACTCGCATTTGCCGACTTGGCGACGTCCCTCATGCAGAAGCTCCATACGTTGAACGGATGGTTTACGGCAAGATACCAAAAAAATGCTGCAGCGCAACACACAATTTCCCATCGCCTTGAAATGTTCACGTCATGAATTGATTAAATAATAAACCTGCCTTGCCCAAATTTTCACCTTTGTGGCACGTTTATGACAAGGTGAGAGAAAACCAGGAAAATGTAGTCCGCTTTTCGGGCCATTTTTGGACAGTGCATTCTTTGCTGCAGAAGAAACGCGGTTGCAGGCCGCTGGAAGCACTCGCAATGGTAAGTTATTCACATAAAATACTAATCAAAGTCATGAGTTTAACTGAAGCGGCAGACGTCTCATTGAATAGCTCTCGGAGCCAGAGTGTGCGGCGCAGCATGCCAGAGTCGATCTCGTAAAATCGTTGGAAACCATACCTGCACGGCCTTGCTCCGGCAGGCCGGCCTTAATAGAGTCGCAAATTGTTCCTGTCATAGTCTGCACGGGTAAGGAAGGTCGGAAGCAACCGGCCGGATTGGGCAGCCAGAAAGAGCTCTTTGGCGCAACGGGGAGTTACGCGGGTGGGTAAGTCGCAGCTTCTGCATGCTCGTCTCGGTTGAGAGGGCGGCGGTCATGTCTTTGCCGAAATTCATCGTCGGTATGATCTTCGCGCTCGCGATCGTCATCGGCTGGTCCTATTTCGATGGCGCGTCGGCGGGAACCATCCTGCTTCGCACCATCGTCTGCGCCGTCATTATCCAGGCTGGCTATTTCCTTCTGGTCTTTGCCATGATCGGGGGAGCCAAGCCGACATCGGCCGACAAGACCCGCGAGGCGGACCGCGGCCCGATCCTGAGCAAGGTCGCTGAAGGCGAAAAGCTAAGCGCCAGACGTAGCCTCCACTGAACGTTCGACCGGCGCGGAGGTCAGCCCGGCCGCGATCGGTGGCGCGCTTTCGCGCTCCGCCTGCTCGCCGGACAGCATCCTTGCAAGCCGGCTGCCGGCTTTCGCCCTCAACCGCCGATATTGTCCGACCTCGACGATGCGTCCGTTCTCGATGGCCACGACCCAGTCGGCGAAGGCGATCATCGACGGCCGGTGCGCGATGGTCAAAATCGTCATCCGGCCGCGCAGCGCCTCGATTGATTGGGCGATCAGCGACTGATTCTGCCAGTCAAGCGCGCTTGTCGCCTCGTCGAGGATGAGCAGCGAGGGCTTGCGCAGCAGCGCACGCGCCAATGCGATGCGCTGCCGCTCTCCCCCGGAAAGGCGGACGCCGCGGTCGCCCACCACCGTATCGAGCCGCGAGTCCAGCCGCTCCACGAAATCGGCCGCATGGGCGTTTCGCAGGGCCGCCCACAATTCTTCGTCGCTGGCCTCAGGCGCCGCAAGGCGCAGATTGGCGGCGATCGTGTCGTGCAGCAGGAACACATCCTGCGGCACATAGGCGACCTGATCGCGCCAGGCCCTGCGATTCTGCGCCGTGATCTCCACGCCGTCGGCCAGAATACGTCCTTGGGTGGGTTCAAGCAGCCCAAGCAGCATGTCGGCGATCGTGCTCTTGCCGGAACCCGAAGGGCCGATCAGCGCCGTCACCTTGCCGGCCGGCAGGCCGAAGGTGATGTCGCTGACCACCGATTTGCCGCCGCCCTCGCCATAGGCGAACGCCACATCGCGGATGTTGAGGCCGGTCTCAAGCGACAGTTTTGCGCCTTGTTCGGTCACGTTCTCTTCCGGCTCGCGCTCGGCATCGAAGCGAGCCTGGAGGCTCTGCATCGAAGCATAGGCCGGCAGGTTGATCAGCACCTGTTGGGTCTGAAGCTGCATGTCCATGAAGCGCGGCGCGACCCGCATGAAGACCAGCAGCAGCACGACGATCTCGGCCAGCGACAGGTGGAAGCGAACCAGCGCGATATAGATGAAGAGGCTCAGCCCGATCACGCTCGTAACCTGGAACAGAGTGGTGCCGAGCGAGCTGTTGCGGACGAAGGCGATGTTGTCGGCCTTCATCCTGTCCAGCGTCGCGCCGAGCTCGGCAAAATAGCTTTCCTCGACGTTCAGGCTCTTGGCGACCTTGATGCCGCCGAGGAACTCGGAGACCGTGCGGTATTGGTCCTGGCGATTGCCGGTCAGCGTGCGGCCATAGGCGCTGGCGCGCGCCCGGAACGGCTGCAGCGCAACCAGCAGCACCAGACCGACAAGGATGGCGAAGCACGTCATCACCGGCGAGATGAACAGCGAGACAATGAGATAGCCGGCCAGGAGCAGTGTGGCTTGGGTCAGCATCAGCAGCGAGAAGGCCGCAACCTGCACCCGGTCGACGTCGCCGTTCAGCGCATGGTCCAGATCGGAGCTGCGGATGCGGGTGAAAACGCCCCAGCGCGCCTTGCCGATGCTCTCGAACAGGTTCATGCGCACGCGGTTGACGAAGTCATAGAGCAACCGCGCCATGTAGACCGACTTGAAGCGATTGAACATCGCTTGCAGCGCCACCAGCGCGACGAGCAGTGAGAGCACGCTCGCGAGCGACAGCGTTCCGCCGGGCACCAGCCGATTCAAGGCCTCCGGCACCCGCACCGCATAGTCCTGGTCGGGCTTGCCGATGAGGCGCAGCAGGGGAACGAGCAGCAGGATCGAAATGCCTTCGGTGAGGCTCCCCAGGATCAGGAAGGCAAGCGCCGTCGCCGTGCGCCGTCCGCCGACATGCGCCACCATGGCGCCGAAACCGGCGACATCGCGCAGAAGCGACAGGCGAAACTTCGAGGACCAGCCCATACCCTGGCTCACCTTGTTCCGCACGCCAGGTCGGATTCGATCGCGGCGACCGCTTCATCGAGCCTGGCGAGTCCGGCCGGCACTTCGAGGCGGTTGACGCCGATCAGCCCGACGATCTTAGCGCATTGGCTGAGATGCGCGGCGGCGAGATCGCCGGTCAACGCCTGCCGGCCGAAGCGCGTGATGTATGAGAATTTAATGATCGCCGGCAGCGCGGCGACACCGGCAAGCTGCGAGATCGCCGCGCGTTCGCCGCGCTCGAGCACATAGATGCGCGATACCGGCACCGCCTCAGTGGCAAATCCGTCGTGCAGCCGATGCTGCGCCTTGTCGATTTGCGGATGCACCTGCGGGCGCACTTCCGCCTGCTCGAGGCGAATGGCGCCGGCCGCGTCGGCGGCCAGCTTGAGCTGCGGAAATCCGGGCAGGATCATCGGTCGTCCAGGGTCGGACAAATCCAGCGCGACGACATCATCGGTGAGCAGCCGATGGCCAGCGCGGATCATCGCGCCCGCCGTCGTCGACTTGCCGGCGCCCTTGTCGCCCATGAAGATCACGCTCTTGCCGCCGACGGCAATGGCGCTGGCATGCAGGACGAGCAGCCCGCGCCGATGCAGGGCAAGAGCCATAACCGGCCCGAGCAGCGGAAAGGCAAGCAGCGGATCGTCGATCCCCGGCGCCGGATCGACATCGATCCGCCTGCCGTCGCTGATCATGAAGGTGCCGACCGCCTGCCAGGAAAGATATTGGCGCGTCGCCTCGAACCGAAAGCCCGTGGCGCCATGCGATGCGCCGTCGGGAAAGTCGATCGGCCCGACCGCGATCTCCAGGTCCGGCGTCGCCGGCGCCGTCGGCGTCAGTTCCGGCAAGGCCACGTCCGAGCTGACGATCAGCCCGTAGGCCTTGTAGAAATGGCGGACACGTCCGCCCCGCGCCATTGTCCCGGTGGCGGGCCCCGGTCGCGCAAGGGAAGCGATCGGAAGATTCATGCGGGGCTTCCTTGGACTTGCCGCAGCCACAGCGATAGCGAAACCGAACGCCAGACATGCTGGACGTCGGGCAGCCTTGCCTGCTCGGGCTGGCTGAGCAGGCGCTCATAGACGGCGTTCACTTCAGGCAGATTGACATAGGGCGCGATCCGCTCGCCGTCCGCTATCAGCAGCCTGTCCAGAAGCTCGCGGTGGTTGCCGAGCATGCCCTTGACCAGGTTGGCGGTGAAATCGATCTTGTCGCGCCGCCATTGCACGGCCGGCGGCAGAACGCCTTGCATGGCCCGGCGCAGCACGTGGCGGCCAAAACCGTCCCTGAGCTTTTCCTCGCCGGGCAGCGCCAGGCAGAACTCGACGAGCGGCTTGTCCCAGAACGGATAGCGGGGCTCGACGCCGGAATTGGCGGCGGCCTTGTCGAGCACTTCGAAGGCGTGCGGCACCAGCCCGGTAGACAGCAGCCAGCGATGCGTCAGCGCTTCGCTGGCGCTCACGGCGGCGGGCATGTAGCCGCTGCGATGAAAGCGCTCGGCAAGATCGGTGCGCCTGGCAAGGTCCGGATTTACCAGGCCCGCCCAGGCGCGCGGCGCCGATGCCGGCCTCTGCCGCACCTTGCCGACAAGGCGTCTGGCCATCGATCTCATCCGGGCGATCCGCCAGGCCGGTCCATAAATGGTCAGGAACTTGAAATAGAGGGAGAACATGCCCTCGCCATAGGTGTTGGCGGCGCTGTGCAATTCGCGCCACAGCTCGAGCCAACGGCCGGCATTGGCGAGTTCGTGAAGGTGCCCATGGCCCTGCGAGACGACCTCGTCGCCGCCATGCCCGTCGAGAAGCACCTTGACGCCCTTTGCGCCCGCGGTGCGGTAAAGGTCGCGGGTCAATGACAGACCGGGCGCCAGGAACGTGCCTTCCTGTTCCTCCAGGATACGCTCGAACTCGGCGAAGGGCGCGTAATTGCTCACCGCAATCAGCGTGGCGTCGAGCGGATTGCGGTCGAGCACCGCATCGATGAAAGGCTTCTCGTCCATCGACGAGCCTCTGTCGAACACCAGCGAGAAGGTCTTGAGCCTCGGGTTGCGCCTCGCCGCCGCGCGAAGACCGGCGACGCAAGCGATCGAGGAGGAATCGAGCCCGCCGCTCAGCATCGCGCCGACGGCCGGCGTGCCGCGCATGCGGTTCTCCACCGATTGCGCGAAGAGATGCCGGAATTCCTCAGCCGCGTCCGGGCGTGGCGGCCTCTGCGACGGCTCGATCTGCCAGTAGCGCTGCAGCACCACCCGGCGGTCGGTGACGGTCATGCTGTGCCGCGCCGGCAGGCGGAAGATTTCGGCGTAGAGCGTGGCCTGCGGATCGTCCGTCAAGCCGACGAGGAAGCCGGAAATCTGGTGTTCGCTGAGCCGCCTGCCGACGTCGTCCAGCGCCAGGATCGGCCCGATCTCCGAGGCGAAGGCGAAGCGCCTGCCGGTCGAATGATAGTAGAAAGGTTTGACGCCGAAATGATCGCGCGCGCAAAACAGCGCCCGGCGCTCGCCATCCCATATGGCGAAGGCGAAATCGCCCTGCAGATAGGTCGGGCAGGCCTCGCCCCACTTAAGGTAGGCGCGCATGATGAGCACCGCGTCGGCGACCGACCGGTCCCGCATGCCGAGCCGCGCCAGAAGCTCGTCGCGATTGTCCAGCCGGCAGTCGGCGGTAACGGCGAGCTTGCCGCCGGCCATCGTCAGCGGCCCGGGACCGTTCTCGCCGGTCGTGTCGAGCCAGGCGTGGCCGAGCGCGACGCTGCCGTCCGCCCACCATGAGCTGCCGTCGCGGGCGCGGTGGCGCATGCGCGAAAGCATCTCTTGGATATCGCCGGCCGCGGCGGGCCGGCCGTTATCGCTGAGCACGATTCCAGCGACGCCGCTCATCGCTCACGACCCATGGTCGACCAGATGGGCAAATCCTTTGATCGAGCCGCCAAGCACGATGTGGTTGCCGCTCATCAACCAGGCATGCGCCTTGAGCTCGCTGCCCGTCCCTCGTTCGATGCCGATGCTGATTTTCGATGCGCTGCCCTGGCGGGCGAGCAGATATTGTCCTGCCAGCGCTTGGGTCAGGCAACTGGCGCCCGGCACGAGCCGCGCCGCGGCGGCAACGCCCCATGCGACACGCCGCAGGTCGGCGACGCTAGCGTCGCGTCTGGCGTGCATTCCCGTCACCAGGCTACGGACACGGTTATAGGAGGACAGCGTCAGTGCGAGCCGCACAACGCTCACCACCATCAGGCAGCGCGCCAGAAACAGCATTTCCCAGGCGCTCAGCGAGCGGAGCCTAGACCAGTTCCTCATTGTGGAGCCTCGCAAGCCCTGCTTCGCTCAGCCCCTTGAGCAAGCCCTCGACATCGGCCCTGCAGCGTTCGGCATCGACATTGTAGCGCGCAAGCACGGCGCTGCGGATGTCGAGCATGGATCGCGGCTCCTGGATCTGCTCCCAGATGAAGGCGCCGACGCCGTTCAGGCTGTAATAGACATTGGATTTGAGGTGGAGTAGCGCCAGTCCGGCGCCGAATTCACAAGCCACCGCCTCGTTCGTCGCGACGACGCGGTCATGGTCCGAAGGGTTCCAGTGCATCCTAAAACCTCGTTGCTGGCCCGTCGCGCCCTATGGCTTCCACCGGGATCGGTTGCCTGCGATCCTCGGCAGGAATCCGGGGGACAACGCCCCCCGGCTCACCTGTTGGAGAGCATCCGGAGCCCCAACTCAGACACCCGGATACATGTGAGTTTTAAGAGAAAGTCAGCTCGCCGACCGGCGTGTGCGCGGGAAAGCTCGCGTCGAGCGCCGTCGTGCCTGCACCGCCCTGCGTGATAGTTTCAATCGAACCGTGAACCGTCAGGCTGGGGGTTTCATACTCATGCTTTTCAACATTCTGTTCCATTGTACTCTCCAATTAAGGACTGGAAGCGGCTGCAGAATGCCGCCAACATATCGCTATGCTGCAGCGCAATTGCTGCATGGCAACATCCATGAGTCAAGCTTGATTTACCAAGCATTAATCAATTCTTGGTTGCGCTCGCATCCGTTGTTAATCAAGGCCTAGGCAGCGTCATCCTAAACCTCACCCATCCAGGAATTCAACCGTAGGTCCGTGCCGTTTAGATAAGCGGTTGATTTATCTGCGATAATTTTTCAGGCGAAAAAGACATCTCGCAATTGCGAAGAATTTGTCACAAAAAATCGTCATTTTCCGGCCAGCCGGGACGCCCCGGAATTGTCTTCAAAAGTGATTGAACGTGAGGCGATTTTAAACGCTGGGGTTGCGGTCAGGAGGCGACCTCAGCCGCTTTTGGCGTGAGCGCGTCAATTTTTCCGATGCTTTTCTTCGCAGGTGCAGTATAAACCCTTTGGGCGGCATTTTGCGGAGAACGACATCGGGCATGGCGGTGCAGGATGGCTCCTATGAAAGGCTGCGCGCCGCCGGCTGCGCCGACGAAGTCGCTTATGTGCAGGCCTGCCTGAGGCTGTTTTTCGCGCCACGAGCCAACATCACGGATGGCCGGGTCGATGTGCCCGCGCCGACGGTGTCGGCCACCCCGATCCCGGCGGCCCCAATTTCGGCAATCAATGTCGCCGACATCGCCAGGCTGAACAAGGTCGCCGTGTTCCTGCTCAAGGCGCTTGCGCGGGCGCCCGCGAATGCCGCGCCTGCGGAGTTGCCTGGCTGGCTCGACAGCTACCGCCGGCGAACCATGTCGATGAATGTCGCCTGCATTGGCGATTCGATGGCCATCGCTCGTGTGCTGCGCGACAGGCAGGTCGATTTCGTCTTCCTCAAGGGGCCGCTCCAGCAGCATCTGCTTTATGGCGACCACTTCATGAAGCCATCCGGCGATGTCGACATACTGGTTTCGCCGACCGGTTTCGCCAAGGCCCGTGATGCGTTGCGCACGATGGGCTATGAGGTTGCCGGCAAGTCGCGTTCGGTCTGGTGGGTGCGCTTCCTCGGTGAGCAGCACATGGTGCGCGAAGACGGCGCGAGGGCCTCGACAGTCGACCTCCACCATCGGCTGCAGCAGCCGGGTTCGCCCAGCCCGCGCGACACCGACGGCTTCCTGCGCCGCAAGCGCGAAGTCGAGGTGGCCGGCGCCGCCATGCCGATCATCTCGGCCGCCGACACCTTGCTTTTGTCCTCGATCAGCGTCGCCAAGGCCTTTTTCAACCGCGAGCCCTGCGCCGGCTATGTCTGCGACGTCAGGGCCAGCGTCAGCCGCCTGAGCGAAGCCGAGCAGCGGAGGGTGCTCGACCACGCCGCCGAACAGGGCTTGGCGGATACGCTGCTCTTGGGATTGCGCGCCGCCGACGTGCTGCTCGGCGGCGACGGCACGCTGCTTTCGGATCGCGCCACCCGCATGCTGGCCCGCATCGACAACGCCGACCTCTTCCACATGGTCATGGCGCCGTGGCTCGCGTCCCTGCGCTGGCCGCAGCGCCGCCATGTGCTGTGGGAACTCTGCGGCCGCGAGCCGGTCCGCTACCTGGCTGAGGCCGGCTGGGCGGCCTCTGCCGACCTCAGCCGGCGCATCTTCGAGCGCCCGGCCACGGCCGGGCCGGCGCGGAGCGAAATGATCAGTATCGTGGGCGGGGCGGCCAATCATGCAAGCGAAAGGTGAGCCCATGCCCGTGACGACGCCCATAACGACCTCGGGGGTCTGCGTCATCATCGCCGCGCGCAATGCGGCGCGCACCATTCCCGGCGCGATCGCTTCGGCGCTGCGCGAGGCCGAAGTCGCCGAAGTCATCGTGGTCGACGACGCCTCCACCGACGAAACCCGGGATGTGGCTTTGGCCGCCGACGATGGCAGCGGCCGGCTTGCCGTCATCCGTTTCGACGTTAATCGCGGTCCTTCCGCCGCGCGCAACGCCGCCATCCAGGCCTCCAAATCGCCCTTCATCAGCATTCTCGACGCCGACGATTTCTTCCTCGAAGGCCGCTTCCGCCGGCTTTTCGCCAGCACCGACTGGGATTTCGCCGCCGACAACATCATGCTGATCCGCGACGATGCCGCGACCGACCTCGCCAAGGTCGCAGCGCCGCCTTTCGCGGCCGAGCCGGAATTTCTCGATTTCGAGCGCTTCATCGACGGCAACATCTCGCGCCGCCGTGTGCGGCGCGGCGAGCTCGGTTTCCTCAAGCCGGTGATCAGCCGGGCTTTCCTCGAGCGGCATGGGTTGAGCTACGACGAGAACCTCAGGCTTGGCGAGGACTACGAACTCTACGCGCGCGCTGTTGCTTACGGGGCTCGGTTCAAGATCATCAAGTCCTGCGGTTATGGCGCGATCGTGCGCGCCGATTCGCTGAGCGGCCGCCACAGGACGCAGGATTTGAAGCGCCTTGCCGATGCCGATCTGGCGCTGCTCCAGATAGACAGCCTTCCGGAGCGCTCGAAGGCCGCCTTGCGGCGCCATGAGCGCCATGTCCGCGACAAATACCGGCTGCGCAACTTCCTTGATGTGAAGGCCGAGCGTGGGCTGGCATCGGCCGCGGCCTACGCTTTCGCAAGCCAATCGAATCTGATCCCGATCGTGCGCGGCGTCGCCACCGACAAGCTCGACGCGCTGTTCCGCCGCACCGGGATTGTTGCGCGGCAGCAAATGCCGCCGACGCGCTTCCTGATGGCAGCAACCAGCGCCGCAAGCGGGTGATCGCGCATTGGCCCGGAAACCGCCGTCCCTCAAAAAATCGCATTCCGAAAACTATGATGTTGCCTAGTCGCTGCTGGGATGGCAGTCTATGTTGCAATGCAGCAATTTCGAAAAGGCCGATAGGATGGCTTCGATTTTTAGCTTCAGATCCCGGGATCCGGCTCGCGACCGGCAGACCGATCTCCAGCGTTTCGACCGGCTGGCGAAGCTGTTCGACCAGATCGCGGCCGAGATCGAGGCGGAGAAAACCGGACTGGAGAATCGTTATAAGTCGACGGCTGCCAACGCCGCCTTTCTGGTCGAGGCGATGGAGAATGGTTCGGCGTCGGCCAGCAAGGGATCGGATGTCGCCGCGATGACCAAGTCGATCCTGAACTGCGAGCGGCGCATTGCGGAGCTCGTTCGCCAGAAAGGCCTGGTGAAGGAACTGCGTCATTCGCTCGACGCGATCGTCGAGGATGGTGCCGAGCGGTCTGCTGCGCAGGCGACGGCAAGAGGCTGACGGCGCGTCAGGCGCCGTCATCAGTACGAGACGTTACAGGACATTAGAGGAGTTCACAGGGCGGAAGATCGGAAGCGGGTCGCTCATGCGAACCGAGGATGACTTTGGGTTGGGCGGACAACACAAGGTGAGTTTGTTATGAACGCAGATCCGGACAACACCTCCGAGGCGGCTTGCGAGGTATCGCAGGCGCCAGGGAGCGGATTAACCAGCCTGAGGCTTAGCCTGGTCGGCGCCCTGTTTGCGGTCGCTGCGGCCCTTGCGGCGAGCCCGCATCTCGCGCATGCGCAAGCGGCGCAGCAAGAGCTGCAAAGCGCGCCGTCCTTCGTCGACGATTTCTCGAATTTCAACCAGTCCCGCTGGTTCGTCTCGGACGGCTGGACCAATGGCGCCCATCAGAACTGCACGTGGTCGAAGGATCTCGTGCGGCTTTCCGACGGCGTGCTTTCGCTGGGCTTCGAAAAGCGCAAGCTGAAGGACCGCGAGTTCGCCTGCGCCGAGATCCAGACCAAGCAGCGCTACGGCTACGGCGTCTATGAGGCACGGATGAAGACCGGCACCGGCTCCGGCCTCAACGCCGCCTTCTTCTCCTATATCGGCCCGCAGGACAAACAGCCTTGGGACGAGATCGACTTCGAGGTCCTCACCAAGGATCCGTCCAAGGTGCAGGTCAACAGCTATATCCAGGGCAAGCCGAAGAACGGCAAGCTTGTCGACGTCGAAGGCGGCGCCGACAAGGGCTTCAACGATTATGGCTTCGTCTGGGAGAAGGATCGGCTGCGCTGGTACGTCAACGGCAAGCTCGTCCATGAGGTGACTAACCCCGACGAGTTGCCGAAGCATTCGCAGAAAATCTTCTTCAGCCTCTGGGGCAGCGACAAGCTGGCCAACTGGATGGGCGCTTTTGTCGATCCCGGCAGCAAGGTGACCATGGAGGTCAAGCGCGTCGCTTTCACCGCTTTGGGCCAGCCATGCCAATTCCCGGAATCGCTGGCATGCAGCATAAGCAATTCCAACTAGGCATGATCCCAAAGTGGAACCGATTTTCGGATAGGATCATGCCGAACCAACTGGGCCGTTTGGCCTGGGGGACATCTGAACCGGCCGGACCGCTTTTGCGGCCCGGCCTTTGACAGGAATAGAACCAAATGAATTTGACGGTATTTGGGATTGGCTATGTCGGTCTCGTCCAGGCCGCTGTGCTGGCCGAGGTCGGCCATGAGGTGGTGTGCGTCGATATCGACGAGAAGAAGGTGGAGCGGCTGAACCAGGGCTTGGTGCCGATTTTCGAACCGGGCCTTGAGGCCCTCGTCAGGGAAAACCACGCGGCCGGCCGCATCCGCTTCACCACCGACGCGGCGGCGGCGGTCAGGCATGGCCAGATCCAGATGATCGCGGTCGGCACGCCGCCCGGCGAGGATGGCTCGGCCGATCTGAAATATGTGCTGGCCGTCGCCGAAACCATCGGCCGTGAGATGGACAGCGCCAAGATCGTCGTCGGCAAGTCGACCGTGCCGGTCGGCACTTGCGAGAAGGTGAAGGCCAGGATCGCCGAAACGCTGAAGAGGCGCGGCCGCGAGGATCTCGCCTTCGACGTCGCCTCGAACCCCGAATTCCTCAAGGAAGGCTCGGCGGTCGCCGATTGCATGAAGCCGGACCGCATCATCGTCGGCACCTCCAGCGAGGACACCGAGATGGTGATGCGCGAGCTCTACGCGCCGTTCAACCGCAACCACGAGAAGATGATCGTGATGGATGTGCGCAGCGCCGAATTCACCAAATACGCCGCCAATTGCATGCTGGCGACCAAGATCAGCTTCATGAACGAGATGGCCAATCTCGCCGAGCAGCTGGGCGCCGACATCGAGGAGGTGCGCAAGGGCATCGGCTCGGATCCGCGCATCGGCTACCACTTCATCTATCCCGGCCTCGGCTATGGCGGCTCCTGCTTCCCGAAGGACGTGCGCGCGCTGATCAAGACCGCCGAGGGCGTGAAGTTCGACGCCAAGCTGCTGCGCGCCGTCGAGGAGCGCAACAATGCGCAGAAGTCGGTCCTGTTCGACAAGGTCAACCACTATTTCAAGGGCGCGCTCAGGGGCAAGACCTTTGCCGTCTGGGGGCTGGCCTTCAAGCCCAACACCGACGACATGCGCGAGGCGCCGGCGCGCACGCTGATGGAAGCGTTGTGGGCGGCCGGCGCCAAGGTGCAGGCCTACGATCCCGAGGCGATGCAGGAGTGCCAGGCGATCTACGGCCTGCGCGAGGATCTGCTTTTGTGCGGCACCAAGGAAGCGGCGCTGCGCGGCGCCGACGCGCTTTTGATCTGCACCGAATGGAAGAGCTTCCGCGCGCCGTCCTTCGATGCGCTCAAGGATGCGCTGACCACGCCGGTCATCTTCGACGGCCGCAATCTCTACGATCCCAAGGTGATCGCGCGCTACGGCATCGAATATTTCTCGATCGGCAGGATGGCGGCATGAGGGCTGATTGCCTCAAGGACAATGGCCGTCGCCATGGCTGTGGATTCATGCCGGCGAACGGGGCATCGGCAACAGTATGAGGTCATCAATGGCTGCGCAGCGCAAACCGACGGTCACCGTCATCGTCCCCACTTTCAACCGGGAAAAATTCCTGCCCGAATCCATCGGCAGCCTGCTGCGGCAGACCGTGATGCCGGATCAGATCCTGATCGTGGACGACGGCTCGACGGACGATACCGGCGCGGTGGCGGCCTCTTTCCCGGCGCCGGTGGAATACCATCGCAAAGAGAATGGCGGGAAATCGACGGCGCTGAATTTTGCCCTGAAGCGCTGCACAGGAGATTTCGTCTGGATATTCGATGACGACGACGTCGCGCACCCGACGGCGCTTGAGCGGTTTTTCGCCGCCTTCGAGCGCGAGCCGGCCGCTGATTTCGCATTCGGCGAATATGCGCGTTTCCAGCGTTCGGCCCAGATCGAGGAGCAGGATTACGAGATCGTCGCCTTCGGCCATGTCAGCCAGGACAATTTCTTCCCGTCGCATCTCGAATATTGTCACGTCCACCAGCCGGGTCTCCTGGTGCGCCGCAAATGCTACGACGAGGTGGGTGGCTTCAACGAGACCCTGGTCCGGTCGCAGGACTACGAGATGATGTTGAGGCTTGCGCGCCGGTTCAAGGGCATCAGGGTTGATGGCTTGATGTTCTTCCAGCGCCAGCACGACATGGTCCGCGGCAGCACCAAGGTGGTCATTTCCTACACCGACCGGATCAAGGCCTGGGGCGCGTACGACCGGGCGATCATGGAAGAGGTCTACAAGTCGGTCGATCTGCATGAGTATCTGGATCGCTCGGAGCAGGCCCTGCCGAGGACGGCCGATCTCGAGATGCAGGCGCTGCTGCAGCGGTCGAGCATCATGGCCAGGAAGGGTCTGTGGCATCACGCGGCCGAGGACATCCGCCGCTACGCCCTGCTTGCCGAACGAGCCGGAAAGACGTCGCTCAGCGACAAGGAACGCGCCATCGTGCGGCGTACGTTCGAAGCCTACGATACAGGTTTGGCATCCGCCCCCGCCGACGAATTCGTCTCGGCGGTGAAGGCATGGAGGTCGGGACCGCTGAAGGCCGACATCGTCAGGGAATACATGCATTCCTTCCCGCATTATCTGGCGCGGGACCTGAAGGCGGGAAAGGTGATCCCGGCTTCGAAATTGTTGCGGGAGTATTCGGCGCTGTCGCTTTCCGCTTCGCTCGGCCGGCTGTGTCGGGCGATGACGTCGAAGCTTCCCTTGGCGCGCAGCGCAAGCTGATGAGCCGTGGCTTGCGGATACTCGCCCGGGCCGAATTAGGAGCAGAACGATGAAAGTGCTTTTTGCAAGCGGCAACGGGTACATTCCCGAGTTCACCGGCGGCGTGCAATCCAACACGCATCACCTGGTCGAACAGCTGATCGAGCACGGCCATCAGGCGTCGGTCCTCGCCTCGCTGTTCGGCGACGGCATGTTCGGCCTCAAGGCGCGTGCCAAGATGAAGCTGCTGCGGCAGCCCGCGGTTGTCGACAATTTCCCCGGCTACCCGGTGATGCGCGCCTGGTTCCCCTGGGAGGCGGCCGGCTTCGCCGTCGAGAGGACCACACCGGACGTCGCGGTCGTGCAGTGCCACAAATCCGTCCTGCTCGGAAAGGCGCTTCTTGCCGAAGGCGTGCCGCTGGTCGTTTATCTGCACAATGTTGAATTTCACGAGCTCGCCGGCGATCCGCGCGAACTCAATTCGGCTTTGTACATCGCCAATTCGGAATTCACGGCGCGCACCTACAAGGAAAAATTCGGCATCGAGTCCACCGTGCTTCCGCCGACCATCAACGACGCGCTCTACTGCACGCATACGACCGGCGAATTCGTCACCATGATCAATCCCTATGAGGAGAAGGGGTTCGATCTGGCGGTGAGGATTGCGGCCGCCTGCCCGGAGATTCCCTTCCTGTTCGTGGAGAGCTGGAAACTGGAGGACGAGCATCGTGCCCGCATCGAAAAGACCATCGCGCCGCTCTCGAACGTTACGCTGGAAAACCGCACCGACGACATGAAGACGGTCTATGGCCGCACCAGGGTCCTGCTTGCTCCGAGCAAATGGGAGGAAGCCTGGGGCCGCGTCGCGTCCGAGGCGCATTGCAGCGGCATCCCTGTCGTGGGCTCGAGGCGCGGCGGCCTGCCCGAGGCCATCGGTCCCGGCGGCGTAGTGCTCGACTACGACGCCCCGCTCGCCGACTGGGCCGCGGCGGTGAGGCGCCTGTGGAACGACCGCCAGGAATACGAGCGGCTTTCGGCCGCAGCTCTCGCCTTCTCCAAACGCCCGGAACTCGACCCCGCGCGGCAATTGGTGGTGTTTCTCGATCTGCTCGAAAGAGCGGCTCGGCAGGGCGTCCGCCACGCTGCGTAGCTTGCAAGCAAGGAGAGGGAACCGTTTGCTGCACTGCACCAAAAATGTTGCGATGCGGCAAAACCTGCAATAGGTTGGGCCGACAGGAGTCAAAGTTCATGCCGCATGCGTCAGGCCCTGCCGGCGACGTTTCCAGCCTGATTTGGGCGAGAACATCCTGCCGATGAGGATTTGCTTCGTAGTCGATAAATTTCCCACTCTGTCCGAGACATTCGTGCTCGATCAGATTGCCGGATGCCTTGAAAGAGGAATGGAAGTCAGCGTCGTCTGCAACGAGATGGCTTTTGGCAAGGATAGCAATGTGGACGATGCACGTTGGCAGACATTGCCCGGCCCTGTCGTTTCCTGGTGGGGTGGCCTGAATCGCTACCGCTCACTGCTCCGGAAATGGTCCGGCAGATTTTGGGACAAGCTTTCGACCTTTATCGACCTGGCCAACGCACAAAAGCTGCAAAACGTCGATGTGATCGTGGCGCATTTTGGCCATAACGGCCTGCGCGTCGCCCGCGTCATGAAGCGGCGCAGGATTTCCGCGCCTTTGGTGACCATATTCCATGGCACCGATGTCGGCAGGCCGTTGCATGACGGCACCGTGGACCAGTACAGGCCCGTTTTCGAACAAGGGGCTCTCCAGCTCCCTGTGAACGCATTCTTCCGTCAGGCCCTGATCGATGCCGGTGCCGCGCCGGCACAAGTCGCGGTTCACCACATGGGCATTCGCCCAAGCGAGATCGAATATCGCTGGCGCTCCTGGCAGGGACATACGCTGTCTTTCATCTCGGTCTGCCGGCTGACCGAGAAAAAGGGGACCGAATATGCGCTTCGCGCCCTCGCTTGCCTGCCGCACCGCGATTGGACCTATTCGGTGATCGGCGGCGGGGAATTGTTGGAGGAATTGAAGCTTACCGCCGTCGACCTCGGTATTGCCGACAGGGTGACCTTCCTCGGACCGCGTCCGCACGGCGAGGTGAAGCAGCGCCTGCGCGATGCCCATGTCTTCCTTCTGCCAAGCGTCGCCGGGCGAGACGGCGATCTGGAAGGAATACCGGTTGCACTCATGGAGGCGATGGCTGGCGGCTTGATCGCTGTCAGCACCTACCATTCGGGAATTCCGGAGCTGATCGAGGATCGCAAGACTGGCTTCCTCGTGCCCGAAAGGGACGTCGCCGCGCTTGCCGGCAAACTCACCTGGATCGCCGAGAACCCGGGCCTGTGCGAGCCGATAGCGCTTGCCGCTCGAAGGAAGGTCGAGGCCGATTTCAATGCCGATACCTTGAATGAACGCTTTGCGCAGATCGTTGCGCGGCTAGGGGAGACCGGATCCGTCACATGAATGCCAATCCGCCGCCCCCGCAATTTGGTCGCGTTGCCTTGCGCGGCGGGCTGGTCACGGCCGGCGCGCAAGGCTTCAAGATAGCGATCCAGTTCCTCTCGGTCGTCATCCTTGCCCGGCTGCTCGTCCCCGAGGATTTCGGCCTGGTGGCTTCCGTGGGACCGATCGTGGCCTTCGTCGGCCTGCTTCAGGATCTGGGCCTCCAGCAGGCGGTCATCCAGCGCAAGGAGATCGATCAACGGCAACTCAACCAGGTCTTCTGGCTGAGCGCGGTTGTCGGCCTGTGCGCCGGGGCGGTCGTGGCTTGCCTGGCCCCCGCCATTGCCGCTTTCTACGGCGATCAGCGAATGTGGGGGATAACACTTGCTTCCGCCGTGCCGCTGCTTTTTGGCAGTCTTGCCGCGGTGCCGCTTGCCCTGATGAACCGCCATCTGCAATTCGGCCAGCTTGCGTTCAACGACGCAATCACCGCGGCCGTAGGGCTGCTCGCTACCGCAACCGCGGCGTATTTAGGGCTTGGCTATTGGTCTCTGGTTTTGGGTCCAGCTGTGTCAGCTGTCGTAGCGCTGGTTGCCGGCTGGCTGGTGACGCGCTGGACGCCGTCTTGGCCGAATCTGAAGGTCGACGCCGACATATTCAGGTTCGGGGCGAACCTTACGGGCTTCAACCTTGTCAATTTTCTGTCTCGCAACCTCGACAACATCCTCATCGGAAAATATTCCGGCGCGGTCGAGCTGGGCTACTATGATCGCGCCTACAAGCTTCTGCTGTTTCCGCTGCAGAACATCAACCAGCCGCTGACGCGTATCATGGTGCCGCTGCTCAGCCGCATCCATGAGGACAAGCAACGATTTCGAGACATCTATGTCCGGACAAACTGGCTGCTGGCCGTCATCACCATGCCCGGCATTGCGACTTTGACACTGACTTCGGAGCAGGTGGTCAGGCTTCTCTTCGGCGAGCGTTGGATGGCCGTGGCGCCGATTTTCGCCTGGCTGGGCATCGCCGGCCTGATGCAGTCCGTATCGAGCACCACGGGGTGGATATTCATCTGCCAGGGCAAGACGAAGACGATGTTTCATTGGGGCATCTATTCGTCTTTGACGACCGTCGCCTCCTTCATCGTCGGCCTGCATTGGGGTGCCATCGGCGTCGCGGCGGCCTATGCCATCAGCGGTTACGTGCTGCGTATCCCGGTGCTTGCCGCCCTGATCCATCGTGTCGGCCCGGTGACCGCTGGCGATTTTCTGGGCATACAGGGGCTCTTCATCATCTCGTCCCTGCTCGCCTGGCTCTCGTATCTGTCGCTGCCGGCGCTGCTGACCAATCAGTCGGACCTGCTCACGATCCTGGTGGCGGTCGTCCTAAACTACGGGTTCGCCTTGGCCCTCATGCTTGCTGTTCCGCAGTCGCGCAAGGCGTTGTTCGCCACTCTTGCCAACGTCGCCAGCAACATTGGGTGAGCGGTTGCCTATCAAGGAGGACAACGGCCTGGTTGCCGACATTGCCGACGCATGCTCTTCCAGCACGGCCTCGAGGCTTGCCCGGCGATAGTGGTCAAGACTGGCGATGAATCTGCCGAGTTTTTCGGCTGCTTCCGACGGCGTTACGGTATCGATGTCGAGCAGAAGGTCGTCGACACCGATGCGCTTGGCGACTTCCTTGGTTTTGAATTCATAGGCGATCGGCAGCACCGGCGTGCCGACGCAAAGCGACATGATCATCATATGCATGCGCGTGGCGACGACGAAGTCGCAATCCTTCACCAGCGCCATCAATTGGTCGGGCGTATGAAATGCGGCGTCGACATTGACGTGTTCGGCGATTTCCGGGTCGAGTTCGGCCACGATCGCCCGCGCAGTCCTGGCGTCGTCATGGGCATATTCCGGCACACCCTGGCAGGTTGAGATGAAGGTCACCTGCTTGCCGTGGTCCCTGACAAGAATTGTGGCGATCTCCCGGATCGAATCGAGATAGCGGCGCATGCCATCCTCACCGTCGCTGACGAAGCTCCAGTGGCGGACGGAAATAGCGACTCGGCCCGTCGGCGCCGGTGCGCTGCCGAGATGTTTCTTGATCCTGTCGGTATCAGCCAGGGCAAAGACGGCATCGGCGACCACATGGCATTTGCCGGGGTCTTTCACCAGATCCAGTATGTGATTTCTGGATCGCTCGTCACGCAGCAGGATGAGCGGAGCCCGATCGAAGATCGGGCCTAGCTCCTGGCGATTGTAACTTTTCTTGAACGGGCCGAGCGATTGCGTGAAGAAGACCGGGTCCTTGCCCAAGATCGCATCGATGCGGAATTGATTGAGCCGCTTTTCAAGATCGTAGTTCTCGACGAGATAGGTTCCGCCTGTCGTGACCACCAGGTCGGCGCTCGCATAGGCCTCAAGGCCGTGGCGGTCGCTTCTGCTGAAGAAAACGCTGCTGGCGCCGTTTTGGGCAAAGCGGCGCAAGGCGCGCAAGACTCCCCGATTGTAGATCGACTTGAGCCGGCCCTTTATCCCGCCGCCATGCTGATCCCTGAACAGGGATTCCGACAGCAGCTTGTGGAATTCGAGATCCGGGTAATCTTTCTTCGGGTAAAGCCTGGCCGCGACGTCGGGCTGACTGTCGAAAACCAGGAACTCCACATTGCTGCCGACGATCGATCTGAGAATATGGCGGATAGCCAAAAGGATCGCGGCATCGCCAGTGTTCAGACACACTGTGTTTTCGATCACGACTTTCATGGGAACCTCGTTTCGCGTCCGTGGCCAGGCCACAGCGGTTAAACGGCATGTTTGCCGGAGTGTTTACACGCGATCCGCGTCGCGATCTGGCGTGCTGCTCCGCGCTGATAGGCAACGCGAAATCCGGATCGACGCCTAGCAGGCTGAGAGTAGCTTATGATTTTTGCAGTGCAACAAAAAATGTGCGGGCGCTTGCTACGCCGCACCAAAATTGTTGCGATGCAGCAAAAGCTGTACTAGCATCCCCGATGGGTGGGCCCAACAGCGGTCGAGTTACATGCTGCATGTCTTGTACCTTGTGCATGACGTATCCGACCCGGCGGTGCGCCGGAGAATACAGATGCTCAAGGCAGGCGGCGCCAGGGTCACCCTGGCGGGCTTCCGCCGCACCACCAGCCCGGTCGCCGAGATCGAAGGCATCGAGCCTGTCGACCTTGGCGCGACGCGCGACGGCCGATTCGCGCAGCGCATCGGCGCTGTCGCCAAGGCAGCCATATCGATCGGCGCGAAGCTGGGCGCCGTGCCCAAGCCTGATCTCATCATCGCGCGCAACCTCGAAATGCTGGCGCTGGCCCGCCGCGCCAACGGCGCGCTCGGGGCGAGCGTGCCGATCGTCTATGAATGCCTCGATATCCATCGCCTGGTGCTGCGCGACGACTTCGTCGGCAGGACGCTGCGTGGCGCCGAACGCCATCTCGCGCGCGACGTGAAGCTTCTGGTAACGAGCTCGCCGGCTTTCATCGCCAATTACTTCGAGCCTTTCGGGCAGATCGGCGCACCTGTCGAGCTGATAGAAAACAAATATTTCGAGGCAGCATCCGTCGTCGCCGCGCATTCTGTCGAGGACGACAGCCCGTCGCCGCCGCCCTGGCGTATCGGCTGGTTCGGCGCGCTGCGCTGCCGCCGCTCGCTGGAGCTGCTGGCCGATTTCACCCGCCGGCAGGCGGGCCGTTTCGAAGTCGTGCTCAGGGGCCGTCCGGCGCTGTCCGAATTTCCGGACTTTCCCGGTTTCGTCGAGGCCGAGCCGTGGCTTTCCTTCCGCGGCCCCTATCGCAATCCGGAGGACATGGCAGCCATCTACGGTGAGGTGCATTTCTCCTGGGCGATCGATTTTTTCGAAGCCGGTCAGAATTCGGAATGGCTGCTTCCCAACCGTCTCTATGAAGGCTGCCGCTTCGGCGCCGTGCCGATCTCCATGGCGGACACCGAAACCGGCAGGTTCCTGAAGCAGCGGGATATCGGCGTGCTTCTGCCCGAAGCGACGCCCGAAAGCCTCGAGGCGATGCTGAGCCGGATTGATCAAGATGAATATCGCGACCTGAGGTCGCGCGTGTCGGCGCGCAATCCGAAGACCTGGAGCTACGACCGCAGCGACTGCGCGGCCTTCGTCGACAAGCTGCGCGGCCTCGCCGCCGTGCCTTCGGCTTTTGCGACACAGGCGGCCGCGTGATGGCGCAACAGGGCGAACAAAAACCGACGGCGCAGGCTACCCCCTCGATCCTGATCGTCATTCCCTGCCTCAACGAGGCCGCCCATATCGGCGGCCTGCTCGACCAATTGCGGCCGGCGGCGGCACGGCTGGGCGGCCGCATCGTCGTCGCCGACGGCGGCAGCACGGACGGCACGCAAGCCATCGTCGAAAACATCGTGGCGAAGGATCCCCGGGTCATCCTGCTCGCCAATCCGAAGCGCCTCCAGAGCGCCGCCATCAATCTCGCGGTGACGGCCCTTGGCGAAGGCGCCGACTATCTCATTCGCATCGACGCGCATGGCGGCTATCCGGACGACTACTGCGATCGGCTGGTCGCGGAGGCCCTTGCCACCGGCGCCGATTCGGTCGTCGTTTCGATGCTGACCGCCGGCACCGGGGCCGTGCAGAAGGCGGTCGCGGCGGCGCAGAATTCCAAGCTCGGCACCGGCGGCTCGAAGCACCGGCACATGTCCGAAGGCGAATGGGTCGACCACGGCCACCACGCGCTGATGAGCGTCGCCGCCTTCAGGCATGTCGGCGGCTACGACGAGAGCTTCAGCCATAATGAGGACGCCGAGCTCGACTACCGCCTGCGTCAGGCCGGCTACCGCATCTGGATGAGCGGCAGGACACAGATGGTCTATTATCCGCGCTCGACGCTGAAGAGCCTCTATTTCCAGTATCTCGGCTATGGCCGCGGTCGCGCCAGGAACGTGCTGAAGCACCGCATGGTGCCGAAGGTTCGGCAGATGATCCCGCTGCTGGTTGCGCCCGTGGTGCTGCTCGCCCTGTTCTCCTTCGTCCACTGGCTGGCGGCGGTGCCGTTCCTGCTGTGGGCGGCGGTGTGCCTCGGCTACGGCGCGGTCACCGCGACACGCCAACGCAACGCCAGCATAGCGCTGGCTGGGGTTTCGGCAATGGTCATGCATTTCGGCTGGTCGGCCGGTTTCTGGCAGCAGCTTCTGGCGTCTCGATTGCAGCGCAAGGTGGCGTGATGACCGGGCGCTCGATCGACATCTGCATCTGCACTTTCCGTCGGCCGGAGCTGGCCGACACGTTGCGCTCCGTCGCCGCGCTGGAGAAGCCGGCGGGAGCCGAGATTGGCATCGTCGTTGCCGACAATGACGATGAGCCCGGCGCGCAGAAGCTGGTGAAAGCATTGGCCGAGGAATTGAAGCTGCCGGTCCGCTATCGTCACGCGCCGGCGCGCAACATCTCGATTGCCCGCAACGCCTGTCTCGACGCCAGCGTGTCGGACTTCGTTGCCTTCATCGATGACGACGAGACGGCATCGCCCCGCTGGCTGGTCGAATTGATGGCGGCGGCCGATGCCACGGGCGCTGCGGCGGTGCTGGGTCCGGTGCGGGCGCATTACCGCCCCGACGCGCCGGACTGGATGCAGAAGGGCGACTTCCATTCCACCTTGCCGGTCTGGGTGCGCGGCGAGATCCGTACCGGCTACACCTGCAACGTCTTGCTCAAAATGGCCGACGCGAGCCTTCGCGGCCGGCGCTTCAGCCTGGCGCGCGGCCAGACCGGCGGCGAGGACACCGAGTTCTTCGATGCCATGGTCAAGGCCGGCGGCCGCATCGCCTTTGCTCCGCAAGCCTTCGTCGACGAGGTCGTACCGCGTGCCAGGGCCGCGTTCGACTGGCTGCGCCGCCGCCGCTTCCGCTTCGGCCAGACGCATGGCCACCTGATAGGACACAGCGCCGGCGGGTTGCGTCGCGCCGGTCAGGTCGGGCTCGCTTCGGCCAAGGCTGCCTACTGCTTCGGCATGGCTATTTTGACCGCCATCAGCCCGGTGCAGCGGAACCGCAGCGTGCTGCGCGGCATTATGCACGTTGGTGTCGTCAGCGGTTTGATCGGCGTCCGTGAAATCCGCCAATACGGCCTCACGTCGCCAGAACAAGGGAACAAGCGTGCAGCCTGACGTCAGCTTCGTCATCGCCGCCTATAACGCCGAGGCGACTCTCGACCGCGCCATCGCCGGCGCGATCGCGCAACTCGGCGTGACCGTCGAGGTCATCGTCGTCGACGACCAGTCGAGCGACGGCACGCTGGATGTGGCGCGTGCTTATCCGCAAGATGTCGTCAAGGTGGTGGCGCTGCCCGCCAATCGCGGTCCGGGCGGCGCCCGCAATGCCGGCCTCGACCTGGCGCGCGGCCGCTGGGTCGCGGTGCTCGATTCCGACGACGCGGTCCTTCCCGGCCGCCTGGCCACGATGATCTCCCGCGCCGAAGCGGCGGGCGCACAGATTGCGGTCGACAATGTGCAGATCGTGCGCGAGGACGGCACGCCCGACGACACCATGTTCCCGGCCGGCTATCTCGAAGACTTGCGCGAAATCTCGCTGGCCGACTACATCGCCGGCAATCTGGTCTTCGAATCGCGCTTCAATTTCGGCTATCTCAAGCCGATCTTCCAGCGCCGTTTCCTCAACGACAACAAGCTGCGCTACGACGAGAAGCTGCGCATAGGCGAGGACTACATTCTGCTCGCAAGCGCGCTGGCCAGCGGCGGCCGTTGCGTGGTCGAGCCGACCGTCGGTTATGCCTACCACATCCGCACCGGCTCGATCTCGCGCGTGCTCGGACTGCATCACGTTGAGGCGATGACGCGCGCCGATGCCGGGTTCGCGGCGGCATATCCCATGGACAGCGACGCAAAGGCGGCTTTCGCCAGGCGTGGCCGCAGCCTGCGCAAGGCGGCGTCGTTCCTGTCCCTGGTTCAGCACATCAAGGCACGCGCCCCGCTCAAGGCGATCGGCGCGGCGCTCAGGGATCCGGTCGCCATCGGGCATATGTCGATGCCGATCGCGGTTCGGCTCAGAAGGCTTGCGGCGCAAATTCGCCGTGGGCGTGGGGAGATTAAGCATGCGGGCGATTTGATAGCCGGCGACAGGTAGAAATCTTTTCTCTCAGAAGGAAGAGCAGATGCAGAAAGTCAGGAAGGCAGTCATCCCGGTGGCGGGGCTCGGAACGCGGTTCCTGCCGGCGACCAAGTCGATGCCGAAGGAGATGCTGCCCGTCGTCGACAAGCCTGTCGTGCAATATGCCGTCGACGAGGCGTTCGAAGCCGGCATCGAGCACATCGTCTTCGTCACCGGCCGCAACAAGGCGGTCATCGAGGATTATTTCGACCTACATCCTGAACTGATCGGCACGCTGGAGCAGACCGGCAAGAAGGCGCAACTCGAAGCGCTGGAAAGCCTGCTGCCGGAGGCCGGCGCCACCTCCTTCATCCGTCAGCAGTCGCCGCAGGGCCTCGGCCACGCCGTATGGTGCGCGCGCGAGGTGATCGGCAATGAGCCTTTCGCGCTGCTGCTTCCCGACATGGTGTCCTTCGGCGCGCGCGGCTGCCTCGCCGAGACGGTCGATCTCTATCAGCGGACCGGCGGCAATGTGATCGCCGTCGAGCGCTGCGACCCGGCCGAAACCAGCAAATACGGCATTGTCGGCCGCGGCGCCGACGTGGCATCCGGCTTCGAAGTGACGGCGATGGTCGAAAAACCCGCGCCGGCCAATGCGCCGTCGAATTTCTACATCAACGGCCGCTACGTTCTGCAGCCGGAGATCTTTGCGCTGCTCGGCAATCAGCAGCGCGGCGCCGGCAACGAAATCCAGCTCACCGACGCCATGGTGCGGCTGGCCCAAAGCCAGTCTTTCTACGCCCGGCCTTTCGACGGCCGCATGTTCGACTGCGGCTCCAAGGAGGGCTTCATCGAGGCCACCATCGCCTTCGCCCTGGCGCGCGACGACATGAAGGGCCCTGTCTTGGAGATGCTGCAGCAATTTGTCCGGTCGCATGAGCGCCGGGAAGTGGCCGCATAATGCCCATCTTTCGGGTGCATATGCGGTTTCGCGATGGCGCGACAGCCACACCAGCGCCCGGGCCTTCCGGCCCGGCGCATCCTGGCAGCAACGTTGCGCGGTCTTTTCTGGTCACGACGCCGATCTACCAAGGCCGATAGCGCCTGCAACCTGGAATTGGACCGAAAATGAACTATGCCACCTTCCCCCTCGACAAGAGGATGCCGTTGCCCAGCACCGATCCGGAAAAGGGTGAAGACTTCATCGATATCGAGCGTCTGCTTGGCATGGCCGCCCGACAGGCCAAGGTGGTGGCGGTCTGCGCCATTATCGGTCTGTGCCTGGGCGTCATCTATCTGCAGACTACGCCCAAGCAGTATACGGCGGTCGCCAGCGTTTTGATCGATGAAGGGCTGAACAAGGTCGTCGACGACATCTCGGCTGCGAGCGCCACGGTACAAACGGACGCGACGATTCTCAGCCAGATAGAGGTTCTCAACTCGGCACGGCTGGCGTCTGTGGTGGTCGACAAGCTGAAGCTCGATCAAAACCCGGACTTCATGAGCCCGCCGCAGTCGGCTTTGGCCAAAGGTGTGGGGTTCCTGCGCAGTATTGTCGGCTATTTCCGCGGCAGCTCGGCAAACGAGCTCCCCGGCATCGAGAATGTCGACGCCGCGACGCGCGAAGCCATGATCAAGACCGCGACCCACGATTACGCGGTTCTCATGCTGCAGACCGGGTTGATGGCGGATCGCGTCGGCCGTGCCAACGTCATCAGCATCGGTTATCAGTCGACAAATCCGGCACTCGCCACGGCCATCACCAAGGCCTATGCCGACGCCTATCTGGCCGACCAGCTCAACGCCAGCTTCGACGCCACCGAGCGCGCGGCCTTGTGGCTGCAGGGCCGGCTCACGGAGTTGCGTGAGAGCTCTCAGCGGGCAGCCCTGGCCGTCGAGAAGTTCAGGGCCGAACATGGATTGTCTGCCAACAGCGACGGCCAGCTCCTGAGCGACAAGCAGCTCGCCGATCTCAACGCACAGCTCATCGTCGCCCAGGCCGATACCGCCAGAGCCAGCGCCCGTTATCAGCAATACAAGGCGATCGTCGAAAGCGGTTCCGAAAGCGCCTTTAACGATTCGGCCATCGGCGCCGACCAGCCGAGCAGCTCGGTCATCATCGCGCTCAAGACCCGCTATCTGGCCATTGCCAAGCGCCTGCAGGATGTCGAGACGAATTTCGGCAAGGATCACCCGCAAGCGGTCGCGCTGGCCAAGGAAAAGGCCGATGTCTCGGCGCAGATCTTCGGCCAGTTGAAACAGCTCACCGAAAGCTACCGCAACGATTTCGAGGTGGCGCAGGCGCGCGAAACGGCTTTGCGCGACAAGATTTCCACCGCCGCCGGCAAGAGCTCGATCGACAACCAGTCGCAGGTGAAGCTCAAGGAGCTCGATCAGCAGGCACAGGCGCTCACCACGCTCTATCAGACCTTCCTCAGCCGCTATGAGGAAGCTTCGCAGCAGCAATCCTTCCCGGTCGGCAAGGTCCGCATCATTTCCGACGCGACGATGCCGCTCGCGGCTTCCAGCCCGCGCACCTTGCGCGTGCTGGCGCTCTCGCTGGTGCTCGGCCTGATGCTTGGCGCCGGCTTCGGCGGCCTCAACGAGTTCAACGAGCGTTTCTTCAGGACGGGCGAGGACGTTCGCGACCGCGTCGGCCTGAAATTCCTCGGCTATCTGCCGACGATCGGCGGCGGCAAGGCCAAGGATACCAAAGCCGACGACCTGCCGGCCGACGGCAAGGTGGCCAGCCTCTCCGCGGCTGAGAGACGGGCGCGCATGCGCGTCAGCATCGACGCTCCGGCTTCGATGTTCGCCGAGACGCTGCGCAACGCCAAGATCGCCTTCGACGTGGTGATGGAAGACCGCAGCAGCCGGGTCATCGGCGTCATTTCGGTGCTGCCTGGGGAAGGCAAGTCGACAGTGGCCGCGAACCTCGCCGGCCTGCTCGCGGCCAACGGTGCCAAGACCTTGCTCATCGACGGCGACCTGCGCAATCCGGGCCTGAGCCGCAGCCTCGGCATGGAGGCCGAGCAGGGCCTGATGGAAGCGGTAGTCAACGGCCAGAGCTGGCAGTCCGTCGGCAAGGTCGACCGCCAGACCAAGCTGGCGATCATTCCCGCCGTGCTGCGCGGCCAATTCTCGCACACCAGCGAGCTTCTGGGTTCGGCCGGCATGCGGCGCTTCGTCGAAAACGCCAAGGAGACGTTCGAATACATCATCGTCGACCTGCCGCCGCTCGGACCCGTCGTCGACGCCAAGGCCTTCGCGCCGCTGGTCGACGGCTTTGTGCTGGTCACCGAATGGGGCCGCACGCCGCGCAACATGGTGCGCTCGATGCTGGAATCCGAGCCCTATATCGCCAATAAGGTGATCGGCGCGGTGCTCAACAAGGTCGATCTGAAGAAGCTGGCGAAATACGGCTCGCTCGGCGGCTCGGAGAGGTTCTTCGACCGCTATTCGAGCTACTATCTGGAAAAATCGGAGCAGCGCCCCAAGCAGGCCGCCTGAGGGGTGTTTCCGTTCGGAAAGACAGAGATCGGGGGCGGTTCAGCCTAGGAGCGTGAACCGTCCTTAATCCCGCGAAGACAGCAGCCGGCCGTATTTGCCGACGATCCTGAGCGCCGTCAGTCGTCCCGTTTGAAAGGCGCCGGTGTCGATGTCGAGCCGGCGTCCGTCGAGTGACGGAACATCCACGATCGTGTGTCCGTGCACCACCCAGCGGTCGAGGCGGTGCGCCGCCTGGAAGAACTCCTCGCGGATGTTGAGCAGATCGCCCTCGTCCTGCGCCTCGAGCGCGACGCCGGGACGGATGCCGGCATGCACGAAGACGAAATGCTCGGAGCAGACCATCGCCGGCAGCGTGCGCAGGAAGTCGACATGGCTGGCTGGAATGGCCTCGCGTATGCGCGCATCCGCCTGCTCGCTCGAACCGTAGAGGCTTATCAGCCGGTCAGGGTCAACGCCGTAGGAGAACAGGGTTTCGCGGCCGCCATAGCCGAGCCAGGTTTCACGCGAGAGATGACCGTCCAGATAGAGGAGCAGCGCGACTTCATGATTTCCCACGAGGCAGATGCGCTGGAAGCCCTTCGGCGGCGGCGCCATCAGATGGTCGATCACGCGCCGCGAATGCGGCCCGCGGTCGATATAGTCGCCCAGCATGATGATGATCTTGCGACCGCTGAAGCGCTGCGCATCGATCTGGATCTTTTGCTCCAGCGCGCGCAGTTCGTCGTGGCAGCCATGCACGTCGCCGATTGCGTAGACGACCATGTCGCGCATGTCCATGACGAGGCGCTCGCGTGGCGCGGGTCGAGGGCGTCTCGATCGTTGGAAAAGATTCACGGATTGAGGCTCGGCTACTTGCACTGATCTGCGCCTCGATATCATGCCGAATGCAAACAATTCCACACCGGCGCGCGATCGGCAGTCGCGTCGTCAGGCGGCCTTCAACCGATAGCGGAACAGCGTGTGGTCCAAGAGCAGCCAGATGCGCGGCTCGGCCTCGGTCGCGATCAGCCAGCTCACCGCGATCATGGCCGCGCCGACGACATCATGGATGAGATAGAGCGGATAGGTCATCGGCCCGATCCGCCGCCAGCCGGGCCAGGAAAGGTCGAGGCGCAGCGACAATGCCATCAGCGCGACAGCCGCCATATAGTGATAGAACATCACCATGACGGCGGCCGGCAATCGCAGTATGTCGACACCGCCGAATGTCGTCTTGTGCTGGGCCATGCCGTGCCTTCGGTATGGCCCCCCACGCAAACTTTAAAGTTTATTGCTGCGCTGCACAATAAGCGATTGCAGTGCGGTGCAAATTGGTAAATTGATCCTTACCGCGGTCGTCTGCCGGCGACTACACCCCGATGCCGCGTCCCTTCAGCGCCGCCGTGATCTCGTCCAGGATCGCCGGATCGTCGATCGTCGCCGGCATGGTCCATTCCTCCTTGTCGGCGATCTTCTGCATCGTGCCGCGCAGGATCTTGCCGGAGCGGGTCTTGGGCAGCCGCTTGATCGTCACCACGGTCTTGAAGGCCGCAATCGGGCCGATCCGCTCGCGCACCAGCCCGACAACCTCACTTTCGATCGTGCCGCTATCGCGCGACACGCCGGCATTGAGCACCACGAAGCCGAGCGGCACCTGGCCCTTCATGGCATCGGCAATGCCAATGACCGCGCATTCGGCGACATCGGGATGAGCCGCCAGCACCTCTTCCATGGCGCCGGTCGAGAGCCGGTGGCCGGCGACGTTGATAATGTCATCGGTGCGGGCCATCACATAGAGGTAGCCGTCCTCGTCCATTATGCCGGCGTCGGCCGTCTTGTAGTAGCCGGGGAACTCCTCGAGGTAAGCCTGGCGGAAACGGGCGTCGGCGTTCCACAGCGTCGGCAGGCAGCCGGCGGGCAGCGGCAGCTTGACCACGACATTGCCGAGCGTGCCGCGCGCCACCTCGTGGCCGGCATCGTCGAGGATGCGAATGTCGTAGCCCGGCATCGGCACCCCGGGCGAGCCGTATTTCACCGGTAACAGCCCGAGCCCCGCCGGATTGATCGTCATCGGCGAGCCGGTCTCGGTCTGCCACCAATGGTCGATGACGGGACGGTCGAGCTTCTGCTCCGCCCATTTGATCGTTTCGGGATCGGCGCGCTCGCCGGCAAGGAACAGCGTGCGGAACTTCGACAGGTCGTATTTCGGCACGAACTCGCCCTTGGGATCCTGCCCCTTGATGGCGCGGAACGCGGTCGGCGCGGTGAACAGCGCCACCACGCCATGCTGCGAGATCACCCGCCAGTAGGTGCCGGCATCCGGCGTGCCGATCGGCTTTCCCTCGAACAGCACGCTCGTGCAGCCATGCAGAAGCGGTCCGTAGACGATATAGGAATGGCCGACCACCCAGCCGACATCGGAAGCCGCCCAGAACACCTCGCCCGGCTTGACGCCGAACTCGTTGTCCATGGTCCATTTCAGCGCGACCATGTGGCCGCCATTGTCGCGCACGATGCCTTTCGGCTGGCCCGTGGTGCCGGAGGTGTAGATGATGTAGAGCGGGTCGGTGGCTAAAACCGGCACGCAGTCGACATTGGCGCCGGCGGCGCGTTCGCGCGCAACCGCATCGGCATAGTCGAAGTCGTAATTGTCCTTCATCTCGCAGCGCAGCTGCTCGCGCTGCAGGATGAGGCAGGCGTCCGGCTTGTGCTTCGATATCTCGATCGCCTTGTCGAGCAGCGGCTTGTAGGCGACGACGCGGCCTGGCTCCAGGCCGCAGGAGGCGGTGATGATCAGCTTCGGCTTGGCGTCGTCGATGCGGGTGGCGAGCTCGTGCGAGGCGAAGCCGCCGAACACCACCGAGTGCACAGCGCCCAGCCTCGCGCAGGCAAGCATGGCGATAGCGGCTTCCGCCACCATCGGCATGTAGATGATGACGCGGTCGCCCTTGCCGATGCCGCGATGCCTCAGCACCGACGCCAACGCGACGACCTCGCGCTTTAGCTCTGCATAGGTGAATTTCCGCACCGTGCCGGTGATCGCGCTGTCGTGGATCAGCGCCAGTTGGTCGGCGCGGCCGCCCGCCACATGGCGGTCGATGGCGTTGAAGCAGGTGTTGCAGCTGGCGCCGACGAACCAGCGGCCATAAACGCCGGCTTTTGGATCGAAGACACTTTCGGCCGGCCTATACCAGTCGATCGCCTTGGCCGCCTCGGCCCAGAACCCCACGGGGTCGCGTTTCCAGCTCTCATAGACTTCGCGGTAGCGTGAGGCCATCGACTTTCCTCCCCAGGAACATTCCGTCGTCTGGCCATAGCCTAAGCCGCTTCTCGCGGCCATGTCTCCCTGCATTTTGATCGACGTTTCTTGTCAAAGTTCCCCAGCGGCATTTCGCTTGGAGCGCCGTTCTGCCGGTCGCGGATTGAAAGCCGGCTTAGAGCGGCAGTGCCGCCAGCATCAGCCCGACGCCGCCGGCGATCAGAATGGCGGCCGCCAATGCCTTGCGATGACGCTCGAAAGTCGTCGGAGCCCGATCCCAATTGTAACGCATGGCACTATCTCCCCAAAAACCCCGGCGACTTCACAGCTTATTTAAGGAAAGAAATGCAATCCCCGCTTTTGGTCAGCTAGACAACCATTCGATGATTGTCGTTTTGCGGCCATAGAGACGCTGAAGTCGCACTCCGTCGATTCCGTCAAAAGACAAAAGCCAGCTTGGCTGAGCCCAGCAGGCTTCCCTTTTTTGATTGCGAAATACGCAGCAATAAGTGGCGTCACATGTTGTGGATCCTCAGAACTTGTAGGCGATGCCGATCCGAACGTCGTTGGTGGATAGGTCAACATTCCAGTCCGTCCAGACTGGGTCGACGATGTGCTTATCGCCGAAGTCTGTGTAACGATACTCGACCCGCAACACTACATGCTCGGTCATCGCATAGTCCACACCGGCGCCTAAGGTCCAGCCGGTGAAGGTATTGGTATGAGAGTAGGGAACTCCTGCGGCTGTTTGGAAGTTCTCGTAGCGGCCGACGGCCAGCCCGCCTGTCACAAAAGGCAGGAATTGGCCTGCTGCATAGCCAAGCCGCCCGCGTAGCGAGCCAGTCCACTTGAGGTCGGATCCATAACTGAAGGTTGGATCGTTCACACCAGCACTGATACCGCGAACGCCCTTCGAGTCGATATTCGAAAAATTGAAGTCGCCTTCGACGCCCAGAACGACGCCGTTCGAAAGCTGATAGTTGTAGCCGGCATATAAACCGCCGAGCCAGCCCTTCGGATCGAGCGGTACGTTGTAGTCGATGCCGTCGAAATCTTGGGTGGAATTGCCCCAGCCATAACCGGCATCAGCGCCGACATAAATACCCGACCAATTATAGACGGCAGTATCTTGCGGCGCGAAGACGTCGGCAGCAAACGAAGTGTGAGCAAACCCCACCAGGAAAGTTGAAGAAAGGATGAGCCTTTTCATAGATGCCCCCAAATCCGAAGAATGCCAACGTCGAATACCATAGCCATCGCTTTTTGGTCATCGAAAGAACACCTTTTTGTCGCGATTTGGTCAGGATTGTTGCCGGATTGCCACAAGCTGTCCGATGCATCCGCACAGGCTGCCAACTCCTGACGGCACCATGCAGCAATGGACAGCACTGCCTTGTCGCGCTACTTGCTCTGCGGCATTCTTGCTGGACTGGAGGGCGCATGGCTGAAATCGGCTCTGGAACGGTGCTGCGCATGGCGGACGATGCGTCCGTGCAGCATGTCGGCGATGGCGCGGTCGTGCTTTTGGCGCGCAGCGGCCAGCTTTACACCTGCAACGACACGACCGAGGCTTTTCTCGACAAGGTGAACGGCGCGCGCAAGCTCGACCAGATCGTCGATCTGCTGTCGGAGGAATTCGAGGTCGACAAGGCAACGCTCGATCAGGATATGGCCGAATTGGCCGCCGAGCTGGTGGCTGAAGGCATCCTCGCTGACCCGGACGCGTGATGGCCGACGGACCGGTCCTGCGCGCCCTGTTCCGCGTCCATTTGTGGCTCAGCGCCCGGCTGATGCCGGTGCTGGTCGGCCGGCGCGATTTCGAAAGCGTGTTGAAACTGGCGCCGCTGCAGTCGCCCGCACCCTATCGGGACTTGCCCTGGACCTACATCGTCCATCGCGTCAAGCGGACGGTGCGACGCCCCTGGCTGATGCGCGACCGCAGATGCCTTCGCGAAGGTCTGCTCGGCTTCCGCTTTCTGCGCATGGCCGGTCTTAAACCAGAGCTGCGTTTCGGCGTCGACGCCAGGTCGATGCACGAGCCTCGCCTGTCGGCGCATTGCTGGGTCTGCCTCGACGGCAAGCCGGTGGTCAGCGACAGCCAGCCCGGCATGGTGGAGATCTACCGCCACCCGGCCAGCATGAAGGCGCCAGCCGCTTGAGCGAGCAGACTTTCCGCTATGATCTCAACGGCCAGGTCATAGGCATCACCGCCGCGCGCGCTGATCTGTGGCCGAGCTTCGACCTGATGCTCGGCGCCCTGCGTGTGAACGAGCCTGTCCAGCCCGGTTTTCGCGTCAACATTGTCGAAACGCTTGAGTTGCACGAGAACCCCAAAGGAAAGCTGGCTTTCGACGGCGACGTGCCGCTGGACGGCCATTGCCGCATGATCGACGCCGGAAGCGTCTTCCATCTCGTCTTTCCGGGCCAGCAGACGCTATCGATCCACGACGGCGAGGGCCGGGCCGAAATCCGTCTTCATCCGGACAGCAAGATCAAATGGACCCTGCTGATGATGGTGCTGGATGCAGCGCTCGATGCGGACGGCCAGCATATGCTGCACACCGCGGGTCTTACCTTGCCTGGAAAGGACAGCCTGGTTCTCATTCATGCGCCAAGCGGCACGGGCAAGTCCACCACATCGCTCGCGCTTGCCTCGCGGGGCTTCGGCCTCTGCTCGGACGACGTGATGATCCTCAACGCAAGCGCGCAGGGCATCGCGGCCTGGGGCATGCCGCGCAAGGTGAAGGTCCACCGCAACACGGCGGCGATGCTGCCCTTCGTTGCGCCCTGCCTGGGCGAGAAGTGGGACGCCGAGGATGAGCAATCCGTTTCGCTGGACCGCCTTGGCGAAATCATCCGTGTCGAAGATGTGCGCGCCAGGCCCGTCGCGGCGCTCCTGCACCTTGCACGCTCGGCAGACGCCGTGACTCGGCTGCGGCCGATGGCCAGGACAGACGCCATGGTGGCTTTGGCCACCGACAATGTAAGGACCGGCATGACCGGCCTGCTGTCGCTGCAGAAAAGGCGCATGGCGACGATCGCGACGCTGGTGAAGGCGGTGCCGACCTTCACGCTGGAAGTCGGGGCAAGTCCGGCCGAGGCGGCGGAGTTGATCCAGGCTGCGCTGCCAAGTTGACGCGTGCTCAGTCCTTCGCGCCGAAACGCCGGATGTCGAGGGATGGCTGCTCTCGACCGCGGTGGCGAGGTTTTGACTGCCAACGCAAGAACAGCCGGGACAGCTTGTTGTAGACCAGATGCACGACGCGCGCGTCGGCGCAGTCGAATTCCACAAGTCCCCGTCGGCATTTCGCGGCTTCGCCGCTGGGTGGTCCCAGGCGGCGGATCGGCTGAGCGAGCCGGACCGGTCTGCCATTGATCAGGACACTGACCGGAACACTCGACCCGACGATCCGGCATAGCCGCGCGACATGCTCGCTTGAAAATTGTTTGCCGACGATAAACGGGCCGCGCTCGATGCGCGCCCAGACATAGGCCCCATCCGGCTGGGGCATTCCGGCAAGCCTGCCCCTGCAAAACTCAGGCGCAACATCCGTCGCGAGCACAGCCATTGCGTTGGCCAGGGCCTGGTTCACCGTTGCGGCCGAACGCCAATCCTCTGCTGCAAAGCTAACCTGCGCCAGGATATCGCCCGCATCGAAGCCGGATGTCATCTTGTGCAAGGTCACGCCGCCATGGGCTTCATGCATCTGGTCGATAATTAGCCGGTGCATTGGATGCGGGCCGCGATAGTGCGGCAGAAGCGCGGGATGCAGGTTGAGGCCGCCCTTCGGAAACAGCTCCAGCACGGTTTGCGGGATCAGTTTGCCGTATCCGAAACAGATCAAAAGATCGGCGCGGGCCGCGCTGAGCCGCGGCCCAAGCGCATCCCAGTCATGGGGCGGGCTGAATTCGATCAATGGGGGCATGGCGTGGCCGAGATGAGACCTCAACGCAAACCGCCGCCGCAGGCGGCGGCGCACGGCACTGAAGCTGAAGCGCTTGCCGGCAAGTGGGCCCGGCACGACCACGGCAGCAACGCGATGGCCGTTATCTGCCCAGCGCGCAAGCATGGGCGCAGTGACGGACGAAATCTCGGTGATGAATACGGCCGAGAGCGGGTTCTCCATGCCGAGCTCAGACTGGATACGGTCGCGGCCGCGCCAGCCTCTGCACCCAGCGGAAGGCATCGCGGCTGAGGCGCGAGCGCAGCTTTTCGCGGGAATTGACCCGAAGCAGCATGTTGCCGGTGATCAGCCATTTCGCCAACCGTATCGAGAGGTCCGGCTTGATGCGGTCGGCAAGCTCGATCGCGCGCGGCGCGTCGAACAGGCGTCCGGTGACGTTGAGGACTGTGGCCAGCTCGAGCTCGATGCCGGTCATGCAGGCGGCATCGAGCAGCCGCGCTTCCTCTTGAGACGATTTCAGCGCCCGCACCGCCTGCAGCACGTCGACGCAGAGCTGCAGGCGGTGGAACTTGTGGCCGCCGGCGGCATGCACGATGGCGATGGTGAGCAGCGCGGCCGGCGTGTCGGTTTCGCCGCCGTCGATCGCCTGCAACTCGCGGAAGCCAAGCGACAGTCGTCTGCGCATGCCGGTGTCGTGCACCAGATTGCCATGCAATTCGATCAGCAGGCTGGAGTTCTCTTTCTCCAGCCATTTGAATTCCTGCAGTTCATGCGACGCGGCCTCGTCACTGCCGAGCTCGAAGCCGCATTCGCCGATGGTCTTGTTGGCCGCCTCGATGCTGGCGGGGTCGACGAGAATGTCGATGTCGGTGAAGGGACGGTCCGCAACCTGGCTGTAAAGCTTGCGCGCGAACACCGGCCCCTTAACGATCCGGGCCGGCACGCCCTTTGCCGCCAGCGCTTTCATGATGCGGTCGCCATGGTACTGCAGCAGCATCGATTGGCCGGTCGCCATCGTCGCCTCGTCGCGCAACTCCGACAGTCTCCGCTGCAGGGTTGCGTCCTGCGGCAGTCGGGCGTCACCGATCTCCCTGAGTTTGCGCAGCATGATCGGCAGCACGCCGTGGAACTCAGCGTTGGCGAGCAGCGCCAGCAAGGTTGCGGCCGCAGTGCCATCGCCAATGGCGGCCGATGCCTCTGGGTCGGCGAAGGTCAGCAGCAGTTTTTCATCGGCAGGCGCAAGAGAAGGCAGCATCAACCCGGACGGCGTTCGAATGATAGGAACAAGCCCATGCTTACAGAAAAGCACACTGGAAACCAGTGCGCGGCGGCAAAGCCGGCTTGTGAGTTTGACTTTCCGCGCGGATCGTCCATTCTGTGGATTGATCCGGAGGGTGTTGGAAATGACGAAGAAGAAATATGAGGCGCCGTTGCTGCGCAAGGCTGGAAAACTCTCCAGCGTGGTGGCCGTGGCGTCAAAGACGCTTTGAGGCGTCGGGCTTCGGTCTTGGCTGAAGCCGGCTATATCCCCCAGCGCAGCGCTGCTGTGTGTACCGGCGCGTCCCAAAGTGCTGACGTTTCGTCGTCCAGCATGGTCAGCGTGATCGAGCATCCCGCCATGTCGAGCGAGGTCACATAGGACCCGACGAGCGAGCGGACCACCGTCACGCCCTGCCTCTCGAACACCCTGCGGGCGCTGTTGTACATCAGATAGAGCTCCATCGACGGCGTGCCGCCGAAGCCGTTGACGAACAGCAGTGCCGGCCCTTTGGCGCGATCGCCGAAGTCGCCGGCAATCGCGGCGCAAACCTCCTCGGCGATGGCGTCGGCGCTCTTCAGCGTGTCGCGCCGACGGCCGGGCTCGCCATGGATGCCGACGCCGAATTCCATCTCCACGTCGCCTATCACGAAGGTCGGCTTGCCAGCGGCGGGCACCGTGCCGCTGGTCAGAGCCACGCCCATCGAGCGTGTCGCGGCGTTGACGCGGTCGCCCAGCGCCTTGAGGTCGGGCAGGGCTATGCCCTGCTCGGCGGCGGCGCCGACGATCTTTTCCACCACCAGCGTGCCGGCGACGCCGCGCCGTCCGGTCGTGTAGGACGAGTTCTCGACCGCGACGTCGTCATTGGTCACCACCTGCAGCACGCCGTCCGCCATCTCGGCCGCCATGTCGAAATTCATCACATCGCCTTCGTAGTTCTTGACGATGAACAGGCAGCCGGCGCCGGTGTCGACGTCCTGGACGGCCGCGAGCATCTGGTCGGGCGTGGGCGAGGTGAAGACCTGGCCGGGGCAGGCGGCGTCCAGCATGCCGTGGCCGACAAAGCCGCCATGCAGCGGCTCGTGGCCGGATCCGCCGCCCGAGATCAGCGCCACCTTGCCTGGCTTCAACGCCCTGCGGCGGATGAATTTGTGGTCGTCGCCAAGCACGAGTATGTCGGCATGAGCGGCCGCAAAGCCATCGAGGCTTTCGGCCAGGACCGTGTCCACCGAATTGATAAATTTTTTCATGGCAGTCCTCCCGACTGTCTTTAGTTTACGCAATCCCGAACGGAAAACCGCTACAGACTTTCCGGGAATTGCTTTGCTTTAGCCGCTGCCCTTGCCGGCGATGCTGGTTATCTTCTGGATGAATTCGTTGATCGCCCGGTCGAGCGCGGCGTTCTGCCTGTCGTCGCCGAAATCCGGCACGATGAGTGAGACATGGCGTGTCTTGCGCGGCCCGGAGGCCGCGGGCGCCTTGCCGGGATGCGCCTGGTGATAGGCGGCCATGAACTGGTCGCGCTCGGTCTGGCTGAAGTGGCAGACGGAAAAGATGGCCGGCAAATGCCTTGACGGGATCGGGATCGAATAGGTCGGGCTGGAGATCTGCGTGACGAAGCTGCGGTGCTTGCCGAGCGCGTCGGCAAGACGCTGGCGCATGCCCGACGGGCGCTGGTCGATCACCTGCGACAGGATCGTCTTGTAGGCGCGGATCGCCTCCTCCGAGCCTGTTTCCGATATCTTCTCGGTCCTGGCCATGCCGCGTCTACACTGGAACATCCGCGATGGCCGCCTTGGCCATGGCGAGTTGCGCAGGGGCGACCGACAGGTCGCGCAGACCCGCCTCGAGCAGCGCCGGGATAGCGGCCGGATCGCCGCCCGCATCGCCGCAAAGGCTGACCGGAATGCCCTTCTCCTGCCCGAAGGCCGCGACCGAAGCGATCAGCCGCATCACCGCCGGGTTGCAGACGGAGTTGAGATGCGCGACCGCCGCATTGTCCCGCGCCGCCGCCATCACATATTGCGTCAGGTCGTTGGAGCCGATCGAGAAGAAGGCGACATCGGCGAAATCCTCCGGCGTCAGCGCGACGGACGGCACCTCGACCATGATGCCAAGTGGCGGAAGCCGGTGCGCGACGCCCTGCGCGGCAAGCGCGGCTTGTTCTTCCGCGAACAGCGCGGCGGCGTGGCTGTACTCCTCGGGCGTGGCGATCATCGGGAACATCACCTTCAGATTGCCGTGGATGGCAGCGCGCAGCAATGCCCGGATCTGCACGCGGAAGATATCGCGCCGCGCCAGCGAAAGTCTTATGCCGCGCAGACCGAGAAACGGGTTGGTTTCCTCGATGGTGAAACCCGGCACCGGCTTGTCGCCGCCGGCATCGACGGTGCGAATGGTCACCGGCTTGTCGCCGGCCCATTCCAGCACCATGCGGTAGGCACGGTATTGCGTCTCCTCGTCCGGCAGCGTTTTGCCGAACAGGAATTCGGTCCGCATCAGGCCGACACCGTCACAGGTGGCGATATCGATGCCGTCGACATCCGAAGGATAGGCGATGTTCACCTGTACGCGCACGGCGGTGCCGGCCTTGGTCACCGCCGGCTCAGTCAGGAATGTCTTCGCCGCGCCCAGCCGGTCAGAGAAGGAGGAGGCGGATTGCCGGAAGGCTTCGATTTCGGCCGGCGACGGCGAGAAAATGATCGCGCCGCGTTCGGCATCGAGCAGCGCGACACCGGTGAGCGTTTCAGCCTCGTCGCCAAGACCGACGACCATCGGCACGCCGCGCGAGCGCGCCAGCATCGCGACATGACTGGCGGTGCTGCCGCGCTTGAGCGCGATGCCGCCGCCCTCGCTCCAATCGGTTTCGAGGAAGCGCGTCGGCGCGATGTCCTCGCCGTAGAGGATCGCGCCCGGGGGCGCCGCGGCCTCGCTGTCCTCGCTCAGCGCGCGCAGCACCTGGTCGCGGATGTCACGCAAATCCGCGGCGCGGGCGCGGAAATAGTCCTGATCCGACGCTTCGTAGCCGGCGATCTCGCTGTCCAGCACTGCGCGCCAGGCGGCGTCCGCGGGCTGCCCGGAGCCGATCGCCGCCAAGGCCGGACCGCTCAATGCGTCGTCCTCCAACATGGCGATGTGGAATTCGAGGATGCCGGCGGCGTCGCCATTGGCTGTTTCGACCAGCGCCGCCAGCCGGCCGACGGCCTTGCCGATTGCGCTCACCAATGCCGCTTGTTCTTCCTCGGCGCTCGCCTTGGCCTTGTAGCTGGCCGGAGGCTGGTCGAGGTCGAACAGCGGGCCTTCGGCGTAGCCGGGTGAGGCGGGGCTACCCTCAACCCGCATGGCTCGCATTCCTTGCGGGCCTGGCGACATTCAGATCGGTCTCAAGCGGACCGGGCATGATCCGCGTCCTCGTCGAAGTCACGCTGCACCAGATCGACCAGTGCTTTCACCGCCTGGGTCGCGCCATCGCCCTTGGCTCGGATATGCAGCATGGTCCCTTTCGGCGCCTTGGCCGCCATCACCTTGACGATGCTCTTGGCGTCGAACCAGGGGCCGTTGGCCGCCACCGCCACTTCCACCTCGGCCGCGAACGACTTGGCAAGCTTGGTGAACTTCACCGAAGGGCGCGCGTGCAGTCCCACCGCGTGGGTTATCAGGACCGTTGCTTCGGCGGATGCGGACATTCAGTCGGTTCCCGTTCGTTCACGACGGCGACAATTCATGCGCCGTCGCCACCACTTCCTTGAGCGAGGCGCCGCCGGAGGATTCGGTTGCCGCCATCACCGCGCCCTCGACGATCGGCGCGTTGCAGACGACTATTCTGTGGGAGCGCGGCTCGCCGATCATCTCGACCGCCATCTCCGAGTTGGTCTCGGCGCCGCCGAGATCGACCAGGATGGCGACACCCGCTTCCGACCAGGCCTTGTCGATCGCGCCCATGATCGCCTCGACGCTGGTGCCGAGGCCGCCATGGCCGTTTCCGCCGCACCATGCAAGCGGCACTTCGTCGCCCACCATCTGGCGCACCATATCGGCCGTGCCCTCGGCGACCAGGGGCGAATGCGACACGATGACGATACCGACATTGCTCATCAATTGCCCTCTATCGCTTCCGCGACTGCGCGCACCAGCAGCGCGGTCGAGCGCGCCCCGGCGTCCATATGCCCGATCGAGCGCTCTCCCAGGAAGGAAGCTCGCCCGCGCAGGGCCTTCATCGGCACCGTGGCCTCGGCCGCTTTGTCGGCTGCGTCGGCGATCTCGCCAGCCGTCTTGCCTTGCGCCAATGCCTCATACACCGGCTGCAGCACGTCGAGCATGGTTTTTTGTCCCGGCTGCGATTTGCCGCGCGCCGCGACCGCCTCGATCGCCTTGCCCAGCGCCGCCGCCAGCCCGTTTCGATCCGGTGCCGCGGGCAGGTCCTTGCCGAGCGCCATGAACAACGTGCCGAACAGCGGGCCGGAGGCACCGCCGACAGTCATCACCAGCTTGGTGCCGACCGCCTTCAACGCCTCGGGGAGCGGCTTCGCTACGAAAGTATCCGCCTCGGCACGCACGGCCTCGAAGCCGCGCTTCATGTTCAGCCCGTGGTCGCCGTCGCCGATCGCCTGGTCGAGCGCGGTCAATTCCTCGGCATGTGCCGCGATCGTATCGGCGGCCGCCGCGATCAATCGGGAGAAATCGGCTGGCGCCATTTCCTGTCCTTCATGCCGGGGCGAACAGCGCCGCCACGGCGGCGAAAACCTCAGCGACCGCGAAGGCGCCGGGATCCGCGACGTCGAGCTGCCTGCCGATATAGGCGGAACGGCCGGCCTTCGCCTTCCGCATCGCGGCGGTTGCCTCGGCGCCTTGCCGCGCCGCTTCTGCCGCCGCTTCCAGCCCGCTTGCATCAAGCGCCCGCAGTGCGGGCTCCAGCGCATCGACCATGGTGCGGTCGCCGACCTTGGCGCCGCCGTAGAAGGTCGTGCGGTCGAGCCCGGCGAGCAGCGCCTTGGGTAAAGTTGCGCCGAAACGCAAAGTCTGTGCGGCGGCGGTGAAGAAGATCGACAACAGCACGCCGCTGGAGCCGCCCATCGAGGTGCCCAACGTATCGCCGATTGCGGCAAATGTCGCGGCCTTGTCGGCGAGCGGCAGCGTGTCGATGCGCTCGAGAATGCTGCGCGCTCCCGTCGCCACGGTCGAGCCGGTGTCGCCGTCACCTGCCTTGGCGTCCAGCGCGTTGAGGGGTTCTTCTAGCGCGATCAGCCTTTGGCAGGCAGCTCTGATCAGCCGCTCGGCGGCCACATCGCGGCTGGCGGGCTTTGTGGCTGTGCCGATGGCAGGCTTGGCCATCGCGATAACGACCGGCTGACGAACCGGCTTCGCGGGCAGCCAGGCATGCGGGCCGACCGGCGCCAGCAGCGCCGCCTCGCGTCCCGCGTCGAGCTTGAGCAACGACAGCGAGAAGCCGTTCATGTTGAGCGCCGTCATCAGATGCCCGGGGCCGATCGTCAGCGCCACGGCCTCCGCCAGCGGCGAGGACAAGACGGCGTTGGCGATCAAAGACATTTCGAGCGGCGGCACCGAGCCGAGATTGTTGATCAGCAAGGCATAACGGCTGCCTGCATCGAGCCGCGCGGCGAGGCGTTCGGCCATGATGGCGACGAGCGAGCTGGCGCTCTGCAGCGCGATGCGCTCGACGCCCGGCTCGCCATGAATGCCGAGGCCGAGCTCGCCGTCTTCGGCGCCGAAGCGCTCCTCGTGCGCCTGTCCGGGGATCGAGCAGGAGGAAAGCGAGATGCCGAGCGAAACGATATCCTTAGCCGCCGCGCGCGCCGCTGCGGCAACCGATGCCAAGTCATGGCCGGCTTCCGACAGGTGACCGGCGATCTTGTGCACGAACAGCGTGCCGGCAACGCCGCGCGGCTGCGCGATGTCCGGAAGCGCGATGTCGTCGGCGACGATCACCATCTCGACCGCAAGGCCCTCGGCGCGCGCCTTTTCCGCGGCCAGTCCGAAATTAAGCCGGTCGCCGGTGTAGTTCTTGACAATCAGCAGGCAGCCGGCCGGTCCCGTCGTCGCGCGGATCGCCGCCAGCACCGCCTCGACGCTGGGCGAAGCGAAGATCTCGCCGGAGACGGCCGCCGTCAGCATCCCGGCCCCGACGAAGCCGGCATGCGAGGGTTCATGCCCGGCGCCGCCGCCCGAAACGATCGCCACCTTCGACTTGTCCCAGTCGGCGCGCAGCACGACCTTGATCTCGGGATAGCCGTCGAGGCGGGCCAGCGCGCCCGATCCCGCCGTGGCGAGGAAGCCGTCCAGCGCCTCGGTGACGATCGTGTCCTTGCGGTTGAAAAAGTGCTTCATGAATTTCGTCCAGTCCGTATCTGCGGTCGTCAATCGGTTTGTAAATTTATGCGCGAGCCGGCTACATCAATCTTTGCCCGTCCGAGCCGAAATAGAGCGGCGCTGTATAGCGGATCGTCACCTTATCCCCTTTGGCTAAAGGCGTGTCCGGATCGGTGAGCGTTACCAGCTTCTTCGGCCCAACCGTCACATGCAGGTGGTTCTGGTCGCCGAGATGCTCGACCCAGTCGACGACGCCGTCAGCATGACCGTTCAGCGCCTTCTCGATCGCGAGATGCTCGGTGCGGGCGCCGATCGTCGTCGTTCCGGTCGGGGCGCCGCCGTCAGGCAGCAGTCCGGCCGGCAGAAGGTTGATAGCCGGCTGGCCGAGGCGGGCTGCGACATGGAGATTAGCCGGCTCAGAATAGATCGTGCGCGGGGTGCCGATCTGCACCAGCATGCCGTCGGCGAGAATGCCGATGCGGTCGGCCATGGTCATCGCCTCGATCTGGTCGTGCGTGACATAGAGCATGGTGGCGCCGAGCTCGGACTGGATGCGCTTCAGCTCGAGCCTGAGATCGGCGCGCAGCTTGGCGTCGAGCGAGGACAGCGGCTCGTCCATCAGGTAGATCGCGGGCTTGCGCACCAGGGCACGGCCGATGGCGACTCGCTGCATCTCGCCGCCGGACAGTTTCGTCGAGCGGTTGTCGAGCTTGTGGTCGATGCGCACCATGCGCGCGACTTCCTCGACGCGCCGCCGCACAGCCTCTTCGGGAAACCGCCGCGCCGGCGAGCGCAGCGGGAAGGCGAGATTGTCGAACACCGAAAGATGCGGATAGAGCGAATATTGCTGGAAGACGAAGGCGGTGTCGCGTTCGGCCGGCGACAGCGCCGTCGCGTCATGGCCGCCGATGTGGATCGTGCCGCTGTCCGGCCGTTCCAGTCCGGCGATCAGCCTCAGCGTCGTCGTCTTGCCGGCGCCGGTCGGCCCGAGCAGCACGACGAATTCGCCGTCCTTGATCGCGAGGTCGAGATCGTCGATCGCGACGGTGTCGCCAAAGCTCTTGGTCACGCCCTGGATGTGAACGTCAGCCATGGCGCGCCTCCGCTGCCTGATCATGCATGGCGGTCCTGACCGCGCGGCCGGAGCCCTTCTCGAACAGCGACAGCCTCGCACCGTTCAGCGCCAGCCCGACCTGTTCGCCGGGGCTGAGATGGATGCCGGCCGGCACGCGCGCCTTGATGATGCCGTCGGCCGTCTCGACGGCGACGATCTGCGTGGTGCCGAGATATTCGGTGCCGTAGATCGCGCCGCGCAGCTTCGAGCCATCGTCGAAGCGGATGTGCTCGGGCCGGATGCCGAGTGCCATGTCGGCGGGTGCCACATCCTCGCGTACCTCCGGCACCGCGACCTTGGCGCCTTGCACGACGATCTCCTTCGCGCCCCTGGCGAGCCCGCCGCCGAATTTCAGGAAATTCATCGGCGGCGAGCCGATGAAATCGGCGACGAACATGGTTGCCGGCCGGTCGTAGATTTCGCGCGGCGTGCCGAACTGCTCGATGACGCCGTGATTCATCACCGCAATCTTGTCGGCCATCGACATGGCTTCCATCTGGTCGTGCGTGACATAGACGGTCGTTGCGTGGATGCGGTTATGCAGCTCGCGCAACTCATGCACCATCAGATCCCGGAACTCGGTATCGAGGGTGCCGAGCGGCTCGTCCATGAGAAAACATTTCGGCCGCCGCACGATGGCGCGGCCGAGCGCGACGCGCTGGCGGTCGCCGCCGGCAAGGCCGGAAACGGACTTGTCGAGCAGATGGTCGATGCGCAGCAGCTTTGCTGTCTCCTCGACGCGGCTTCGGATTTCGGCCGAGGGCATGCCCTGCGCCAGCAGCGGGAAGCCGATATTTTTGCGCACATTCATGTGCGGGTAGAGCGCGAAGAGCTGGAAGACGAAGGCGATGTCGCGTTCGCGCGCCCGGCGCATGGTGACGTCCTCGCCGTCGAGCAGGATCTTGCCGCCGGTCGGCAGCTCGAGACCAGCGATCATGCGCAGCGTCGTCGTCTTGCCGCAGCCGGACGGGCCGAGCATGACGAAGAACTCGCCGTCCTCGACGACGAAATTGGAATCCTGCACGGCGACGAATGCGCCGAAGGCCTTCCTCAGATTCTGAACACGGATCTCGGCCATCGTTATTCCGGGAATTTCGAGACGATGATGAACATCACCGTGCCGGCAAGCATGGTGACGAAGGAATAGGTATAGAGCGACAGCGCGAAGGGCTGGAACAGCATCAGGAAGCCGATCGCGATGATCGCGGTCGCGATGTTTTCCATCAGGCCGCGCCTTGCCCAGACGGGCCAAGAGGAGCGCTTGGAGGCAACAGAGCGGTTCATGCGTTCCTCCCTTCCTTCTCGTTCAAGGGGAGAGATGGTTGCCAGGTGGTTCCCCCACTCCGTCGCTGCTTCGCAGCGCCACCTCTCCCCCCTCCGGAGGGAGAGGAAGGGAGCCTGGCTGAATGAAGTTCGCGCCCTTCCTCTACCCCGTCGATCGGGGGAGAGGTGTCGAGCGAAGCTCGACGGAGTGGGGGTCGACTTATTCCCACACTAGTCATTTGCGCACCGCGCCGAAGGTGATGCCGCGCAGCAACTGCTTGCGCAGCAGGATGGTGAAGACGAGGATCGGTACCAGGAAGATGGTCGTGCCAGCCGCCACTGCCGGCCAGTCCTGGCCGCCCTCGCCGATGATGGTCGGGATGAAGGGCGGCGCGGTCTGCGCGGTGCCGGAAGTGAGCAGCGCTGCGAACGCGTATTCGTTCCAGGCAAAGATCAGGCAGAAGATCGCGGTCGCGGCGATGCCGGTGGTCGCCTGCGGCAGCACGGTGCGCCAGAAGGCCTGCAGCCTGGTATAGCCGTCGATCATCGCGGCCTCTTCATATTCGCGCGGGATCTCGTCGATGAAGCCCTTGAGCAGCCACACGGCCAAAGAGACGTTGACCGCGGTGTAGAGCAGGATCATGCCGAGCGCGGTGTCGGAGAGGCCGAGCTCGCGATACATAAGGTAGATCGGGATCGCCACCGCGATCGGCGGCATGAAACGCGTCGACAGGATGAAGAACAGAAGGTCGTCGGCCAGAGGCACCTTGAAGCGCGAGAAGCCATAGGCCGAGAGCGTGCCGAGGAACACCGCGCAGAAGGTCGAGCCGAAGGCGATGATCAGCGAATTGACGAAGCGCGGCAGGAAGTTCGACGGCCCGGCGATCACCATATTGCGCTTGCGCACGGTCTCGTCGCAGAAGCCGGTCGCCGGTCCGAGCGACTTGATGTAGTCCGGCGTCTGCCTTGTGCGGGTCGTGAAGAGGTTGCAATAGCCCTCGATGCTCGGCTGGAAGACGATCTTGGGCGGATAGGCGATCGAATCAGGCGGCGTCTTGAAGCTGGTGGCGAAGATCCACAGCAGCGGCACGATCGAGATCAGCGCATAGGCTATGATGATCGTGCCGGCGATCAGCTTCGCGTTGGACGAGGGCGCGACGACGGAATGGGCGGTGGTCAGGCTCATCTCTGCTTCACCTTGTTGAGCGCCTTGACGTAGATGTTGGCCAGCCCGAACACCGCAACGAACAGGATGATGGCGAAGGCCGAGGAATAGCCGGTACGCCAGCTTTCGAAAGCCTGCCGCTTCAGCGTGATCGAGGCGACTTCCGTGGTCGAGCCGGGTCCACCGCCGGTGAGCAGGTTGACCATGTCGAACATCTTGAAATTCTCGATGCCGCGAAACAGCACCGCCAGCATGATGAAGGGCAGCGCCATCGGCAGCGTGATCGACCAGAACTGCCGCCAGTTGGAGGCGCGGTCGACCTCGGCCGCCTCATAGATGTATTCGGGGATGGAGCGCAGGCCGGCGAGGCAGATCAGCATCACGTAAGGCGTCCACATCCATGTGTCGACGATGATGATCGCCCACGGCGCCAGCTCGACATTGGACAGCATCTGCACATTCGTCGGCGGAATGCCGGTGACGAATGAGACGACATAGGAAAACAGCCCGATCTGCGGCTCGTAGAGGAAGCGCCAGAAATTGCCGACCACCGCCGGCGACAACATCATCGGCACCAGGATGATGGTGGTCCAGAAGGCGTGGCCGCGAAACTTGCGGTCGATCAGCCAAGCCAGCGTGAAGCCGATGACGGTCTGCAAGAGGATCGTCCAGAACACGAAATGCGCCGTCGTCTGCATGGCGATCCAGATGTCCTGGTCGCCGAGGATGCGCCGGTAATTGGCGAGCCCAAGGTTCTTCACCGCCTCGTTCGGCCGGTTGGCGCGGAAATTGGTGAAGGAGAGATAGATCGCCCAGAACAGCGGGAAGATGTTGATGACCAACAGCAAAAGGATCGTCGGCGAGATGAACAGCCAGGCGAGGCCCTTGTCGCTGATGCCCCGGATCTTCTTGGCCAACGGTTCCGGTGTTGCCCGGGCAACGTTGTCCGCAGTCCGATCGAGCATGGTAAGTCCTGCTTCGGTCACGGGTAAGTCTCGACTGTGGAATTTATCTGAACTGCGTCCCGTGCCAAGGGCGGCACGGGACGCGTGGATCAAGCTCGGGAGGAGCTTACATCTTGCCGTCGTCCTGGAAGACCTGCGTCCAGTCCTTGACCAGCCCGTTGAGCGCGTCCTTGGGCGAGCCCTGGCCGGCCACGACATAGTCATGGAAGCGCTTCTGCGAGGCCTGCAGCAGCGGCGCGTAGCTGGGTTCCGCCCAGAAGTCCTTCACGATTGCCATCGAGTCGAGGAAGGCCTGCGCATAGGGCTGGCTGGACGGGAACTTCGGGTCCTTGACGACGGAGTTCAGGCAGGAATAGCCGCCGAGCGACCACCACTTGGCCTGCACATCCTTGTTGGCGAACCACTTGATGTATTTCAGCGCCGATTCCTGCTTGTCGGAATAGGAGACCACCGAAATGCCCTGGCCGCCGAGCTGCGCGAACTGGTCGCCGTCGGGACCCTTCGGGTTGACGAAGTAGCCGATCTTGTCGCCGCCGACATTCTCGTCCTTCTGCAGACCGGGCCAGGTGAAGGCGAAGTTCATGTGCATCGCCACCTGGCCGGATTTGAAGGCGTCGACACCTTCGCCCATGTAGCTGTTGGAAGCGCCGGGCGGCGTGCAGCAGTCGTAGAGCGCCTTGTAGAATTCCAGCCCCTTCACCGATTTCTCGGAGTTGACGAAGCCTTCCATCTCGTAGGGCTTCTTCGGGTTCTCATATTGGAAGCCGTAGCTGTAGAGCACGTCCATGGCGCCCATGGTGATGCCTTCCGAGCCACGCTCGGTGTAGATCGAGGCGCCGTAGACGGTCTTGCCGTCGATCTGCCGCTTCTGGAAGAATTCGGCGATCTGCTTCAGCTGGTCGAAGGTGGTCGGCGGGGCGAGGTCCCAGCCATACTTCTCCTTGAATTCCTTCTGCAATTCGGGCCGCGAGAACCAGTCCTTGCGATAGGTCCAGCCGACGACGTCGCCCATGGCCGGCAGCGCCCAGTAGTTCGGCGTGTTCTTCGGCCATTCCGAATAGCCGACCACGGTCGCCGGCACGAAGTCGTCCATGCTGATCTTCTCCTTGTCGAAGAAGTCATTCAGCTTGACGTAATGGCCGTTCTCGGCGGCGCCGCCGATCCACTGGCTGTCACCGATGATCAGGTCGCAGAGCTTGCCGTGCGAGTTGAGCTCGTTGAGGAAGCGGTCGGCGTAATTGGTCCATGGCACGAATTCGAATTTCATGCCGATGCCAGTTTCCTTGGTGAAGTCCTTGGACAGTTCCACGAGCGCGTTGGCCGGATCCCAGGCCGCCCAGCACAGCGTCAGGTCTTCCGCATGCGCGACGTTCGAGACGGCTGTCGACGCAAAGATCGCCGAGGCCAGTCCCAACGCCAGTTTCAAGGTCGATTTCATGCCTTACCTCCCATTTGCGAAACGCGTCCGGATGACGGTTTCAAGAGCCCTCAACCCTCGCTCCTCCGAGGGCCCAAACACGGCGGGCGAATGCGCCGCCCGATGTTTAGTAATTTGTTTAGTGATGCGCTTTTTACTAAACAACGCAAGCGAATTCGTTGCTGCGCCGCAGCATGGCGAAATGCGTCATTGAAATCATTGGGAAATGATCGCCGGACCTGGGTCCTGCTGACGTCAGCTGGCCGCGTTGGCGGGGCCCGGACCTGTCGTCACACCGGCCGGATCGGCGGCGCCGGCGGCAGGAGCGCGCGTATGTCGGCGAAGGGGAAGGTCGGCTCGAAGCGGAAAGCCTCGGCCAGCGCGCCGGAGGCGCCGTTGCACTGTCCGGCGCGAAACTCGTTCTGGAGGCGCGCCCTGTGCACATAGTGCTCCGGACCCTGCGACTGGTGCGCGAGGATCGCTTTCGCCTTGATGTCCCAATGATGCGAAATCTCGACATAATGCGTCGGCGAAAAGCCTGTGCCGCCGAGCGTATCGGCATGCAGCACCGGCACCGCGAAGGATGCGGCGAGCCGCACGCCGTCGGACAAGGCGCGGTGGTCGCCATGATAATCGGAGGGCGCATGGGTGATGGCGAGGTCGGGCTTCACCTCGCCGATCAGTGCCTTCAGCGCCGCAATGAACGCGGCATCGGCGACGAGCTGCCCATCGGGAAAGTCGAGGAAGCGCGGCTCGACGCCGAGGAGGCCTGCCGCCGTGGTCGCTTCCTTGCGCCGCAAGCGGGCAAGCGCTGCCGGATCGCCCGTGCCGCCTTTGGCGCCGTCCGTGGCTATGGCGAAAGTCAGTTCTGCGCCTTGCGCGGCATAGGCGGCCAGCGTACCGAACATGAATATCTCGATATCGTCGGGATGTGCCCCCAGCGCCAGTAGCTTCACGTCTCTCTCCCGGAAATGGAATCGTGCCGAACGGAATCCTGCTCGCTCTTCTCGCTTATGCAAACTATTCGTTCAGCGACGCCGTCATCAAGGGTCTGGGCGGGCAGTTCACCGTCTTCGAGATCGGCTTCTTCATGACCTTGTTTGCCGGCTGTTTCCTCTTCTTCACCCGGCCGAAGGAGGAGCGCTGGCGCGATTTCTGGCGCACCGGGCGGCCCTGGGCCGTGCAGGCACGCGCCTGGGCCGGCATCGCCTCGGGCGTGCTCAGCGTCTATGCCTTCACCACCATTCCGCTGGCGGAGGTTTACGCGCTGCTCTTCCTGGCCCCGTTGCTCGTCACCGTGCTGTCGACCGTCATCCTGAAGGAGGAGGTCGGTCCCTGGCGGTGGCTTGCCGTGATCGCCGGCTTCGCCGGTGTCATGCTGGTGGTGCGGCCGGGCTTCCGCGAATTGCATCTTGGCCATCTCGCCGCCTTCGCCAATGCCTTCGTCGCGGCAACCATCGTCATCCTGATGCGCTCGCTTGCCCAGCAGGAAAAGCGCACGACCATGTTGGGTTCGCTGATCGGCTACGGCCTGCTCTTCAACGGGGTCGGCGCGGTTGCGACGTCATTTACGCTTCCCAATCTGTGGCAACTGGGCTGGCTGGTCCTGGGCGGCCTGTTCACCGCCGGCGGCCAATTGCTGCATCTCCTGGCGGCCAAATATGCGCCCGCAAACCGCATCGCCCCGACGCATTATTCGCAGATCGTCTGGGCGGTCATCCTCGGGGCGATGTTCTTCAGGGAATATCCCGACACGATGACGCTGGTCGGCCTTGCAGTCGTCGGCGCCTCAGGCCTCCTCACCATGGTACGCGAGGAAGTGCGGCTTGGCACAGTGCGCTGGAACCCGTTTACGCGTGCCCGGCTTTGACCCGCATGGGCCCGACACGTTGCACGGCGACCGCGACCGCTGATATGCGGGCAAAATGACGACGAAACGCTTGCCGGAGCTTCCGGTCACAGCCGTGCTGCCGGCGCTCGGCGAAGCGCTCGCGCGGCGCAGCAGCGCCGTGCTGGTGGCGCCGCCCGGCGCCGGCAAGACGACGCTGGTGCCGCTGGCGCTGCTCGACGCGCCTTGGCTCGGTGAGGGCCGGATCGTGCTGCTCGAGCCGCGGCGGCTCGCCGCCCGCGCCGCGGCCCGCCGCATGGCCGAATTGCTGGGCGAGGAGCCCGGCGGCACGGTGGGCTACGCCATGCGCATGGAGAACCGCGCCTCGGCGCGGACAAGGATCCTGGTCGTCACCGAAGGCGTGCTCTCTCGCATGATTCTCGACGATCCGGAGCTGCCCGGCGTCTCGGCGGTGATCTTCGACGAATTCCACGAACGTTCGCTCGACGGCGATTTCGGCCTGGCGCTGGCGCTCGACGTGCAGGGCGCGCTGCGGCCGGACCTGCGTCTGCTGGTCATGTCGGCGACGCTCGACGGCGCGCGCGTGGCGAAGCTTTTGTCGGCAGCGCCGGTGATCGAAAGCGAGGGCCGCGCCTATCCGGTCGAGATCCGCTACGACGAGCGGCCGGCAGGCACGGCGATTGAGGACGCCATGGCCAAGGCCGTGCGCGCGGCTTTGGCCGGCGAGCCGGGCAGCGTGCTTGCCTTCCTGCCCGGACAGCGCGAGATCGAGCGCACCGCCGAGCGGCTCGCGGGCAATGTCGCTGCAGATACCGACATCGTTCCGCTCTATGGCCAGCTCGACAACCGGGCGCAGGATCAGGCGATCAGGCCGGCGCCGGCCGGCCGCCGCAAGGTGGTGCTGGCCACCTCGATCGCCGAGACCTCGATCACCATCGACGGCGTGCGCGTCGTCATCGATTCCGGCCTGTCGCGGCTGCCGCGCTATGAGCCGGCAAGCGGCCTGACCAGGCTTGAGACGGTGCGTGTCAGCAAGGCTTCGGCCGACCAGCGCGCCGGCCGCGCCGGCCGCACTCAAGCCGGCGTGGCGGTGCGCCTGTGGCGGGCCGAGCAGACCGCGTCGCTTCCCGCCTTCACGCCGCCCGAAATCCTCGAGGCCGACCTGTCTGGACTGCTGCTGGACTGCGCCGCCTTCGGTGTCGCCGATCCGTCGAGCCTTTCGTTCCTCGATCCGCCGCCGGCGCCCGCTCTCAACGAGGCGAGGGTGCTGCTCAAGGCGCTGCATGCCATCGACGATGCCGGCAGGTTGACCGAGGCGGGCGCCGCCATGCGCAAGCTGGCGCTGCCGGTGCGGTTGGTGCATATGGTGGCCGAAGCGGCGAAGAGCGGCCACGCGCTCGAAGCGGCGACGCTTGCCGTGCTCTTGACCGAGCGTGGGCTGGGCGGCGACAGCGCCGATCTGGAGCGGCGCCTGATCCGGCTTCGCAGCGAGAAATCTCTTCGCGCCAATGCCGCCAGGCAGCTCGCCGAGCGTTTGGCCAGGCAGGCCGGTGGCGAGCAGAGCGGCGAGGCGGCCTCTGGAGGCGCCCTTCTGATCCACGCGTGGCCGGATCGCGTGGCAAGGGCGCGCGGCGAGCGCGGCCGCTTCGTGCTGGCCAATGGCTCGGGCGCCATGGTCGATGCCGCCGATCCGCTCGCCAATGAAACCTGGCTGGTGGTCGCCGACCTGCAGGGCAAGGCGCAGAACGCCCGCATCACCGCCGCCGCGCCGGTCGGCGAATCCGATATCCGCGCCGCCCTGGCCGACCGCATCGAGACAAAGCGTGAGACGAGTTTCGACCGCGAGCGCCGCGCCGTGCGCATGCGCGAGACCGCGCGTCTCGGCGCCATCACGCTTTCCGAGCGCATGCTGCGCGCGCCGTCCGGGGCCGATGCGGACAGCGCCATTCTCGACGCCCTGAGAGAGCACGGCCTGTCGTTGCTCGACTGGGGCAAGGAAGCGGAGGTGCTACGCCAGCGGCTCGGCTGGCTGCATCGCGGCCTGGGGGCGCCTTGGCCCGACGTTTCCGATGAAGCGCTCATCGAGGGCCTCGACGATTGGCTCCTGCCGTTTCTGTCCGGCGATGCCTCTTTCGCAGCCATAAAGCCGGCGACCTTGTCGTCGGCGCTGATGGCGCTGGTCCCGCATGACCTGCAGCGCAAGGTCGACGCGCTGGCGCCGACCCATTTCGACGCGCCGTCCGGCAGCCACGTGCCGATCCGCTATGACGGCGAGTGGCCGGTGCTTTCGATCCGCGTGCAGGAACTGTTCGGCCTCGACCGTCATCCGGCGATCGCAAACGGAACCGTTCCGCTGACCCTCGAATTGCTGTCGCCGGCACACCGCCCGATCCAGACGACGCGCGATCTTCCCGGCTTCTGGCGCGGCTCCTGGGCGGATGTGCGCGCCGATATGCGCGGCCGCTATCCAAAGCATGTCTGGCCGGAAAACCCGCTGCTGGCCGCCGCCACCAGCCGCGCCAAACCGCGTGGGACGTAGTGGCAGGCTCACGGCAGTAAACCGCATACCTTCGCGATTGGCGCAAACGCTCATCACGTCGTCGTCCACGGGCGGAGCAAGGAGCGAAGCGACGCGCGCAGACCCGAGGATCCATTCCGTGCTTTCAAAGCGTTGCGACGGTTCAGAATTCTGCTCCGCCGCATTCCATGGTCAAGGTAACGGAACGGATCCTCGGGTCTTCGCTCCGCTTCGCGTCGCTCCGCCCGTGGATGACCAAGTCGGGAAGCCTCGGCCAATGGGCCGAGAAAACGATGAAATACCGGCTGCCAACCGGTCAGGTCGCTCTTATAGGGCTACTAGCGCTTACCCTCCCGCGGCTATAATCGTAAGTCGATGATCAACATCCTGCGCGCGCCCGATACCCAGCAAAGCCAGCGGTTGCGGCTCAACACGCTGATCCGTCTGCGCTGGCTGGCCATCGTCGGCCAGAGCCTGACGGTGCTTGTCGTCGCCTATGGCCTGAAATTCCCGCTGCCGGTGTCGATGTGCTTTGCGCTGATTGCCTGCTCGGCCTGGATGAACCTGTGGCTCACCTTCCGCTATCCGGCGGCGCATCGCCTGACCCCGCTTTCGGCCTTCGCGATCCTCACCTTCGATGGTGTCCAGCTCACCGGCCTGCTCTACATGACCGGCGGCCTCACCAATCCGTTTTGCGTGCTGCTTTCCGTGCCGGTCGTCATCTCGGCTGCTTCGCTGCCGCTGCGCATGACCGCGGTGCTGGGCGCGCTGATCATGATTGCCGCCACGCTGCTGGTGTTCTTCCACCTGCCGCTGCCCTGGTACGAGCACGCGCCTCTGCCGATGCCGTTCATCTATGTCGCCGGCATGTGGATGGCCGTCTTCGCCTCGATCGCGTTCACCGCCATCTATGCCTTCCGCGTGGCGGCGGAAGCGCGCCTGCTCGCCAACGCGCTGGCCGCCACCGAGCTCGTGCTGCAGCGCGAGCAGCATCTGTCGGCGCTGGACGGGCTGGCGGCTGCGGCCGCGCACGAGCTCGGCACGCCCTTGGCCACCATCACCGTCGTCGCCAAGGAGATGGAAAAGGCGCTCGGCAAGGACCCGAAATACGGCGAGGACGTGAAGCTCCTGCGCTCGCAGAGCGAGCGCTGCCGCGAGATCCTGAAGCGGCTGACCAGCCTTTCCTCGGAAGGCGAAGCGCACCTGTCGCGCATGCCGCTCACCTCGCTGGTCGAGGAGGTGACGGCGCCGCATCGCGACTTCGGCATCTCGATCCGGCTGCGGCCCGGCGAGCGCATCGGCCCCGAGCCGGTCGGCCAGCGCAGCCCCGGCGTCATCTACGGGCTCGGCAACCTGGTCGAGAATGCCGTCGATTTCGCCCGCAAGTCGGTCACGGTCAGCTGGAGCTGGGACAATGAGAAGGTCATCTTCTCGATCACCGATGACGGGCCGGGCTTTCCGGCCGAGATCATCGACCGCATCGGCGAGCCCTATGTGTCGACGCGCCAGGGCACCGAGGCCGGCGGTGGCTTGGGGCTGGGGCTGTTCATCGCCAAGACCTTGCTGGAGCGTTCCGGCGCCACCATCGATTTCCGCAATTCGAGCGGGCTGGGCGAGGGCGCGGTGGTGCAGATCGCCTGGCCGCGCGGCGTCTTCCTCAACCAGGACCAGGCGTCGGCCACAATGTTCGACAATGCCTGAACCTTGGTTGGATAGCGTAAACCTTGCATTTACCGCATGGCAGCTCTGTTGCCGGCTCTAAAAATTGGACATTGCTCTTGCAGGACTGTATCTGCGTAAAAGTGAGGCATGTCGCCCAAAACTGTGCAGCGATTTCAGGAAGTCGACATGCCCGGAAACAAGGATTTGAAGGGCCTTCGCCAGAATGGGTCTCGGCGCGGCGCGCTTTGGATCGGTAGGATGCCGATAAGATGAGCGGAGACGAAACGACTGGCGCTATGGTCGAGAGCGAGGACACCTCGCTGCTCATCGTCGAGGACGACAAGCCGTTCCTCACCCGGCTTGCCCGCGCCATGGAGACACGGGGGTTCGTGGTCGAGACGGCGGAGAGCGTGGAAGAGGCGGTCGCCAAGGCGCGCGCCCATCCGCCGGCCTATGCGGTTGTCGACATGCGGCTCGGCGACGGCAACGGCCTCGATGTCGTCGCTGCCATCCGCGAGAAGCGCGACGACGCCCGCGCCATCATCCTGACCGGCTACGGCAACATCGCCACCGCGGTGACCGCCGTGAAGCTCGGCGCCGTCGACTATCTTTCCAAGCCCGCAGATGCCGACGACGTCTTCGCCGCGCTCACCCGCACCTCCGGCGAACGTGCGGCGCCCCCGGAAAACCCGATGTCGGCCGACCGCGTGCGCTGGGAGCACATCCAGCGCGTCTACGAAATGTGCGACCGCAACGTCTCCGAGACGGCGCGCCGCCTCAACATGCACCGCCGGACCTTGCAGCGGATACTGGCAAAGCGGGCGCCGCGTTAAACGAGTGTCGTCATCCTAGGGCGAAGCAGGAGCGAAGCTCCGTCGCGAAGACCCTGGGATCCATTCCGTGATCCCGGCCGCAGAACGCAGCGGAGCGGAATTCTGCACCGTTGGCACCGCTCCGATGTAACGGAATGGATCCTCGGGTCTGCGCCGCGTCGCTTCGCTCCTTGCTTCGCCCGTGGATGACGAAGAGACGGGCGTTTCGGCCAACTTCCGAAGCAGGCGATCTGTCAATGTGAACTCGAACGCTTGCTTCGCCAGCCGGGCTGCGCATCATACGTTATAGGTTCCGGCCGTCAGGTCGGGGTGACGGACGGAGGGACCATGCAAGATAAGCGGCCGAAATCGATCCTGCGTGAATTCCTCGACGGCGAGGCCGCCGGCGGCATCATCCTGATGGTGGCCGCAGCCCTTGCGCTGATCGTCGCCAACTCGCCTTTGGCCGAAACTTATTTCGCCGTCCTGCACGCCTATCTCGGGCCGCTCAGCGTATCGCATTGGATCAATGACGGGCTGATGGCGGTGTTCTTTGTGCTGGTTGGGCTCGAGATCAAGCGCGAGATGCTGGACGGACAGCTCTCGACCTGGCCGCGCCGCGTGCTGCCGGGCATCGCCGCCGCCGGCGGCATGGCGGTGCCGGCGCTGGTCTATGTCTTGATCAACCGCGACAATGCGGCAGCGCTCTCCGGCTGGGCGATCCCTACCGCCACCGACATCGCCTTCGCGCTCGGCGTGCTCTCGCTGCTCGGCAGCCGCGTGCCCGCGTCGCTGAAGGTCTTCCTCACCGCTTTGGCCATCATCGACGATCTCGGCGCCGTCATCATCATCGCGCTGTTCTACACCAGCGGCCTGTCGCTCGCTTATCTGGCCGCCGCCTTCGTCGTCATCGCACTGCTCGTCGTGCTCAACCGCGTGCGGGCCATGAAGCTCTGGCCGTATCTCTTGCTTGGCGTCGTCTTGTGGGTGCTGGTGCTCAAGTCGGGCGTGCATGCGACGCTCGCTGGCGTGGCGCTGGCGCTCACCATCCCGTTGGAGCGGTCTCCCGGCATCAGCCGCGATCTCGGGCATTCGCCGCTGCACCGGCTGGAACACGGCTTGCATAGGCTGGTGCCCTTCCTCGTCATCCCGATCTTCGGCTTCGCCAATGCCGGCGTCTCGCTCGGCGGCCTGAGCCTTGCAGCCCTTGTCGAGCCGCTGACGCTGGGCGTCGCCGCCGGCCTTGTGCTCGGCAAGCTGGTCGGCGTCTTCGGCTCGTCGGCGCTCGCGATCCGGTTTGGCCTCGCCGACCTGCCGGCCAATGCCGGCTGGCTGCACATGCTGGGCATTTCGCTGCTTTGCGGCATCGGCTTCACCATGAGCCTGTTTATCGGCCTGCTTGCCTTCGCCGGCGACCCGGCGCTGCAGGACGCGGTGAAGGTCGGCATCCTTGCGGGTTCGCTGGTTGCCGCGCTCCTAGGCGCCGCCATCCTGCTCATGGCGCCGGCGGGCGGCGGAGTGGAAGAAGATCTGAACTAGCCCCGAGGTTCCGGCGGCAGGCCGAAGGCTGAAAACAAAGCGGGGCCGAGCGGCGGGACATAGATCGTCAGCGAGGCGATCTTGTCGCCGGCGGCTTCGAGGACATGCAGCGAATGCGGGCGCCACATGGAATCCTGGCGGCCGAGCGCGTAGACGCCCACGGCCGGCTGGGTGTTAGCGCCGATAGCCACCGCGCGATAGCCGGCAAAATTGCCCCAGACGCTGCCCAGGAAAGCGCCGATCGCCTGATGTCCATGGTACCATTCCCGCCAGGGAGGCATGTGGTAGATGGCGTCCTCGCGCAGCAGCTCGACGAGTCCGTCGAGATTGTCGGCCTGCCAGGCCTGCATGTAGCGTTCGAGCAGCACGCCTTCGTCCGCATTGGGCCGCGACCGCTGCGGCGGGCGCCCCTGTGGGTAGCGTTCGCCCAGCGTCGCGCGGGCCCGCTGCAGGGCGCTGTTGATCGAGGCGGTCGACCCACCCAGCAATTGCGCAGTCTCGATGGCGGACCATCCGAGCACATCGCAAAGCAGCAAGGTCGCGCGCTGCCTCGGCGGCAACAGCTGGATTGCCGCCACGAAAGCGAGCCGCACCGCCTCGCGGGCTTCGTAGCGCGCTTCCGGACCAGGCCTGTCGTCGGCGATGTCGGGCAGTTCCGCGTCCGGATACGGCTCCAGCCAGGCGAGTTCGGCGGTCGGGCCGCCGGTCGCACCTCCTTCGGCGGGCGGCCGCCCGGGTAGCTCGAGAATACGCCGCGCCGACGAGCGTGCCTTGATGGCGTTGAGGCAGCTGTTCGTGGCGATCGCGTAGAGCCAGCCGCGCGCCGAGCCGCGTCCGTCGAATTGCGCCCGCGCGCGCCACGCCTTTAGGAACGTCTCCTGGACGAGATCGTCCGCCTCGTTGAGCGAGCCCATCATCCGATAGCAATGGAGCTTCAGCGCGCGGCGATGGGCGACGGTCAGGCGCTCGAAGGCCAGCCGGTCGAGGGCCGGCTGGCCTGGCCGCTCGATAGGGCCGGAAGCGTCAGTCATGGGAAGCCCGGGGAGCTGAATTCGGCCGCCATCCTGCGCGCCTCATGCCGCTGCCGCAAGGCCGCTGCCGCTTACGGTGAAGGAGCTGCCCTGCGGCTTGCCCGTCGCGAGTTGGATCACAGCCTGTCCGACATCGGCCGGCGTCTGCATGTCGCTCATGCTGGCCAGGAAGTCGGCCGGGCGGATGCCCATATAGGCCGCGATGCCTTCAATGCCGCGATCGCCGACCCCGGTGCCCGGCATGATGCGGGCCGGCGAAAGCGCCATGAAGCGCAGGCCGAGGCCGAGGCGGTCCGATTCCTTCTGGCAATGGCCGGCCAGAAATATCTGCATGCGCTTGGCGCCGGCATAGCCGCCGGAATTCGGCGGACCGCCGCTGAAGGCGGCGCCGCTGGCGATCAGCAGCACACGGGTTCCAGGCTTGAGCCGGCCCTTGAGGGCTTCCCGACAGAACAGGAACGATGCCTTGACGTCCATCTCCCAGTTCGCCGAGAAGGCCTCCCAGCTTTGCTCCTGGATCGGCGCCGAAGGGGCGAGCGCGCCCGCGCAGACCACCAGCACGTCGGGTGCCAGCGCATCGAAAACCGCTTGCGGTGCGCCTTCCGCCGTTGCGTCCGTGCTAAGCGTCCTCAAGCCCGGGCGTTCCCAGGCAAGCTGCTTCAGGTCGGCGGCGCCACGGGCGACCGCGAGCACGGTCGCTCCCGCGCCAAGCGCTGCTTCCACGATCGAGCGGCCGACACCCCGGCTGCCTCCGACGACGACGACATTCTGATTTTGCAACGGTTTCATTTGATCACCTTTTTCCAGGCCGCCGGCCATCCGGACGCGCCTATAGGTGAAGACAATCGGGTTCAGCGGAAATCATCGGTGCGGGAAGAAAATTCTCGCTGGCCTGGCGCAGGGCTGGCCTGAGCCAGGCCTGCGGTCGGACGCCAGCGGTTACGCACCAGCATCCACACACCGCGACGACTACTCGCTCTCGCCATCCAGCGCCGGCACGGCGACGCCGGCAAGCTCGGCCGCCAAGAGCCGCGCGGCGCCCGCGCGGGCAATCCGCAGCATCAGCGCCTTGCGTGTCGCTGCCGCCATGCGGTGCTCGGGCGCATCGCGCAGGATCTCCGCGCCATAGCCGTCGGAGAGGATGAAGCCGCATTCGTCGGGAAAGATGTCAGCCGGAACGCCGGGATGGGTGGCGAAGAAGAAGCGGTCGGAATGCAGCCGGTAGTCCGGCCATTTGCGGTCGACCCTGAAATCCTCGATCGAGGATTTGATCTCGATGATCCAGATGTCGCCCTGCCTGGTCAGCGCGACGAGATCGGCGCGGCGCCCTGTGGCCAAAGACAGCTCCGGCAGCACATGCGCGCCCATTTCGGTGAGCAGCCGCTGCACGCCGCGCCGCACCAGCATGGCGCGCTCCGACTGGCGGCCGTCGATCAACGGGTTAAGGGGAATCGGGGAAACGAGTGGCATGGGAGGCACCATGCCAGATTTTGTTCACGGTTTGAACCCCTGTCAGGCCGGCGATTATGTACTTTACAAACACGAGAACCGCTGATACCTTGAATCCACAGTAGGAATCCGGGTTATGAACGTCCTTTCCGAGCCACATTTTCACAACGAAGAAGCTGCTTTTGAGCGGCTGGAAGCGATTGTGTGGCCCGAAGGTCCGGTTTGCCCGAAGTGTGGCAACTGCGAACAGACGCGCATTACCCGCGTGACTGGCGCAACCGCTCGCACAGGCCTTCGCCGCTGTTTGGAATGCAAGAAGCAGTTCACCGTGAAGGTCGGAACGGTGTTCGAAAGCAGCCATGTGCCGCTTCATAAATGGTGGCAGGCTGCACACCTACTCGCGTCCAGCAAGAAGGGCATCAGCGCTCACCAACTGCACCGTACTTTGCAGGTCCAGTACAAGACCGCTTGGTTTATGTTCCATCGCTTGCGCGAGGCTATGCGCTCCGGCGATCTCTCTCCGATGGGCGGTGAGGGCAAGCACGTCGAAGTCGATGAGACTTACATTGGTCGCCTGAAAGGCGCGCCGAAGAAGCGTGGTGGCGGCGCTCACAAGAACACGGTCGTTACGTTGGTGGAACGCGGCGGCATCGCCCGTTCCTTCCATGTCGATACAGCCCGTATGGGCAATGTCATGCCTATCGTTCGCGCCAACATCGCCAAGGAAAGCGCGTTGATGACCGACGAGAGCGGTATCTATCGCCGCGCCGGCCAGGATTTTGCTTCTCATGAGTTCGTGACGCACTCCAAGGACGAGTACGTGCGCGGCGACGTTCATACGAACACCGTCGAAGGCTACTACAGCATCTTCAAGCGTGGCATGAAGGGCGTTTACCAACATTGCGGCGAACAGCATCTTCACCGCTATCTTGCTGAGTTCGATTTCCGCTATAGTAATCGCATCGCGCTTGGCGTTGATGACAACAACAGGACGGTAAGGGCAATGGCTGGTATCGTTGGAAAACGCCTGAAGTATCGGGACTCATCGGGCGTCGGAGCGGCATAGGCGAGAAAATGGATCGTATCGTCATAACGGTGCGTCCCACCGTCTCCGACGATAAGTTGCTGAGCGTCACCGACGCCATGCAACAGGTTCTCGACCATATGAAACTATTTGAGGTCGCTCAGCAGTCGTTGGGCGACCCGCACTCGCGTTTTGAGTGGCGGCTGGAGAAAGCCAGCACGAATAGTCCTTTTACCGTCGTCGCCGTGGCGCAAGCGTCGAATCCATCGGTCAACGTCTCGGCTATGGCCAAACGCGTCAAGGCCGAAGTCTCTGGCGGGCTGCGGAGCCTCATGACGCGCGGTGCTCCACCGCAATGGATGACGCAAGAGACCTTTGCCATTGCCAAAGGAATCTTCGCCAGAAATCTGAACGGCATCGGTGAGACGGACATTGATTTTGAAGATGGCGACCTGATCTCGATCACGCCTGAATTGGCGAAGGCTGGGATCAATACCCTCGAAGCCTTCAACGTCATGGACTTCGAGCAAAGTATAGCGGCGCGACAGTCGTTCGGTGAGATTGAGGGCGTTATGCTTGCCGCTGGTCGCTACCGCAACAGAGCGGCTATCCAGATCCGAAATGAGCTATATGGATTTATCTGGTGCAATCTTTCCGAAGACCTAGTTTTGCGGTTCGGCGATGAACACTCGATGAGTGACATTTGGAAGGGAAAAACCGTCGGAGTGTATGGACGACTGAACTACGCCGCAGGGGGGAAATTGCAGTCGATAGAAGCTTTAGACGTTCGGGAAATTGAGTTCGCCCCCCTTGTCAAACTGGAAGCGATACTTGACCCTGATTTTACTGCGGGGATGGACCCCTATGAATATTTAGAGCGATTGCACGAAGGGCGGCTTGGCTAAGAGGGTGTATTGGGACTCGTGCGCATTTCTCGGCCTCATTAACCAGGAGCCGGGCAAGCTGAACGATTGTGCCGCAGTCTGGAAAGAAGCTGAGGCCGGTGACGTGCTGATCTACACGTCCTTTTTCACCTTCGCAGAAGTCTTCAAGGCCAAGTGCGAGGATGGGAAGAAGCCCCTATCAGAAGAAGGGGACAGACAAATTGAGCAATTGCTCCGCCAAAGGTGGATTCGCGCCATCGTTGTCGATGAAAGGATCGGCGTAGCTTCGCGCAGGCTAATGAGACATCACCCAGAATGCAAAAAGCCATCGGATGCCATTCATTTGGCGACAGCTTTGGCTCTGAGCGTTGATGAAATGCACACATATGACGGTGCGGACTTGCTCAAGCTCGACGGCAAGGTGAACCGAGCGGATGGAAAGCCTTTGAAAATATGCGTCCCAAAGCCCACTCCCAAGCCATCAGACCCGCAGCACGACATATTTTCTGAGAACCACTCATGACGGCAAATCGAAAACCTAAACAGGACGATCCAGCACAGTCGCGCGCCTTTATTGAGAAGGCTCGCGAGATTGAGGCTGATGACAACAACAAATCCGGAGCTGACGCCCTAATGGGCAAGTTGGCTCATACGCCGCCAGACCATAAGCAAAAGCCGAAAGGCAACGTCAAAAAGAAGCTGACCAAGTGACAGGCTACGGCAAATCCGTCTCGCTGTGGCCTTATGGCTGGATACGGACCGGGATGACAGCGGGTCTGATGATCGTCATGGCGGTTCCCGTCTTCGCAAAGGACGCTTTGTACCCACAAGGACTTTCCGACGCGGACCGCGCCGGCAATCATCCGACAGACGCTGAACTGGCAAAGTGCCCGGGCATCGTCGAACTATATCAGGACGTTCGTACGAATAGGGCTCCTCTTCCTCACAGGGTGTCAATTAAGCAGCTGCAGATGGACGCTTCTGAATGCGTCTACATCCTCAACGAGAACTACGGGACTGACTGGACAGTTGACGAAACTGGCGTCCAAAAAGACGACTGACTTCTTCGTATCCCAATCGGTTCGCCATCCCCACGTTCTAAGGCGTGTTCGTAAAGTGCATAATCGCCGTCAGGCCGGCGATCATCTGGTTGACAAACCCGCGCTCTGCGGTTGGTGGCTACCTGTCCGCAACGGGGCCGTTTGAGCCAGTTGCATTATTGGCGTTGCCAATTCTTCCCTCGTCTCTCTTGGCGTGGAAGAACTTCGTCTGCGCGCGTGACATTCTCTCATTGAAACTTCCTAAAAGATAGCCGCCGGGCAATACGCATATTATCCCAGTGAATACGTTATTTGGAAGGAATAGGAAAAGCATCGCCAAGCCTATACAAGTAATAGCAGTAATACCAATTACGGTGGCGACCGCATCTTGCCACATACGATCTATCGGAAGGTATTTCTCCATCCATGGCATCACCAGCGGGTTCTTATCCCAAAACTGGTCAATTCGGATGGGGTCTTGTGGCATGGCTCTAGACGATCCGCAGGCCACGACTGACCCGAGGCCACCATGGGCCCAGATGATAAGATAAGACCAATCACAAGCGCGGCACTATCGTGGCCCAGCCCCAAACCAGCGGTTGGCCCGCCGTTTGCTGCGGCCCGCTCGCGTTTTGGTCTGTGAAAAGCGGGTATGGCAGCGCCCACTGCATCAGGAATCGCTTAGGTTATGTTACCTTATTTCTCGCTAGCTCGGCCCCTGCCTTTTTTCGGCGGGCCGTGTCAAGCAGAACGCTTGCGTATCAGGGTTCTGATAGCGGGATAGACAACACTCATAACTATGGTGAGCGCTACGACGATTGCGATCTGCCAATGCCAGACATAATGGACGCGGACCGCCGCAAAGACAGCAGATGTCTACGGCGAGGCCCGCTACTGCTAGTCCCCCGCTCGAAATTCATCCGCCAGAAGCCTGGCCAAGTGGTCGCGGCTCAGGCTCAATGTCTCTTTCAGGAACCACAGGAAATTGCTCGGACCGTCGGTCGGCAGGCCGTTTTCTTCGGCCTGGGTGATGACCGCGCGCTGGCGCTCGATCCGCTGTTCGATCTCGCGGATATGCTGCTCGACCCGTTCGATGTCCTCGTGGATGGCCATCCCGGCAATCTCATTGTAGGTGATCGTCAAAATAGCATCAAACCAGGAACGGGTGGAGCGCAAAGCCAAGTAGATGCTTGAGCCGTGGTTCAGAGAAGATTAGCCTTGCTGGTCATGCCTCATGGCAGCAATCTCGCCATGAAAGGAATTTTCCCATGACCCGCGACCTGATGCTCGCCCACCTCCGGTCCGCCGATGCCGTCGCGCGCGAGGCGGCGGCGCATGGGCATCATCCGTTCGGCTGCGTGCTGGTCGGGCCGGACGATCGCATTTTGATGCGGCAGGGCAATCTCGATACGGTGCGCCATGCCGAGACCGAGCTCGCCCGCCGCGCCGCGGCGGCCTATGAGCCGGAGTTCCTCTGGCAATGCACGCTGGTCTCGACCTTCGAACCATGCGCGATGTGCGCCGGTACGATGTATTGGGCGAATATCGGGCGCCTGGTCTACGGGGTCGAGGAAACCAGCCTCCTGGCGCTCACCGGCGATCACGCGGAGAACCCGACCATGAACCTCGCCTCGCGCGCCGTGTTCGCCTCCGGCCAGAAAAAGATCGAGGTGTTCGGCCCCTTTCCCGAAATCGCGGACGAGATGCTCGCCCCGCACCGCGATTTCTGGAAGCGCTGACCGAGCTCCGCCCTTAGGCCGCGCCCGCCATGTCGTCCAGGATCGGACAGTCCGGCCGGTCGTCGCCGTGGCAGGCGTGGATCAGTGTCTGCAGCGTCGAGCGCATCGACTGCAATTCGCGTACCTTCTCCTCGATCGCCCTGACATGGGCGGCGGCGATCTCGCGCACGTCATGGCTGGCGCGGCCGCGGTCCTGATAGAGCGCCATCAGCTGCCTGCAATCGTCGATTGAGAAGCCGAGATTGCGCGCACGGCGCAGGAAGGCGAGCCGGTGGATATCGTCGCCGGAGTAATCGCGATAGCCGTTCTCGGCCCGCGCCGGGCGGATCAGTCCGATCTCCTCATAGTAGCGGATGGTCTTGGCCGGCAGGCCGGAACGCTCCGCGGCATCACCGACATTCATGGCGCTCTCCTCGCATCGCAGGCGGCTTCCCAAGTCGCCCCATTGATTTTGCTTCATAATCCTGTAAGGCCTGTTGCGAAAATGCCGCAGTCGGGCACTTACCGGCGCGTAAGGCCTTGCATATAGGCAGTGCGCGCTTGGCAAGCAAAAGAAATGCCAGCATGAATGGTGGCAACAAAGCGGCCGACTCGTGCCGCTGGTATCGAGGCGGGGCGTCGGACCTTTTCATGCGCTTGAAGTCATTTGCAATCCTCGCCGCTCTTGCGCTGTCGACCGCGATCAGCGGGTGCAGCACCATCGGTGGGCAAATGTTCACCAACAACTATGGCGCGATGACCGATGCCGGCTATCAGCTGCCGCGCATCCCGATCGAGAAGGTCCCCGCCAGGTACCACCGCCAGGAAGTGCGGTACGACTCGTCGGAGAAGCCGGGCACCATCATCGTCGATACGCAGAACAAGTTCCTCTATTTCATCGAGGGCGACGGCATGGCGATGCGCTACGGCATCGGCGTCGGCCGCGAGGGTTTTGAATGGCACGGCACAGCCCATATCGCGCTGAAGCGCGAATGGCCGACCTGGACACCGCCCTCGCAGATGATCAAGCGCCAGCCCGAGCTCGCCAAGTTCGCCGGCGGCATGGAGCCGGGCCTAAAGAACCCGCTCGGCGCGCGCGCCATGTATCTCTTCAACAAGGGCGGCGACATGGGCTACCGCCTGCATGGCAGCCCGGAATGGTTCTCGATCGGCAAGGCGATGTCGTCGGGCTGCATCCGGCTGATGAACCAGGACATTATCGATCTTTACGACCGCACGTCGGTCGGCGCCAAGGTCATCGTGATGTGATCACGAAGGCCGAGGCCAAAAGCTTTCGCAAGCGGACCGTCTAGGCAACAACAAGACGTCCAAAAACAGAAAACCGGGCTGTTGGGGCCCGGTTTTTTGTTTTTGCGATCTTGGATCGGAATTCGCTTCGCCGCACGATGCGGCCGGCCAGTGGGTTCTCAGGCGACCTGCTCGACCTGCTGCACTTCCGGAACAAAGTGGCGAAGCAGGTTCTGGATGCCGTGCTTCAGCGTTGCCGTCGATGACGGGCAGCCGGCGCAGGCGCCCTTCATGTGCAGGAACACGGTGCCGTTCTCGAAGCCGCGGAAGGTGATGTCGCCGCCGTCCTGGGCGACGGCCGGGCGCACGCGCGTGTCGAGCAGTTCCTTGATGGTCAGCACCAGCTCTTCGTCAGCCTTGTCGTAGAACTCGCCGGTCTCGCCGGCTTCGCTCGCCGGAGCGGTCGCGGCCATGACCGGCGCACCGGACATGAAATGCTCCATGATGGCACCGAGGATCGCCGGCTTCAGGTGCTGCCAGTCCGGACCATCCTTGGTCACGGTGATGAAATCATAGCCAAAGAAGACGCCGGTGACGCCCGGGATCTCAAACAGGCGGCGGGCCAGCGGCGAGGCCTCCGCCGCGGCTTCGGCGTTGCGGAAATCGGCTGTGCCTTCGCGCAGCACTTCCTTGCCCGGCAGGAATTTCAGCGTCGCCGGGTTCGGCGTCGATTCGGTCTGGATGAACATGGGTATCTCCAGGCCCTTCCCGGGCCGATAGTTTGGAATAATTCTAAATAGGCTCTATCGGCTGGACATTCAAGCGAAACGCGTCGCTGGAACGGCTGGCTGGCGGAATGTTTTTCGGCTTCTATCACGAATATCGAGGTGGATCGAGATTCAGGTCAGGCGGCCATTTGCAGGCCGGCCTCACCTGAATATCGAAGCACCTCAAGCTAGGCTGTCGATCTCTTCGTCGGACAGGTTCTGCGGCACCACCGTGACCGGAATGGGAAAAGCCGCGCCGCGCCCGGCGACCGCGCTGACCAGCGGCCCTGGGCCTTCCTTGCCGGCGCCGGCGGCCAGCACAAGGATGGCGATGTCCTGGTCTTCCTCGATCAGTTTGTGGATTTCTTCCGTCGGCTTGCCTTCGCGCACCACCAGCTCCGGCTCGATCCCCGCATGCTGGCGCACCTTGTTGGCGTAGCCGTCGAGCGCCGCGCGGGCTGTCGCCGTGGCTTCCTCGCGCATGATCTTTTCCACACCCAGCCAGTGCTGGAAGTCGTCCGGCTCGATGACGTAGAGCAGCACCAGCACGCCGCTGGTGCTTTGCGCCCGCTTCGAGGCATAGGCGACGGCGCGCTCGCATTCGGGCGTGTCGTCGATGATCGCCAGGAACTTGCGGCGATGGCCGGCTTCGCGGCTGAGGCGCTTGGAGACCATGTCTATCTGCTCGGTATGGTTCGGTCGCAATCTGCCACTGCCGCGAACCGGCGGCAAGCCGCCGGTCGGCGCGGCAATGGTCCGAGGAGGTCGCTGGATCAGTCCTGCAGAAGGCCGATAATGTCGCGCACCGTCTTCATCGTGCCCTCGGCGATCGCGCGGGCCCGGTCGCCGCCATCCTTGAGCACGGCGTCGACATAGGCGCGGTCGCCCTCGATGCGGCGCATCTCGGAAGCGATCGGCGCCAGCTTCTCCACGGCAAGATCGGCAAGCGCCGGCTTGAACACTGAAAACTGTTGCCCGCCATACTCCTTCAGCACCTCTTCCTTCGAGATTTCCGCGAGGCCGGCATAGATGCCGACGAGATTCTCCGCTTCGGGCCGGCTTTCCAGCCCGTCGACCTCGCTCGGCAAGGCCTCCGGATCGGTCTTGGCCTTGCGGATCTTCTTCGAGATCGTGTCGGCATCGTCGGTCAGGTTGATGCGCGAGAGATCCGACGGATCCGACTTCGACATCTTCTTTGAGCCGTCGCGCAGGCTCATGATGCGCGCCGCCGGGCCGCCGATGACCGGTTCGGTGATCGGGAAATAGCCGTTCACCGTCTCTTCGCCGACCTGCATTTCGACGCCGACGCCAAGTGTGGCGATCTTCTCGGAGAAGTCGTTGTTGAATTTCTGGGCGATGTCGCGGGTCAGCTCCAGATGCTGCTTTTGGTCCTCGCCCACCGGCACATGGGTTGCGCGGTAGAGCAGGATGTCGGCGGCCATCAGGCTCGGATAGGCGAGCAGGCCGAGCGAGGCGTTCTCGCGGTCCTTGCCGGCCTTGTCCTTGAACTGCGTCATCCGGTACATCCACCCGATGCGTGCCACACAGTTGAGGATCCAGGCGAGCTCGGCGTGCTGCATGACCCGCGACTGGTTGAAGACGATGTGCTTCTTGGGGTCGATGCCGGAGGCCAGGAACGCTGCGGTGATCGAGCGCGTCTGGTCGCCCAGGTCCTGATACACGAGCTGCGCCGTCAGCGAATGCAGGTCGACGACGCAATAGATGCAGTCGGACTGTTCCTGGAGGGCGACGAATTTCTTGATGGCGCCGAGATAGTTGCCGAGATGCAGGTTGCCGGTCGGCTGGACGCCCGAAAAGACGAGTGGCTTGAAGGCGGACATGAATTCCTCATGGCTTGTGGAGGGCCGTCTAAGCATGATTCCAAAAAATTGCAGACTTTTTGGAGCCAATCATGCGGCTGGAAACCGCGCGCGGCGAAAGTCTTGCGACGGCGCGCTTATGGACGAAGCCCGTTGCGGGATCAAGAGGCCCGGACGAGCTGGCATGGGGCATCGGTACGTTGACATTTGCCGTGCATAGGCTACATATTTCTAACTACATAAAGGAATGTAGCCATGACCATCAACATCAACAATAAGGAAGCCGACAGGTTGACGCGCGCTTTCGCCAAAGCTGAAGGAGTCGGCATCACCGAGGCAATCGTGATCGCCATGCGCGAAGCCTTGGAGCGGCGCCGCAATCGCGAGACGCCGCTGGAAACGGCGGCACGACTGCGAGCCGAGTTTGGAATCAAGCTTAGCGAACAAGCGCGCAAACCGCTGCCGCAGTCCGTTTATGATGAACTTTCCGGCGACGACTGATGTTTGTCGACGCCGCAGCCATCGTCGCAATCCTAAGCAACGAGACGGAAGCCGAGCGATGCGCGCAGGCCGTCATGAAGGCATCGGCACCGTTCACGTCGGCGATAGCCGTTTGGGAGGCAGCGATGGCGCTCGCGCGACCAGAAAAGCTGGCGATTCCGGTCGCCAGAAGCGCGGAGATTGTAGACCGCTTTCTGGAAGAGCGGGCGATTGCCTTGCACGAGCTTCCGCCTGCATCCGAGGCAACATCCCTATCCGTCGAGGCCGCTGCGCGGTTTCGCAACAATGCTATCCGCCTAAATATGGCGGACTGCTTCCACTACGCTTGCGCCCGATACTACGCCGTTCCGATACTTTCTACGGCCAACGAATTCCGACTCACGGATCTGGAGACTGTTCCCTGACGGGCGGTAGCGCCTTGGGTGAACGACGCTTGACGTTCCGCCGGAGCATCCCGAAATCGGCGCCGCCGGTGCCGAAGGCGGCGATGAAGTAGAGCGCGGCGCCTCCGGCGACCAGCCCAAGCACCGTCGTCGCCTTCACCACGAGCGGCGAGCCAGGCCCAATCTGCGCGGCAAAGTGGCGCTCCGCGAAGTAAAGCGCCACAGCCATGACCACGGCGCAGAGCACCAGCCGGGGAATGCGTCGCAAGAGCGGCACGTCGCGGCCCCAATGCCCGCGCCTGATCAGCATGGCGAGCAGCATCAGCGCGTTGACCCAGCCGGCGACTGCCGAGGCGACCGCGATGCCCGGCGCGCCCATCGACGGGAACAGGCTCAGCGCCGTCGCGACATTCACGCCGACCGAGATGGCGGCAAAAATCATCGGCGTGCGCGTGTCCTCGCGGGCGAAATAGCCGGGCGTGAACGCCTTGATCAAAACGAAGGCGGGCAGGCCGAGGCCGAAGATCGCCAGAATCGAGGCGACGATCGGCGTCGAGTGGTTGGCGGCGAAGGCGCCGCGCTCATAGACCAGCCGCACGATCGGCTCAGACATCACCCAGAGCGCCGCGGCGGCGGGCAGCGTCATGAACAAGGTGAACTCGACCGAGCGGTTCTGCAAATTGGCTGCCTCGACCAAATTGCCCGATTTCAGCGCCCGCGACAGTTCCGGCAACAGCACGATGGCGACGGCCACACCGACGACGCCGAGCGGCAGCTGGTAGATGCGGTCGGCATAGGCGAGCGACGACACGGCGCTGTTCTGCGCCGAGGCGATCGCCGTGCCGATCAGCTGGTTGATCTGCGTGATGCCGCCGGTGATCGCCGCCGGCAGCGCCAGGATCAGCAGCCGCTTGACGTTGGGCGTCATCTTCGGCCGGCGGAAGCCGATCGAGATGCCGGCATTACGCACCGCGATCCAGACGATGGCGAGTTGCACGATGCCTGCAGCCAGCACGCCCCAGGACAGGCCGAAACCGACATCATGCGCGTCCAGCCCGTGATACCAGGCATAGGCGAGCACGCCGATCAGGATAATGTTGAGGAAGGCCGGCGCGATCGCCGCCGCGAAATAGCGGCGCAGCGAGTTCAGCATCCCGGCCATCATGGCGCCGAGCGACATGCATATGAGATACGGGAACATGATTGTCGCAAGCCGGACAGTCGTCTCGAACTTGCCTGGAATGTCGGCAAAGCCCGGCGCCACCAGGTAACGCACGATCAGCGGCATCGCCAGTTCCATCGCGATGGTCAGCGCCAGAAGCGCGGAGAACAGGACGCCGAACACTTCCTCCGAGAAGCGCTTGGCGCCGTCGGTGCCATGCTGCTCGATCTCCTTGGCGAACAGCGGCACGAAAGCGGCGTTGAAGGCGCCCTCGGCGAACAGCCGGCGGAAGGTGTTGGGAAACTGGAAGGCGGCGTTGAAGGCGTCGGCGACCGGTCCGGTGCCGAGCGCCGCCGCCATCAGCATCTCGCGGCCGAAGCCCAGCGCACGGCTCATCAGCGTGCCGGAGGCGACGGTGGCGAATTTCTTGACTAGACTCATGCTGGGAACGACTGCCAGAAAAATTGCGTCAAATGGATGTCACTCGGCCGCCGCCTTGGCCTTGCCGTTACGTTCGGACGAATTGCCTTCAAGCGTATCGATCAGCCGCTTGTGGATGGTGGCGGTGCGCGTCGGGCTGTCGATCTTCTGTCCGGTCAGGTCGGTGACGTAGAACGTGTCGATGACCTTCTCGCCGAACGTCGTGATATGCGCCGAGGCGATGTCGAGCGAAAGGTCGGAGAGCGTCCCGGTGATCTCGGACAGCAGGCCCGGCCGGTCCAGCCCCTCGACCTCGATCACCGAAAAACGGTTCGACAGCGTGTTGCGGATTTCGGCGCGCGGCGGAATCCGGAACGCCTTGGCGCCGCGCTTCGGCTTGGTGCGCTTCTCGATCATCTCGGGCAGCCAGCTCTTGCCCGAAAGCACGTCCTCGATCAGCCGGCCGACGCGCTCGGCGCGGCGGCGCTCGTCCTCGTCGCGGTCGAACTCCCTGGAGATCAGTATGGAATCCAGCGCGCGGCCGTCCGAGGTGGTGAAGATCTGCGCGTCGACGATGTTGCCGCCGGCCGCGGCGCAAGCTCCGGCAATGATCGAAAGCAGGCGCGGATGGTCCGGCGCCAGCACGGTGATCTCCGTCACCGCCTCGAACTCATGCGTCTTGACCATGGTGGCAAGCTTCTTGCCGGCCGCATCCGCCTCGCGGATGAATTCGGCATGGCGAAGCTGGTCGGCAAGGTCAACCGCCAGAAGGTAATTCTCGTAGTGCTGCGCGACATAGCGCTTGCGCTCCTTCGCCGGCCAGGCAGACAGTGCCTCGGCCAGCCGCTCGCGCGCCGCGGCCGTGCGCTCGGCGCGCGAGACTTCCGAAAAGCCGCCCGTCAGGAGCAGTTCGGTCTCATAATAGAGCGTGCGCAGCAACTGCCCCTTCCAGCCGTTCCACACGCCCGGCCCGACGCCCCTGATATCGCAGACGGTGAGGATCAAAAGCAGCTTCAGCCGCTCGGCCGATTGCACGATCGAAGCAAAATCCTCGATCGTCTTGCGGTCGTTGAGGTCGCGCGTCTGCGCTGTCATCGACATCACAAGATGGTTCTCGACAAGCCAGGCGACGGTCTCGGTGTCGGCGGCCGACAGCCCCATATGCGGGCAGATGCGCCGCGCGATCCTGGCGCCGGCTTCCGAATGGTCTTCGGGCCGGCCCTTGGCGATGTCGTGCAGCAGCACCGCGACATAGAGCGCCTCACGGCTCTTTCTCAGGCCAGGCATCAGCGTGTGCGACAGCGGATGCACCTTCGCGCCGTCGCCGCGCTCGATCTCGGCCAGCACGCCGATGCAGCGGATCAGATGCTCGTCCACCGTATAGTGGTGGTACATCGAGAACTGCATCATGGCGACGATCTTGCCGAAGTCCGGGATCAGTCTGCCGAGCAGCCCCGCCTCGTTCATGCGCCTGAGATTGAGCTCGGCATTGCGGTCCGATGTCAGGATGTCGAGGAACAGCCGGTTGGCCTCCTCGTCGCGCCGGAGCGACTTGTTGACGAGCCCGAGCGAGCGGGTGAGCAGCTTCAGCGCATCGGGGTGGAATTCCAATCCGTGCTTGTCGGCGAACCAGAACAGCCTCAGCAGGTTGACCGGGTCGCGCTCGAACACGCTGTCGTCGGCGATGTTGATGCGGTGGTTGTCGACGATGAAGTCGGAGGTGCCGGCAAGCTTGCGCTTGCGCCGCTGGAAGGTGAGGAAGATGCGGTTGAAGCCCGGCACATGCTTGGCCTGCTCTTCCTCGAGCGCCGCACAGAAGATGCGGGTGAGGTCGCCGACGTCCTTGGCGACGAGGAAATAGTGCTTCATGAAGCGCTCGACCGCCGACAGGCCGGGATGCGTCGTATAGCCCAGCCGCTCGGCGATCTCGCGCTGGATGTCGAAATGCAGCCGCTCTTCCGCCTTGCCGGTGAGGAAATGCATGTGGCAGCGCACCGCCCAGAGAAAATCCTCGGCCTTCTGGAATTCGCGATATTCGGCCTCGGTGAAGACGCCCTTCTCGACCAGTTCCTCGCCGGTGCGCACGCGATAGAAGTATTTGCCGATCCAGAACAGCGTCTGCAGGTCGCGCAAACCGCCCTTGCCGTCCTTGACGTTGGGCTCGACCAGATAGCGGCTTTCGCCGGCCTTGGCGTGGCGCTCGTCGCGCTCGGCAAGCTTGGCCTGCACATATTCCGGCCCGGTCGTGCGCACCACTTCATGGTCGAAGCGGGTGAGCAGTTCTTCATAGAGCTTCTGTTCGCCCCACAGGAACCGCGCCTCGAGGATCGACGTGCGGATGGTGATGTCGCCGCGCGACAGCCTGAGGCACTCGTCGATGTTGCGGGTGGCGTGGCCGACCTTCAGCCCCATGTCCCACAGCATGTAGAGCATGTATTCGACGATCTGCTCGCCCCATGGGGTCTGCTTATAGGGCAGCAGGAAAAGCAGGTCGATGTCGGAACCCGGCGCCAGCGTGCCGCGGCCGTAGCCGCCGACGGCAACGACCGCCATGCGCTCGGCCGCGGACCGGTTCTTGACCCGGTAGACATGGGTGGCGGCGAAATCATAGAGCGCCCGGATCAGTTCATCCATCAGATGCGACAGCCGCTCGGCGCAGGCATTGCCGCCGCCGTCCTGCTTGAGCATGGTCTCGGCGATCTTTCGCCCTTCGGCCATCCTGGCCTTGAGCAGTTGGAGGACGGCCGTGCGGACAGCCGGTCCTGAACCGTCGCCGGCGCTCGCCGCCGTCAACGCGGTCAAGTCGCGGCGCAGCGCATCGCCATCGATGATTTCGTCGAGTTTCAGGGAGATCTTTGCCATTCGGCGGCGTCTATAGCCTGTTTTCGCGGCGCTGTGTATGGGCAGGCGGCCGCGATTGCCATCGCGCAGAAGCGTAATCCGCAATCGCCCGGCCGATTTTCGCAAAAGTCGAAACCGGCTCTTGACCTTCCAGTTACTGGAAGGACTACCTCCGCCTCAATTCGAGAATTCCGAGGTATTGCTGATGACCCATTCCGACCACCCCCACCATCATGCGCATGGCGGCGGCTGCTGCTCTGCGAAGAATGTCGCGCCCGACACCGAAGCGGTGCTTCGCGACCCTGTCTGCGGCATGACGGTCGATCCGGCGGCCGGCAAGCCGACGGCCGAGCATGGCGGCCGCACCTTTCATTTCTGCAGCGAGCGCTGCCGCACTAAATTCCAGGCGGAGCCCGAGGGCTATTTGACGGCCACGGACCCCGTCTGCGGCATGAGCGTCGACCGCGCGAGCGCGAAGCACTTCGTTCGCCATGAAGGGCAGGGCTTCTATTTCTGCTCCCCCGGTTGCAAGGCCAAATTCGAGGCGGAGCCGGCAAAATACCTCGCCGGCCGGCCGGAGCCGCAGCCGATGCCCAAGGGCACGCAATACACCTGCCCAATGCATCCCGAGATCATCCGCGACAAGCCCGGCTCCTGTCCGATCTGCGGCATGGCGCTGGAGCCGATGGGCGTGCCGACAGGCGAGGAAGGCCCGAATCCCGAGCTCGTCGATTTCACCCGCCGGTTCTGGGTCAGCGCGGTGCTCTCCGTGCCGCTCCTGGTCATTGCCATGGCGCCGATGCTGGGCTTCAGCTTCGAAACCCTCATCGACGGCCGCACCAAGACCTGGATAGAGCTGGCGCTGGCGAGCCCGGTGGTTCTGTGGGCGGCGTTTCCGTTCTTCCATCGCGGCTGGGAATCGATCCTCAACCGTAGCCCGAATATGTGGACGCTGATCTCGCTGGGCGTCGGGGCCGCCTACCTCTACAGCGTGATCGCCGCCCTGTTCCCGGGCGTCTTTCCGCATCAGTTCCGCGGTCATGACGGCGCCGTCCCGGTCTATTTCGAGGCCGCCGCCGTTATCGTCGCGCTGGTCTTTCTCGGCCAGGTGCTGGAACTCAAGGCCCGCGAGCGCACCGGCTCGGCCATCCGCGCCCTGCTCGACCTTGCCCCGAAGACAGCGCGGCTGATCGGCGCCGACGGCTCCGAGAAGGACGTACCGCTCGACAGCGTCAAGTCGGGCGACCGCTTGCGCATCCGTCCCGGCGATGCCGTGCCGGTCGACGGCATCGTGCTCGAGGGTCGGTCGGCGATCGATGAATCGATGATCACCGGCGAACCGCTGCCGGTCGAGAAGACGCAAGGCGACATGCTCACCGGCGGCACGCTGAACAAGAACGGCTCGCTGGTCATGCGCGCCGAGAAGGTCGGCGCCGAGACCACGCTGTCGCGCATTGTCGAGCTGGTCGCCAAGGCGCAGCGCTCGCGGGCGCCGATCCAGGGTCTCGCCGACCGCGTGTCCTTCTATTTCGTCCCGGCCGTCGTGCTGGTGGCGGTCCTGGCGTTCATCGCCTGGGCGCTCGTCGGCCCCGAACCGAGCCTGATCTTCGCCATCGTCTCGGCGGTGTCGGTGCTGATCATCGCCTGTCCCTGCGCGCTTGGCCTTGCGACGCCGATGTCGATCATGACCGCGACCGGGCGCGGCGCGCATGCCGGCGTGCTGATCAAGGAAGCGGCGGCATTGGAACGTTTCGCCTCGGTCGACACGCTGATCGTCGATAAGACCGGTACGCTGACCGAGGGCAAGCCGCGGCTTACCGATGTCGTTCCGGCCGCGGGCATCGGCGAGAACGAGCTGCTCGGCCTCGCGGCCGCGCTGGAAAAGGGCTCCGAGCATCCGCTGGCCGAGGCGATCGTCGAGGGCGCCGCCGCGCGCGGCCTGAAGCTGGCCGACGCGGTCGATTTCGAAGCCATCACCGGCAAGGGCGTTTCGGGCAAGATTTCGGGCAGGAAGGTCGCGCTCGGCAATGCGGCCATGATGACTGATCTCGGCGTCGAAACGCCGGCGGCCGATGCCGAGGCGCTGCAGGCCGACGGCAAGACGGCCATGTTCGTGGCCGTCGGCGGCAGGTTCGCCGGCATCGTCGCTGTCGCCGATCCGGTAAAGACTACGACGGCCGAGGCGATCAAGGCGCTGCACGACAAGGGGCTGCGCATCATCATGGCGACAGGCGACAACGAGCGCACGGCACGAGCGATCGCCGGCAGGCTGGGCATCGACGAGGTCCGCGCCGGGTTGCTGCCGGATGAGAAGGGCGCGCTGGTCGAGGAACTGCGTGCCAAGGGCGCCGGCGTCGCCATGGCCGGCGACGGTGTCAACGACGCGCCGGCGCTGGCCGGCGCCGATGTCGGCATCGCCATGGGCACCGGCGCCGATGTCGCGGTCGAAAGCGCCGGCATCACGCTGGTCAAGGGCGACCTCAACGGCATCGTCAGGGCACGCACGCTCGCCCAGGCGACGATCCGCAACATCCGCCAGAACCTGTTCTTCGCCTTCCTCTACAACGTGCTCGGAGTGCCGGTCGCGGCCGGCGTGCTTTATCCGCTCACCGGCACGCTTCTGTCGCCGATGCTGGCGGCGGCGGCGATGAGCCTGTCATCGGTCTCCGTGATCGGCAACGCGCTGCGGCTGAGAACGTTGAAACTCTGAGCAAATCCCCCAGATACGAAATCCAACAGAAGGAGACTTGAATGACCCTGGCCAAGAAAATCGTGCTGCTTTTGATGGCGGCCGGAATGCTGCTCGCCCTGTTCCTCGAAAGCGTGCCGGCCTCGTCGGAGGAGATGAAGCACGACATGTCCAAGATGGCGATGGGCGCCCAGAGCCCGGCCACCGTCGGCTACGAGAAGGCGATGAAGAAGATGCATAAGGACATGACGATCAAATACACCGGCAATGCCGATGTCGATTTCGTCCGCGGCATGATCCCGCATCATCAGGGCGCCATCGACATGGCCAATGTGGTGATCGCCAACGGCAAGGACCCGGAGATACGCAAGCTCGCTGAAGGCGTCGTCACGGCACAGGAAGCCGAGATCAAGCAGATGCAGGACTGGCTCGCTAAGCATTCGGCGAAATAGTCACTGCGGGAAATCCGGGCGGCCAGCCGGCGTCGGTCTGGATTTCCAGCTGTGGCTGTGCTGCGATCCAGCCTTACGCGGAGAAGGCCATGCCCTCGTTGATCAGAACCTTGAAGCTGCCGTCGGGCGAAACCGTCCCGGTGCTGGGCCAAGGCACCTGGAAGATGGGTGAGGATCGACGGCGCCACGCCGATGAGGTCGCGGCGCTGAAGCTTGGCCTGGACCTCGGCATGACGCTGATCGACACGGCCGAAATGTATGCCGATGGCGGCGCCGAGGAGGTGGTGGCGCAAGCCATCGCCGGGCGCCGCGACGAGACCTTCCTGGTCTCCAAGGTGCTGCCCTCCAACGCCTCGCGCGCCGGCGTGAAACGGGCCTGCGAGAGCAGCCTGCAGCGCCTCGCCACCGACCGCATCGATCTCTATCTGCTGCATTGGCCGGGCAGCGTGCCGCTTTCCGAAACCGTGCAGGCGTTCGAGGCGCTAAAAACGGAAGGCAAGATCCGCCACTGGGGCGTCAGCAATTTCGACACCGACGAGATGGAGAATCTTGTCAGTCTGCCGTCCGGCGGCAATGTCCAGACTAACCAGGTGCTTTACAACCTGTCGCGGCGCGGGCTCGAATTCGACCTTGCGCCGTGGAGCCGGCAGCGCCGCATACCGCTGATGGCCTATTCGCCGGTGGAGCAGGGCGCGCTGGCCCGCAATGCGCGGCTCGAGGCGGTCGCCGCCCGCCACAACGCCACGGCGGCGCAGATCGCGCTTGCCTGGATAATGATGCAGGACGGCGTCATCGCAATCCCGAAGGCCGGCCGCCAGGAGCATGTCCGCCAGAACGCCGCCGCGCTCGACATCGCTCTGACGGCGGAAGACCTTGCCGAGCTCGATCGCGCCTTCCCGCCGCCGACGCGCAAGCGCGGCCTGGAGATGATTTAGTGGCACTGCCACAGGGATGTTGATCGGCCGGCTCTGTTGTATGGCGGGCAGCATGCGCTGAAGATTGGCCGAAACGTCCATCGCGATCGTCATTCCAGGGCGGAGCAAGCCGCGAAGCGGCGTCGCGGAGACCCTGGAATCCATTCCGTGACCTGGGCCGTGGGATGCGGCGAAGCAGAATTCTGCATCCTTGCTACGCCTCGAGGTCACGGAATAGATTCTATGGTCTGCGCCGCGTCGCTTCGCTCCTTGCTCCGCCATAGAATGACGAGGTTGCGGCGGCTTCAACCAATCCCGGCGTTTGCGCTGATTTCACAGAAATGAACGGAAAATCTTGCACCAAGACAAACCGCAACCTTTCAAATCCCCTGTCGAGGGAACTAACCCAAAACCTCGCCGGAATGCCCGGTTGAAAGAGAGCAAGTGTTGGAACGAATTTCAGCCGGACCTCATTACACGGCCTATAAAATCGGCGACTTGACGGTCACCTCGCTGCGCGACGGTTACGTCGACATGCCCGTCCGGAGACTGCGCCAGCCGGGAGACAAGCCTTTCGGCGACGATCTGCCGCCGCAGGTGCCGCTCTTCGATGGCGCGCTCCGATTGTCGGTCAATGCCTTTGCCATCGACGACGGCGAAGACATCACGCTGATCGATACCGGATCCTCGAACGCCTGGCACCCGACGATGGGCTTTCTGCCGCAGGCGCTGAGCGAAGCGAAGATCGCCGTCGATCGAATACGCACGGTCGCCTTTACCCACACCCATCTCGACCATATCCAAGGGATCATCCTTCCGGATGGCGGGGACGGTTTCCCGCAGCTCTCCCGCTTGCTTGTCCCTCGAGCCGAGCTCGACATGTTTCGGTCGGTAGCGAGGTTGAGCCGCTTCCATGATCGAGCGCAGCCCTTGGACCCGGGCCAGCACCTGAATGCGAATATCGAGGCAATCGCCGCCTCGGGGCATGAAATCGGCCATACCTGCTTTCGCGTCACGAGCGGCGGCGAAACATTGTTGGTCTGGGGCGACCTCGTGCATGCTCCGTCGCTTCAGTTCGATCGGCCGGAGGTCGCGTGGGAGTTCGACGCGGATCAGGAACAGGCGCGGACAACCCGGCTGCAGATATTGGCCCTTGCCACCGACAACGGCTGGTGCGTTGCAGGAGCGCATCTCGATTCACCGGGCGTGGGCCGGATTTCCCGAACCGAGACGGGCTACCGCTTCGAACCTCTGTAGGACTGGGGCTAGGTCTTGGCCGACAGCCCGAGCCGCGTGCGCAGCCGGCGCAGCGTACGGGAGAATACCCCGGCATCGTCAGCGGCACGGGCAAGGGTGAGCGCGCCCTGGATAGCGGCGACGGTTTCCTCCGCCAGTTCGACGGCTTCGGTTTTCCCATGCCCAAGTCGCGCCAGCGCATCGGCGAGGTGCGCGACCCAACGGCCGAAATAGTCCCTTATCTGGCTGGCGAAGAGGTCGCGGGATGCCTCCAGTGCGAAGGCGCCGATGAGACAGACCCGGCGCCCGGAGCGGAAGTAGCTGTCCGTCGCCGCGAGCATCTGCTCGATCCCGGCCGACGGATCGCCGCCGTCGCGCAGCGGCGCAAAGACATTATCCTCGAACCAGCCGTCGATATGGGCAATGACGGCCCTCGCCATCTCTTCCTTGCCGCCGGGAAAGAAGTGATAGAGGCTTCCCTTGCCGAGCCCCGCCGCCTCGCCGATCAAGGCCAGGCTGGCGCCCTCATAGCCGTGCTCGCGGAAAACCTCGGCCACGATCGCCAGCAACTGGTCGTGGTCCGGAGCGATGCGCCGCATGTTTAGTGTTCTTGTTCGAGCATTATCTTTTCCAAAACCGCTACACACTTTTTGGGGTCATGCTCTAAAGCCCGAGTTCCGAAAGGCCGGGATGGTCGTCCGGCCGGCGGCCGAGCGGCCAGTGGTATTTCCGCTCGCGCTCCGTGATCGGCAGGTCGTTGATGCTCGCCACGCGCCGGCGCATCAGCCCGGCCTCGTCGAATTCCCAGTTCTCGTTGCCGTAGGAGCGGAACCAGTGGCCGCTGTCGTCGCGCCATTCATAGGCGAAGCGCACCGCGATGCGGTTTTCATTCCAGGTCCAGACCTCCTTGATCAGGCGATAATCCAACTCGCGCGCCCATTTGCGCTTGAGGAAATCGACGATCTCGCCGCGACCCGAGATGAACTCGGCCCGGTTGCGCCATCTGCTGTCCTCGGTATAGGCGAGCGAGACCCGTTCCGGGTCGCGGCTGTTCCAGGCATCCTCGGCGAGGCGCGCCTTTTGCGCCGCTGTCTCGGCCGTGAAGGGCGGCAATGGCGGACGGCTCATGAAATCTCCTGTCGGTTCCAATCGTCGATAACCGACATTGTACCGACCGGTACAATCAGTCAAGGCCACGCCTGGTTCTACTGCTTCGTTGCCAGCCCCTTCAGCCGGTAGAGCGCCTCCAGCGCCTCGCGCGGCGTCATCTCGTCCGGATTGATCGCGCCGAGCGCTTCGCCCAGCGCATCGCTTTTGGCGGGTTTCGGCGCTTCGCGTTTCACCGCCACCGAAAACAGCGGCAGATCGTCGACCAGCCGATTGGTCTTGCCCGAGACTTCGCCCTCTTCGAGCTGGTGCAGCACTTCCTTGGCGCGGGCGACGACGGCTTCCGGCAGGCCGGCGAGCCGCGCCACCTGTACGCCGTAGGAGCGGTCGGCCGCGCCCTTGCCGACCTCGTGCAGAAAGACGACGTCGCCTTCCCATTCCTTCACCCGCATGGTGACGTTGTGAAGTCGGGGGAGCTTGCCCGCCAGCGCCGTCATCTCATGGAAATGCGTGGCAAAAATCGCCCGGCAGCGGTTCTTCTCATGCAGATATTCGACCGCCGCCCAGGCGATCGACAGGCCGTCGAAAGTTGCCGTGCCGCGGCCGATCTCGTCGAGGATGACCAGCGCCCGCTCGCCGGCCTGGTTGAGGATCGCCGCCGTCTCGACCATCTCGACCATGAAGGTCGAGCGGCCGCGCGCCAGGTCGTCCGAGGCGCCGACGCGCGAGAACAGCCGGTCGACCACGCCGATATGGGCGCTTTGCGCCGGCACGAAGGAACCGGTCTGGGCAAGGATGGCTATCAGCGCGTTCTGCCTGAGGAACGTCGATTTGCCGCCCATATTCGGGCCTGTGAGCAGCCAGATCGCGCCGGCCTTGGCGCCGCCCTGAGGCGACAGGTCGCAATCATTGGCGACGAACGGGCCATCGCCGGAACGCCTGAGCGCCTGTTCGACCACAGGGTGGCGCCCGCCGGCAATTTCGAAGGCGAGGCTCGAATCCACCAGCGGCCGGCACCAGCCCTCGCTTTCGGAAAGCAATGCCAGCGCCGACGAAACATCCAGAGCCGCAAGCGCGTCGGCGCCGGCGCGGATCCGTTCGGCCTCGCCCACCACTTCCGCGGTCAGCCGGTCGAAAGCGGCGAGCTCGATGCTCAGCGCCCGGTCGGCGGCGTTGGCGATCTTCGATTCCAGCTCCGCCAGCTCGGTCGTGGTGAAGCGCATGGCGTTGGCCATGGTCTGGCGATGAATGAAGCGCGCCTTGGCGGCATCGTTGCCGGTCATGATCGAATGGTGATTGGCCGTCACCTCGATGTAATAGCCGAGCACATTGTTGTGCCGGATCTTCAGCGAGCGGATGCCGGTCTCTTCGATCAGCGAGCGCTCCAGCCCGGCGATCACCTTTCGCGATTCGTCGCGCAGCGCCCGCATCTCGTCGAGCTCGGCATTGTAGCTCGACCGCACGAAGCCGCCGTCGCGCTTGATCAGCGGCAGCTCGTCGTCGAGCGCTTCGCTGAGGTGGCGGGCAAGCGCCTCGGGCAAGGCCTTGATCGCGGCCAATGCCGCAGCGAGCTCGGCGGGCAGATCGGCCGCCGCGAACAATTCGGCGATCGCGCCGGCCGCCTCGAAGCCGGCGCGCAGCGCGCCCAGGTCGCGCGGTCCGCCGCGGTTGAGCGCCAGCCTGGACAGCGCGCGCGGCATGTCGGCGACGCTTTTGAGGCTCGCCCGCAGGCCCTGGCAGAGCCGCATCTCGGAACGGAAGAACGACACCGAATCCAGCCTGGCCGCGATTGCTGTTGGATCGGTCAATGGCGCCATCAGCCGGTCGGCGAGCAGTCGCGCGCCGCCCCCCGTCACAGTGCGGTCGATCGCCTTGAACAGCGAGCCGTCGCGGCTGCCGGACAGCGTACGCAGCAGTTCCAGATTGGCGCGCGTCGCCGGATCGATGAACAGCGTCGAGCCCTGCTCCTCGCGCTCGGGCCGCGACAGCGGCGGCCGCTCCGCTTTCTGCGTTTTTTCGACATAGGCGATGGCGCCCGAGATCGCCGACAGCTCGGCGCGTGAGAAGGTGCCGAAACTGTCCGGCGTCGCAACCTCGAAGAAGCGCGCGATGCGTCCGGTGGCCGAGGCCGAATCGAACAGCGACGGCGGCTGCGGATTGGCGACGCGGCCCAGCACGTCGAACACGGGCCTGAGCTCCGGATCATGGAAAACCGGCTCGGCGACGATCAGCTCGCGCGGGTCGACGCGGAAGATGTCAGCAAGCAGCCGCTCGACGTTCGTCTCGGCAACGCGGAAGGCGCCTGTCGAAATGTCGATCCAGGCCAGCGCGAAGCCGGCTTGGCTGGTCGCGCCTCCCTTCACGCGGCCAAGCGCCATCAGGAAGCTCGATTCCGAGGGCGCGAGCAGCTTGTCCTCGGTGATGGTGCCTGGCGTGACCAGCCGCACCACGTCGCGGCGCACCACCGATTTGGAGCCGCGTTTCTTGGCTTCGGCCGGGTCCTCGATCTGCTCGCACACGGCAACGCGAAAGCCTTGCGCGATCAGCTTCTGCAGATAGTCGTCCGCCGCATGCACCGGCACGCCACACATCGGGATGTCATTGCCCTGGTGCTTGCCCCGCTTGGTCAAGACGATGCCGAGCGCCTGGCTCGCCTTCTCCGCGTCGTCGAAGAACAGCTCGTAGAAATCGCCCATGCGGTAGAACAGCAGCGAATCCGGGTTCGCCGCCTTGATCTCGATGAATTGCTCCATCATCGGCGTGACGCCGGCCGTGACAAACGGTGCCGGTGCCGCCGTGGCGTTGTGTTCTTCCGGGGTTCGCATATCCATCCCGGCACGCTAGCAGATGTGAGCGGGCGGTTTAATGCCGGCGGTTGCAAAAACGGGGGACGAGTGGGCCGTTGCCACCATCGGCAGGACGGACGCGTAGGGCGTGTTGCCTCATGCCGGCGGCCGACATATGGATCGTTCGGGATCAGGAGAAGATAGCGGGCAATGAAGAAGGACGGACACGAGACGTTCGAGGAGATGGTCGGCCCGGTCGGCTCGCCGCTCAGGCGTGTGCGGCTTCTTGCCACCAACCGCGCCAACCGCACCAGAACCAAAGTCAAGGCGTGGGTGCGGACACGGTTTCCCTTCATCCTGCCGACGCGCGGGCCGCTCTCCGGCCTCGACGGCGGCATCGACATACCCGTCCATATCTTCAGTCGCGATCCGTTGATCCTCTACATACCTGTCGGCGGCCGGCGCCCGCTTTACGCTCTCGCTGCCCTCTGCCGGCGCATGGTGCCAGCACGCGCGACCTTCCTTCTGATGCCGAACTGGACGCTGGAGAGGCCTGCCGTCGTCGAGCAGATACGCAAGGATCTCGCGTGGTTCGCCGCGGTCTGCCCCAACCATGACCTGATCTTCCTCTGCAACACAGAGGAAGAGCGCCGTCTGATTGCAGGCGTTGGCGGCACAGCGATCTTCTCCAATCACAATCGGATGATTTCGGAAGACGTCTTCCGGCCGCTGCCGGACGTGCCGGTCGAGTACGATGCCGTCTACAATGGCCGCATCTCGCACACCAAGCGGCACCACCTCGCCTTCGAGATCGAAAGACTGGTCCATGTGACATCCTCGATCGGCGAATTGCCGCCGGCCGGCGACCGCGCCTTCATCCGCCGGCTGCAGGCGCAATCGCCGCTTCACAGCATCGCCAATCCCCTCGTTGACGGCCTGCCCGGGCGGATGCCGCCTTACGAGGTCAACCGCGTCTACAACCGGGCCGCGGTCGGGCTCTGCCTGTCGGCGGTGGAAGGGGCGATGTATTCCAGCATGGAGTATCTGCTGGCCGGCCTGCCGATCGTCTCGACGCCGAGCATCGGCGGCCGCGACGTCTATTTCGATCCGGACTACTGCGTTATCGCCGAGCCGGAGCCGGCCGCAATCCGCCGCGCGGTCGAGCGACTTCGCGACCGCGCCATCCCGCGCGAGGAGATTCGTGGCCGCACGCTGGAAAGGGTGAGGGCGCAACGGCTGGAACTGATGGCCTATCTCTCGGCGCTTAAGCAGCGCATGGGAAGCAACGATCCGCCTTTCTCCGAATGGCCGTTCGCCGGCACCTCGGGGCTGACGCGGTGGGCCCCGGTACGCGAGCACCTGCGCGAGATTGCCGCGATCTCATCGGGCAAGATTTGACCGCTTATCTGCGCCGACGGAGGAACAAAATCGCTGGATCGCTTGGCGGTTTACAGCGGCGGCGTGTAGCCTTAAGCGGGTAATTCAAAACAATGCGCCGCAAGAGCGCGAAATGGTGGGAGAAGCGTCAGCAACATGGCCAGGAAAACGGAAAGCAGCGGCCCCTCCGTCAGTCCCGAGGAGGCGCTGGAGTTCCACGCCATGGGACGACCCGGCAAGCTGGAGATCGTCGCCACCAAGCCTATGGCGACGCAACGCGATCTGAGCCTCGCCTATTCGCCGGGCGTCGCCGTTCCCGTGCGCGCCATCGCCGAGGATCCGAGCCGCGCCTTCGACTATACGACGCGCGGCAACATGGTCGCCGTCATCTCCAACGGCACCGCCATCCTCGGCCTCGGCAATCTCGGCGCGCTGGCCTCGAAGCCGGTGATGGAAGGCAAGGCGGTGCTGTTCAAGCGCTTCGCCGATGTCGATTCGATCGACCTCGAAGTGGCGACCGAGGACGCCGACGAGTTCATCAATTGCGTGCGCTTCCTCGGGCCGTCCTTCGGCGGCATCAATCTCGAGGATATCAAGGCGCCCGAGTGCTTCATCATCGAGCAGCGGCTGCGCGAGCTGATGGACATTCCCGTCTTCCATGACGATCAGCATGGCACGGCCATCATCTCGGCCGCCGGGCTGATCAACGCGCTGGAGATCACCGGCCGCGACATGAAGACCACGAAGATGGTCTGCAACGGCGCCGGCGCCGCCGGCATCGCCTGCATCGAATTGATGAAGGCGATGGGTTTTTCGCCCGAAAATATCATCCTATGCGACACCAAGGGCGTGGTCTTCCAGGGCCGCACCGAAGGCATGAACCAGTGGAAGTCGGCGCATGCGGTCAAGACCGAGGCGCGCAGCCTGGCCGAAGCGCTGGACGGCGCAGACGTTTTCCTCGGCCTGTCTGCCAAGGGCGCGCTCACCACTGCCATGGTGCAGTCGATGGCCAAGAACCCGATCATCTTCGCCATGGCCAATCCCGATCCGGAGATCACGCCGGAGGAAGTGGCCGAGATCCGCACCGACGCCATCATGGCCACCGGCCGCTCCGACTACCCAAACCAGGTCAACAATGTTCTGGGCTTCCCCTATATCTTCCGCGGCGCGCTGGATGTGCGCGCCACCACCATCAACGACGAGATGAAGATCGCGGCCGCCAGGGGGCTTGCCGAGCTGGCGCGCCAGGACGTGCCGGACGACGTCGCCGCCGCCTATCAGGGCAACCGGCCGAAATTCGGCCCCAACTACATCATTCCGGTGCCATTCGATCCGCGCCTGATCTCGGCGATCCCGCTGGCGGTGGCCAAGGCGGCGATGGAATCCGGCGTCGCCCGCAAGCCGATCCTCGATCTCGACCGCTATGCGCAGGAACTGTCCGCGCGCCGTGACCCGATCGCCTCGACCTTGCAGCGCATCTACGACCGTGTGCGCCGCCAGCCCAAGCGCATCGTCTTTGCCGAGGGCGAGGAGGAGCAGGTGATGCGCGCCGCCGTCTCCTACGTGAACCAGAGGCTCGGCACGGCGATCCTGCTCGGTCGCGACGACGTCATCAAGGACAATGCCCGCAATGCCGGCATCGACCTCAACAAGCCGGGCATCGAGATCATCAACGCCAGGCTGTCGCGCCGCAACGGCATCTACACCGACTATCTCTACGAGCGCATGCAGCGGAAGGGTTTCCTGTTCCGCGACTGCCAGCGGCTGATCAACAACGACCGCAACCATTTCGCCGCCTGCATGGTGGCGCTGGGCGACGCCGACGGCATCGTCACGGGTGTGACTCGCAACTATTCCACCGCGCTCGACGACGTGCGCCGCATCATTGACGCCAAGCCGGGCCACCGCGTCATCGGCGTCTCGATCGTGCTGGCGCGCGGCCGCACCGTGTTGGTCGCCGACACCGCCGTGCACGACATGCCGAACGCCGAGCAGATCGCGGACATCGCCGAGGAGGCGGCCGGTTTTGCCCGCCGCATGGGCTACGAGCCAAGGCTCGCCATGCTCGCCTATTCCACCTTCGGCCATCCGCAGGGCGAGCGTTCCGAGCGCGTGCAGGAAGCGGTGCGCATCCTCGACAAGCGCCGCGTCGATTTCGAGTATGACGGTGAGATGGCCGCCGACGTGGCGCTGAACCCGCGCGCCATGGCGCAGTATCCTTTCATTCGCCTGACGGGACCGGCCAATGTGCTGGTGATGCCGGCATTCCACTCGGCCTCGATCTCGACCAAGATGCTGCAGGAGCTCGGCGGCTCGACCGTCATCGGCCCGCTGCTGGTCGGCCTCAACAAGCCGGTGCAGATTGTGTCGCTGAATGCCAAAGACAGCGACATCGTCAATATGGCGGCAATTGCAGCTTATACGGCGGGCAACTGACGAAGGCGTTTGCTGACGAGGCGTTTGCCCACATCGCCAACGTTTGGAATTGGAAAAGGCCCGCGGCGATGCCGCGAGCCTTCCCTGAGATCGCCAGTCCGATCAGAAATTGCGCTGGAAGCGAACGATGCCGCCGACGCTGTTCTTCTTGTCGGCCTTGGTCCAGTCGACGACATTGGTGTCACCGATCCCATCGTCAAACCTGCCGAAATGGTCCCAATCAACTTCGCCTGTGATCGTGAAGCCCGGAACGATGCTGTAGGCGATGTTCGCAGCCACGGCGTAGTTCTTGTCGTCGTCAGCCGAAGCCTGGAGGTTGAACGAAGTCTTGGCGTCGAACTTGTAGGTGCCGCCACCCCAGACAGCCCAGTTGCCGCCCCACGGCTTGTAGAAGCCGCGGCCATGGGTGTTGATGGCGTTACCCGCGTCGCGGAAGTTATCGTCCGTACCGTAGCCGCCCATGATGAACAGCGTCAGTTCCTTGGTGACATTGACATCCAGGCGAACCTTGCCGGCCACTTCTTCGTAGTTGCTGTCATAGGCAACGACGCCGGTGATCGCACCCCAGTCGCCCTTATACTTCAGACCGCCGACGACATGCGGAACGTAGCTGTCGATCGTGCCTGCGATAACGCCCGTACCCGTGCCGGTAGCAAGACCTGTAACGTCCGATCCTTCTTCAAGGGAGATCACGCCCGAGAAGCCGCTGCCAGCATCGAAGTAGTAGCTGACGACATTGGTGTCCTTTATGCCGTACGGGATGGTCGTGTCCTGGATGACGTTGCCGGCATAGCCGATGAACGAGTCATAAGGCGTCTCGTCCTTGCCGACGCGCAGCCCGCCCAGCTGGATCCAAGCGAAGTTCAGCGTTGGCGTGCTCGTCGGGCCACCATTCTTGAAGTTGAAACGCGTCTCGGTATAGGTCTTCAACGTGCCGAGCTCGGTCTCCTGGCCGGTCCAAGTCTTCAGGTTAAAACGGGCGTTCTTGTTCCAGCTGTTCTGCGAGTCGCCGTCCTGAACGTCGGTGGTCTTGCGGCCGTCGAAAGTGCCGACGTCGCCGAAGCCGGCGTCATAGCGGATGTAGCCGCCGACGCGCAGGCAGGTCTCGGTGCCGGGGATGTAGAAATAGCCGGCGCCATAGACGTCGCAGATCTTCACGTATTCGGCCGGTTCCGGCTCGGCGACGGTGACCGCGTCGGCGGCGCGGGCGCCCGAAACTGCGATCAGAGCCGCAGCGGAGCCGAGTAGAAGGCTCTTGATGTTCATTTTCTTGAATCTCCAGTCAAAGGTTCAAGACAGGCCTGACGTGCCGTTCGGCTTTGCCACCCCCGTCCCCATCGTTGAAAAAGCACGCGCACCGGCGCCGCTTCTTCGCCTTGGACATGGCCTAATCGTTGGCCTCACACAACAGGGGTTGTGTCGGAAAGGCAGCTTTTTGAACTCTTGTAGAAGTCTTGTTGCGCAAATATCACGTCACATAAATGCAAAGATGGAACATTCTGAACAATAAGTACAATCGGAACGTCAGGTAACCTGCACAATGTGCCAAATGTGCCAATTATTACAGTTTTATGACAAGCGATTTGCCGGACAAGTTTTCTAAAAATCCAGATAAGCATAGAATCGACTCCGCGAAACAGGAGTCAGGATAGAGTACGTGTCGCGCGGAGCACGTCCTCGACCATGTCTTCCCGTAACATCTCGATGGGGATCCGACCGTCGAGCTCGGGCGAGGGTCGGGTCAGCCAAAACCAGGCAAGTCTCGGATTGGCGATCGCCGAAAGCACGTCGCTGATCCCGGGAACCGGCCTGCCGTCGACGAATTGGGCTAATGGGAAGACATGTTTGCGGCCGCCCTTGCGCAGCGCAATGACCTCGCCGCGCCTTTGCCAGCGATGCAGCGTCGACCGCGGGATACGGAGCTTGTCCTCGAGATAGGTGGAGCCGGCGACTTCGCCGGCCCAATCCTCGATCAGCATCGACTGGAGATCCGCGGCGCGCTCGGCGATATGCGGTGCAATCGGCCTTCCTGCTTCCGGTTTCGGCGGGGGCTCGAAGCTGCGGTCGGGGAGGGTCGAATCCCCGCTCGCTATCTTTTCCGCAATTTCGCGGAGAAAATCGGAGGCAAGGCCGGTCCAATCGCCCTTGAAGGAATCGATTGCAAGGCGCTGCGCAGATGGCAGGAAGGGAAGGGCAGCGGCCACATGGCCGGCAATCTTGCCGGCTGAAGTCAGCGCCTCGGTGTCAAGCAGGACGCCCTGCTGCGTCAGCGCCTGCTGCACCGCCTCGGCGACCAGGCCTGCCAATGCCTCTTGTGAAATCCCGTCGGACGAGTTCTGGAATCTGGTCATGAATCTGTCTTGCGGTCCGCGCTCCTCCCAGGCGCCGGCCGATGCTGAAATTCTTATTGCGGAAAGCAAAAACTGCGGCGGCAACGAACGCCGCGGCCCGGCAGGTTGCTGGCATGCATCTTCACACCCCTGGTTTAGCGTGCCGCAATGTCAGTCACAGTACGCCTCAGTTTGCGTGTAGGAGCGCTCTATGACAGGGGCGCGACAGACAAGCCGGTTTTGACCCTGTTGGCGGTGACGCGACGGTACTTATTGGGCAGCTCTAAAGAAGCCCCACTTGCTCTGCCTCGCGACGCAGATTCTGGCGCGGGCGCGGGCCGATCTGCTGGATCACCAGCCCGGCCGACAGCGAGCCGAGATCGCCGCAGTCCTTGAGGCTGCGGCCGGTCGTGTAACCGTAAAGGAAGCCGGCAGCGTAGAGATCGCCGGCTCCGGTCGTGTCGACCAGTTCCTTGATCTTCGTCGCCTGGATGATGACGGTCTCGTCGCCGCGCACGATGACCGAACCTTTTTCAGAACGGGTGACGGCGGCTATCCTGCAATCCTTGCGGATGGCGGCGAGCGCCTCCTCGAAGGAGGCGGTCTGGTAGAGCGACTTGATCTCGTGGCTGTTGGCAAAGACGATGTCGACGATGCCCGAACGCATCAGCTCGAGAAACTCGTCGCGGTAGCGGTCGACGCAGAAGGAATCCGACAGCGTCATCGACACTTCGCGGCCCGCCGCATGCGCCAGCTTCGCCGTCTGCCGGATGGCCTCCTTGGCGCGCGGCGGATCCCACAGATAGCCTTCGAAATAAGTCACCTTGGCGCCGGCGGCTTTGTCGGCCTCGACATCCTCGGGGCCAAGCTCGACGCAGGCGCCGAGATAGGTGTTCATCGAACGCTCGCCGTCGGGCGTGACGAAGATCATCGAGCGCGCCGTCGGCGGCTCGCCCTTGAGCGGTGCGGTATCGAAGGCCACGCCCTGGGCGTGGATGTCATGGGTGTAGATCTCGCCCAGCGCGTCGTTCGACACCTTGCCGAAGAAGGCGGCCCGTCCGCCGAGGCTGGCGACGCCGGCCGCGGTGTTGCCGGCGCTGCCGCCGGAAGCCTCGATCGCCGGGCCCATGCGGCTATAGAGCAGTTCGGCGCGCTTGGCGTCGATGAGGTTCATCGCGCCCTTGATGATGCCGTTGGTCTCGAGAAAAGCTTCGTCGCACTGCGCGATGATGTCGACAATGGCATTGCCGATGCAAAGCACGTCATATTCCGGCATCAAAATCTCCGCCAAGGGCTGCCCGGCTATCTGGCATGCCGGCCGGGCGCGGGTCTAGCGACTTGGCATTGCTTTGCCTACCCCGAAAATCGCCATTGTTTGCGAAGCGCCGGCTGCGGCAGCGTTCGTGTCGAACTGCCCATATCGACCGCGGCCTTCGCCGCTATGGTTTCGCGGCGATCGAAACATTTTCGCGCCGCCATGGGCTAGAAGCAATTCCAGGAAAAGTGGGTGGCGGTTTGCCGTCCGGAAGTGCGTAACAACAAAGCGGATCGTTCCCGCAATGGAAGGCGCAGAAATGTCCGAGAAGAGCGAAATGTCCACCGAGCTGGCGCTGCTCGGCGTCCTGGCGGTGCTGTGGGGCGCTTCCTACACATTCATCAAGATCGGCGTCGAGACGATCCCGCCTGTGACCTTCATCGCCGCCCGGACCTTGATCGCCGGGGGCATTCTCTTCACCATCATCCGCTGGCGCGGCCTTGCCATGCCGGCCGACGCGGCAGTATGGCGCCGGTTCGCCTTCCAGGCCTGTCTCAACAGCGTCGTGCCGTTCACGCTGATCGCCGCCGCCGAGCGCTCGGTCGATGCCGGCCTCGCCACCATCCTCAATTCGACGTCGCCGATCTTCACCTTCCTGCTGACGGCATTGATCACGCGCCATGAGCCCGTAACGGCGCGCAAGCTGCTCGGCGTCGGCGCCGGCATCGTCGGCATCTGTCTCATCATCGGCACGCAGGCGCTTGGCGGGCTTGGCCATCAATTGTGGGCGCAGCTTGCGATCGTCATCGCGACGGTCTCCTATGCCGGCGCGGCGATCTTCGGCCGCGGCTTCAAGGGCCTCGATCCGATGATACCCGCCGCGGGTTCGATGCTTTGCGGCGCCGCCATCCTTGTGCCGCTGAGCCTGGTTGTCGACCGGCCATGGACGCTTGCGCCGTCGGGCGCATCGATCCTGGCCCTGCTCGGCCTGTCGGTCTTCTCGACGGCGCTGGCCTTCGTCATCTATTTTCGCCTCATCCACACGCTGGGCTCGGTCGGCACCACCTCGCAGGCCTATCTGCGCGTGCCGATCGGCGTCGGCATCGGCGCCGTCTTCCTCGGCGAAAGCCTCGGACCGGCGGCCTGGCTCGGCATGGCCTTCGTCGTCGCCGGCGTCGCGGCGATGACCATTCCGGCCAGGCGGGCCAGGCTTGCGCAATAGTTGCGCCTGGCATCCAGCCTGCTTATCTGCGAAGCGTCTTTTTCGATGAGGGGTTGAAGACGCTGTGATCCTCGACGCCGCCCGCGCCGCCGCCAGCCGGTTGTTCTCTCCCGAATTCCGCTCCGTCTTTCTAAAGACGCTGGGGCTAACGCTGCTCGCTCTGCTGGCGCTCTGGGTCGGTTTGGAGAGCCTGCTCGAATGGCTGGCCTGGCCATGGCTGCAAACGCTGCTTCCAGGCCTGCCGTCCTGGGCCGGGTGGCTGGGCGGCATCATTGCCGGCATCGTTCTGGCTGTGGGGTTAGCCTTGCTCATCGCGCCGGTGACCGCAATCGTCGCCGGCCTGTTCCTCGACGACGTCGCGGAAGTGGTCGAACGTACCGACTACCCCAACGATCCGCCCGGCCGCGCCGTGCCGGCGCTGCATTCGCTTGCGCTAGCCGTCAAATTCTTCGGCGTGGTCGTCCTCGGCAACATCGTCGCGCTGTTGCTGGCGCTGGTGCCGGGCATCAACATTGCCGCCTTCTTCATCGTCAACGGCTATCTGCTGGGCCGCGAATTCTTCGAATTCGCCGCCATGCGGTTTCGTCCCGAGCCAGAGGCCAAGGCGTTGCGCCGCAAACATGCCGGCACGGTGTTCCTGGCCGGACTGGTCATCGCCATGTTTCTTGCCGTGCCGCTGCTCAACCTTCTGACGCCGCTTTTCGCGGCTGCCATGATGGTGCATCTGCACAAGGCGGTTTCGGCGCGGGAACTGCTTTAATCGGTGCCGCCGCGGAACAGCGCCTGCAGCTTGCCGAACGGCATCGCCGCCCGGGCGAAGCCGAAGGTGCCGTCCTGCTGGATTTCGCGCGCCGCCGTCTCCAGCATGCCATAGGCGAAATTGGTCAGCCACGGTCCGAGCGAGATGCGCTTGGCTCCGGCCATGGCAAGGTCGGCAATGGTGAAGCCGGGTCGGGCCATCACATTGACCGGCCGGCTCACCGACGAGCAGATCGTGCGCACCATTTCGACGTCGCCGATGCCCGGCGCATAGAGCACGTCCGCGCCGGCTTTCTCGAAAGCCTGAAGCCGCTTGATGGTGTCGTCGAGGTCTGTCTTGCCCCACAGGAAATTCTCGGCCCGCGCGGTGAAGACGAAATCATGCTTGAGCGCCCGGGCCGCCTCGACAGCGGCAGCGACGCGCTCCGTCGCCAGCGAGAAATCGTAGATCGGATTGCCAGGGTCGCCGGTGTGGTCCTCGATCGAGCAGCCGGCGAGACCGGCGGCTTCGGCCGCGAAGATGGTTTCGGCCGCCTGTTCTGGGCTGTCCCCCTTGCCGCGCTCCAGATCGGCCGAAACCGGCAGCTCCGTCGCGGCCGTCACCTCGCGGCAATGATGGATCATGGCTTCGAAGGTCACGGCGCCGTCCGGCAGGCCGCGCGAGAAGGCGAAGCCGGCGCTGGTCGTCGCCAGCGCCTTGAAGCCGAACGAAGAAAGAAGCTTTGTCGTGCCTATGTCCCAGGGATTGGGCATGACGAAGGTGGAGGCGTGCAGATCTCGAAAAATCTTGCCCTTGTCCATGGCAGGGTCCTCAATCATGAGTTGGGTCGTGCGGGGAATTTATAGCGGCCGCTTGAACCGGGCAAACGAATGCTTCCGGCTCAGAAACGTTTGGCGTTTTCTGCTGACAATTTCTCGAAGGCGTCGGAATTCCTTGCGTAACGCGATCTGGCTTTATTCCAGCGATAGGTGACGGAAATGTCGTGCGAGACCGCCTTGGGCGCCGGCTCCTCGCAGCTTTCGCCGCTCGGCTTGGTGGCATCGGTCACCGTCACCTTGATCGCGGCGTAGGGTTTGTCGCCGCCGAGCGTCCGGAAGGTCAGGTCCTGCGTGCGCTTGTAGGCGCAGACATTCTCGTCGAACGTGTTGATCTGGTCGATAGGCTCGAAGCCGTCGTCGCGGACGAGGATCAGGATCGTGCCGACATAGCCCTGGTTCGAATTGAAATGTGTGCTCATGGTGATGAGCGCGTCGTCGCCCGCACTGATCGGGAGTTTTCCTGGATCGCGAAAATAGGTGCTCCGGTCGGTTCCGACATTGACGGCGTCGAGCAGCTTCGGCTTGCCGGTGAGATCGTAGAGCGCCAGCGCGGCAAACCCTTCGGCGCTGTCCTGCGCATGGCCGAGGTCGAGAAGCATCGTCAGCCGGTCCTTGCCGCCGGCCTTGATGGCCAGCACCGCCGCATTCGGCAGGTTGACGGCCTCGGGCGGCGATCCGCCGTCGTCGCCGCCGAGGATGTCGCGCATCTCGATCGGCGCGCCGCCTGTGTAGAAGCCGTCGTCGCCGGGCTTGAGATCAGGCACGATCATTTTGGCGAGGTCGAAATAGGTGACGTCCTGGTGCCCGGGAACGGCGCTGTTCAGTTCCGGAAAGCTGACGGCCTGCGCCATCGCGGCCGCGCACACGCATGGCAGCAGCAGGCATGCAAACATGAAACGGCATAAGGTGGAAATCACCGGCCGCGCCCCCTCGGATGCGCTCACGCTAGCACGGCGCGTTGCGATGCGCAGCCGGGTGCGATCAGCGGATCGGCACGAGCCCGGCAAGGTCGCGCATGTCGTCGAACAATATGCCGCCGGCCGCCGCCAGGCCATCGCGATCGGAGAGCGGATCGGCGTAATAGGAGAACACCCGCATGCCGGCGGCAATGCCGGCTTGGGTACCGGCGACGCTGTCCTCGATGACGATGCAGTCGGCCGGCGCGAAGCCCATCGTCCTTGCCGCATGCAGAAAGAGATCCGGGAACGGCTTGCCTCGGCTGACCATGGTGGACGAGAACATCGCATGCTCGAACAGCGGCAGCAGCCCGGTCTGGCCGAGCGTGATGTGCATCTTCGCGACCCGCGCCGAGGAGGCGACGCAATAGGCGATGCCCGCGGCCCGCACCTTATCGATGAAGTCGCGCACATAGGGGATTGCTTCGACCCCGTGCGAAAAAAGGTCCGGCAGGCCGGCATTCCAGCGCTCGACGAAGTCGGCGCCGAGCCGCACCTCGGTCGTCTCTTCGATCTCCTTCTGCACCGAGGCCATGCTGCGACCGGAGAAGTTCTTGCGGCAATATTCGAAGGTGGTCGTAAACCCGGCGACGGTCAGCCATTCGGCGAGGCGCCTGTTGGCAAGGTTCTCAGTGTCGACCAGGACACCGTCGCAGTCGAAGATAACGAGCTTGGGGATTGCCATTCAAGCGGTGCCGGTCGACCCGAAGCCGTCCGTGCCGCGCGCCGTGCCGCCGGCCAATGCTCTTTCCTCGACCGCAACCTGGGTCACGGCCGCGAAAACGAGCTGGGCAATGCGCATGCCGCGCGTCACCGAGAAATCCTCGTCGCCGAGATTGACCAGCAGCACCTTCACCTCGCCGCGATAGTCGCTGTCGACGGTGCCGGGCGTATTGAGGACGGTGAGCCCATGCTTGAAGGCAAGGCCCGAGCGTGGCCGCACCTGGCCCTCCATGCCTTCCGGGATTTCCAGGACGAGCCCGGTCGGCACCAGCGCGCGTTTTCCTGGCAGGATGAGCAGCGGCCGGTCCTCCGGCACCGCGGCGCGCAAATCCATGCCGGCGGCGCCTGAGCTCTCATAGGCAGGTAGAGGCAGGCCTTCGCCATGCGGAAGCCTGACGAAACCGACGGTGGGGCCGATGACGGAGGAAGAATGGACAGCCGTGCGCATGAAATCGATCCTATCGGCGCGTGCGGCGATTCGGTCAACTCGCCCGCCATACTATCAACGGCTTTCTTTCTGGCGTGACTATGGCCTCGCGGCTACTTTGGCGATTGGCGAAAACACTCGTCACTTCGTCATCCACGGGCGGAGCAAGGAGCGAAGCGACGCGGCGCAGACCCGAGGATCCATTCCGTGACCTCAAAGCGTCGCAACGGTGCAGAATTCTGCTCCGCCGCAGTCTCTGATCGAGGTAACGGAATGGATCCTCGGGTCTCCGCGTCCGCTTCGCTCCCGCTCCGCCCGTGGATGACGAAGTCGCGGAGGCCTCGGCCTATCTAGCGCAGTTCCACCGGCACCACGGTCGTCTCCTTGATCTCCTCCATGACGAAGGAGGCCGAGACGTCCGACAGCGCCACTTTGGCGATCAGCCGCTGGTAGAGGCGGTCATAGGCCTTCACGTCGGCGACGCGGGCCCTCAGCACATAGTCGAGGTCGCCCGACATGCGGTAGACGCCGGTGATCTCGGCAAAGCCGGTAACCGCCGCGCGGAATTTCTGCAACCAGTCCGGGTCATGGTTGGAGGTGCGGACCAGAATGAAGACGGACAGCCCAAGCCCGAGCTTGTCGGCATCAACCAGCGCGACGCGGCCGGTGATGACGCCATCTTCCTCCAGCCGCTTGACACGCCGCCAACAGGCATTGCGCGAAAGCGCCACCCGCTCCGACAGCTGGTCGACCGACAGAGTGCCGTCGCGTTGCAGCTCAGCCAGCAATCTTCGATCAATCTCATCGATTTCCGTCGCCATGTTGGGATGAATGTCCCACAAAACATCGAAAAGCAAGGACCATTTGGGACCAATGAACCAAAGCCGTATGGCACGATACTCATTATCGGGACTCATCCCGGCAGGAGGGATCACCATGACGACACGGTTTACGGCACTGTTCACGGCTCACCCGGAGAAGGTCGGCGAGACCTATTTCGGCCATATGGCTTTCGCCGCCTGGTTCTGCTCGCGCCTGTCGATGGCGGCGGGCGCCGCGCTCGTTCACGCTTTCTTGCCATTTCTGTTCGAGACTACGGCCAGCCGAATCGTTCGCGAGCTCTATGAGCGCACGCACAACAGAGGCTCGCACGCGGTGAAGGAGCCAAAGGCTCTCCTGGACCGCGCTTGATAGATGGTGGAATGCGATGTGCCGGTGGGCGGCCTATCTTGGTGAAGCGGTCTTCCTCGAAGACATCATCACCGCGCCCTGCCATTCGCTGATCGCCCAGAGTCACTGCGCCCAGGAAGCCAAGTCGCCGACCAATGGCGACGGCTTTGGTCTGGCCTGGTATGGCGACCGGCCCGAGCCTGGACTCTACCGCGACATCCTGCCGGCATGGTCCGATCCCAACCTCAAGAGCCTCTGCCGGCAGATCAAGTCGGGCCTGTTCCTCGCCCATGTGCGCGCTTCGACCGGCGGCGCCACCAGCCGCATGAACTGCCATCCCTTCGTCTCGGGCCGCTGGTCGTTCATGCATAACGGCCAGATCGGCGGCTTCGAAAGGATCCGTCGCGCGCTGGAGAACACGCTCTCCGACGCGGTCTTCGATCAGCGCGAGGGCACCACCGATTCCGAGCTCTTCTTCCTCTTGATGATCGACCAGGGACTGGCGACCGACCCGCAGGGCGCGGTGTCGCGGGCAACCGGTCGCGTCATCGAAGCCTCCCGCCGGGCCGGCATCGAGCCCTCTTTGAAACTGACGGCGGCCTTTTCGGATGGCGAGGCGCTGTACGCCGTCCGCTATGCCACCGACGGCCATGCGCCGACGCTTTATACCGGCGCCTTCGCGAAGCGCGAGGGCCATTGCATCGTCTCCGAGCCCTTCGACCGCAACGGCGGCGAGTGGCAGGCGATCCCGCCATCGAGCTTCGTCACCATGACGAGGGGCGGCACCGGCATCCGTCCGTTCGCGCCGGCGGCGGCCCCGCTGGCGCTGGTCGGCTGAAGCAAGATCCAGGCTGCCGGATTCAGGCAGAGATCAGCAAAACGTAAGCGCGGCGTAAGGACGCCCAGGCTCCCTCCTGTCATCCGTGGCGCTCGGCGGGCCGCGAATGCATTCGCGTGCCCGGAAACGCATCGACAGAGAATCAAACAATGTGCAGGTGGGCAGCCTATCTCGGCGATGCGATCTTCCTCGAGGACGTCATCGCCGCACCCTCCCATTCCCTGATCGTTCAGAGCCATGGCGCGAAGGAGGCGAAATCGCCGACCAATGCCGACGGCTTCGGCGTAGCCTGGTACGGTGACCGGCCGGAACCCGGCCTTTACCGCGACGTCCTGCCGGCCTGGTCCGATACCAATCTCAGGAGCCTTGGACGCCAGATAAAATCCGGCCTGTTCCTGGCCCATGTGCGCGCCTCGACAGGCGGCGCCACCAGCCGCGCGAACTGCCATCCCTTCGTTTCGGGCCGCTGGTCGTTCATGCATAACGGCCAGATCGGCGGCTTCGAGAAGATCCGTCGCGCGCTCGAGAATTCCCTCTCCGATACGTTGTTCGACCAGATCGAAGGCAGCACGGATTCCGAACTGTTCTTTCAGCTTATGATGGGCGAAGGGCTTTCGGACGATCCCTACGGTGCGGTGTCGCGCGCCACCAGTCGCGTCCTTGAGGCTGCGCGCGGTGCCGGCATCGAACCGTCGCTGAAGCTGACGGCTGCGTTCAGCGACGGTCGGGCGCTGCACGCCGTTCGCTACGCCACCGACGAGCATGCTCCGACGCTTTATACCGGCGCCTTCGCCAAGGGAGTAGGTCGCTGCATCGTTTCCGAGCCGTTCGACCGCGACGGCCGGACCTGGCACGAGATTCCACAGTCGAGTTTCGTCACCATGACCCGCGACAGCACCAGCATCAAGCCTTTCGCGCCGGCGGCCATCCAGTTGGCTCTGGCAGGGTGAGGGAAATCGGCACTTGGCGCAATTTCGATCAAGCGCTCGCGAGCTTCGGATGCTGAATTCGGCTTGAAGCCGCGCCCTCATCCGCCATGTTCAAGGCGAAGCGCGGCAAGCAGCCGGAGTGTGCACATGGATATCGGGTTTTCCTCGACTGCCGAGCTCGCGGCAGCCATTGCCCAGCGAAAAATTTCGGCGATCGAGGCGCTCGATGCGCGGCTTGCCCAGATCGACCGGCACAACGGGGCGGTCAACGCTGTCGTCATCTTCGATCGCGAACAGGCGCGGGCACGTGCCCTGCTGGCCGATGCGGCAACGGCGCGCGGCGACACGCTCGGTCCGCTGCATGGGGTGCCGTTCACGCTGAAGGATGCGCATGAGACGGCGGGCATCAGGACCACCGTCGGCTTTCCACCCTTCGCCGACTACGCGGCCAATCAGGACAGCCCTGTGGTTGAAAGGCTTAAAGCAGCCGGCGCCATACTGGTCGGCAAGTCCAATGTCGCCACTATGCTGGGCGACTGGCAGTCCGACAATCCGCTGTTCGGGCGCACTCGCAATCCGTGGGATCCGTCGCGCACGGCGGGCGGCTCAAGCGGTGGCGCGGCCGCGGCAGTCGCGACAGGCATGACGCCGTTCGAAGTCGGCACTGACATGCAGGATTCCATACGCTTGCCCGCTGCTTTCTGCGGCGTCTATGGCCTGAAGCCGACTGAACATCGCGTGTCGCTGGCCGGCGCCTTTCCCGATCCCGGCGGCATGCCGCGCAGCGTGCGGCTGATGTCATGTGTTGGCCCGCTTGCTCGCAACACCGAGGATCTGGCGCTGATCTATCGGATCATTGCCGGACCGGACCGCGCGGACACCGACCTGGCGCCCGTGCCGGTTGAGCCGATGCCGAAACTCGAACTCAAGTCGTTGCGCATCGCCGTGGCCGAATCTTTCCCGGGCTTCCCGGTTGCCACCGAAATCCGTGTCGCCGTCGAAAGCCTGGCCGCGAAGCTGGCCTCGGCGGGCGCGGTTGTGGAGAACGCGAAATTGCCGAAGCTCGACCTGCACGACGATTTGTCCGAAGGCGGTGCATTGATCGGCATGATGTTGGAAGCCGCGCAGCCGGAACCGCCGGAGCAGCCGACGCCGGTGTCGCGCTGGTTCGCCGCGCTTGCCCGCCGCGACCGGTCGATCCTTGCCTGGGAGCGGTTCTTTGACAGCTGCGATGCCTTGCTCTGCCCGGTGGCCATGACCACGGCCTTCCCGCACTGCAAGCCGGGCAGTCCGCTCAAGATCGATGGCAAGGAAGAGAGCTACTGGATGCTGCCGGCCTATGGCGCGGTGTTCAATTATTCCAGTCATCCGGCGCTCGCGTTCCCTTGTGGGCAGGACCGCGACGGCTTGCCGATCGGCCTTCAATGGTCGGCAGGAAATGGTCGGAAGCGCGGCTGCTCGGCATCGCAGCCGCGATTGCGCCGCTCACCGGAGGGTTTCACCGGCCTCCCGGCTACTGAGCGAAACGCGACAGCGCGTAGGGTTCAAGCAACGCATCGCGCTTGTCGTTGAGGATTTCGCCGGCCGCAAACAGGCCTATCGCCGGCGCCAGCGTGATGCCGGAATGGGTGACGGCGACATAGAGGCCACCGACGCCTTCCGCGCGGCTGACGATCGGGAAACCGTCGACCGGCGTCGGACGGTAGCCGATCGTGTGGAAGTCGAATTCCAGCCCGTTGGCGTCGCGCAGCATCGCTTTCGTCGCGGCGAACAGCACCTGCGCGGCGGCCTCCGGATTCTCGCCCGGATCGCCGCCGCCGAAATCTGACCCGGCGATGATACGGCCGTCGGCGGTTTGGCGCATATGCAGTCTGTCGGCCAGCACCAGCCCGTTGAGCAGCTTTGGGTGCGGTCGCGAATGCACGATCAGGCCGGGCGGGGTCTCGATCGGCAGCTTGATGCCTGCAGTCGTGGCGATCGCCGGAGCGCCGGCGCCCGCTGCGATCACCACCTCGTCGGCGCCGATGATCTCGCCCGAAGCGACGACGCCCGTGACCTTGCCGTTGACCAGCGCCAGCCTGTCGACGGTTCCCGTGACGACCCGCGCGCCGCGCCGTTCGGCGTCGGCCAGCAGCGCCTTCGTGGTCGCCACAGGCTCGGCCACGCCTTCCTGCGCGACATAAAGCGCAAACTCGGGAAGCTCTGCCAAATTGGGCTCGATGCGCGCCGCCTGTTCGCGCCCGACCCGTTCGATGCCATAGCCCCAGGACGAATGCTCGGCCGCATAGGCCTCGAGCCTGTCCGCGGGCAGGTCGAAGCACAGGCCGCCGCACCACGCGACCGGCAGGCCGGGCAGGTCGTTCGCCAGCCGTTTCCATTCGGCCATGGCGCGGATGCGCAGCCGGAAATAGGTTTCCGGATTGCCCCAGCTTGCATTGATCCAGGCAAAGGAATTCGGCGTGGCGACACCGCCGGCGCCGCTTTCGGAAACCACCGTCACCCGCGCGCCGGCTTTCATAAGATGCCAAGCGATCGAAGCGCCGATGATGCCGGCGCCGATGACGATGACTTGCTTTGCGCTGCTCATGCCGGACCTTTGAGAGAGATTTCCCTCTCATGCCACCGCGCCGAGCAGACCTCAAGTGAGAGCTAGACGCTGCCCGCCGCTACCGCCTGCGCCCCGGCAATCAGGCCCTTCAGCTCGTCGCAGCGCCGCATGAGCCGTGAAGAGTCGACTTTCTTCGCAATCGCGAGCGCGGTGCCGAGCTCCAGCTCAGCGCCGGAACGATCGCCCATCCTGATGAGCAGCGCCGCGAGCGACAGCCGGGCGTCAGCGACATTGATCGGCGAGCCGATCTCGTTCCAGTGCGAGCATGCGATCTGCAGCTCCCGGGCAGCCTCGGCGGGGCGCTCTTCCTGCATGAAAAGCTCCGCTTTGGCTTCCGCGGTCAGCGCCTGGATGGAGGCCATCGGCCAGCGCTGCGGCTGGGTCTCCAATTCGGCGATCACCTCCTTCGCCCGCTCGCGCCGATTGGTCCGCGCCGCCACCTTGGCGAGCGTGGCGAGGACCATGCCTCGCCGCTGCAAGGTCGGCCAGCCATTGCCCACCAGGGAACGTTCGAGAGCGCTGAAAGCGGCCTCCGCCTGCCCTTGCTCCAGTTGCAGCAGCGCAAGTCCGGGCTGCGGATCCCAGCCTGCTGCGTGCGATGCGCGGTAGGCCGTTTCGGCTTCCGTGAATTCTCCGGCCGCCAGGTGAATGTCGCCCAGCACGCGCAAGGCGTCGCCGGTCGCCCAGGGCGCGTCGAGTGCGAGCTGGTCGAGTGCCGCGCGCACAAGCGCTTCCGCCTCCTTCAGCGTGCCATGAACGCCGAGCACTTCGGCGCGATGCAGCCGGCACGAGCCCGAAAGGTCTTCCAGCCCGTGTCCCCTGCACCAATCTTCGTAGCCGAGCGTCCATTGGTTGGCGCGCGACCAGTCGCCGAAATTCCGGCAAGCCCACAGAATGTTGCAGTAGAGGATCCCGCCGACGATCGGGTCGACATCGCTGGACAGGCCGAGCGCGGCGGCAAGGTCCTGATCCTCCTGCCCGGCTTTGGTTTCACCGAGACACAGCTTGAAGAAGCCGCGATAGATAAGGCCGAGCGACTCCACCACCGGATCGTCGAGGTGCCTGCCGACCGCGAAGGCTTGCTCAGCCAGCGCAAGCGCCTGTTCCGGCTCGGCTTCCGCGCCCATGATGCGCGCCCCCATCCAGCACCAGAGACCGTGCTCCCTGCTGTCGGAAGCGGTATCGATCAACTGCGCGGCGCGCTTGTGCCAGCCCTTGGCGACGGCAAGCTCGCCTCTCTCGAGATGGATCCTGGCGAGGGTGATTGCGGGGGAAGCCGCGCGCAGTCGCTCGCCGGCCACGCCGTAAGCCGTCACCGCGCGCGCCAGAAGCGGAATGGCTTCGGCCGGCCGGCCCATGCATTCCAGCGCCAGCGCCCATTCCTCGAGATCGGCCGTCAGCAGCTCGTCGGCGGCATCCGCCTGCGTGAAAGAGGCCGCGGCGTCATGCCATTTCCTCGCTGCAACGGCAGCCCGCGCCGACAGAATTGGCAGGCCGGGGATCGAGGGCCTGCCGCCCCCATCAGCCGGCGCCGGCCTGGTTTGCAAGGCGGCCGGCTGATCGAGGCAAATCCGGTAGCCGAAGCGGGGCAGGTTGCGCAGCGCCGTCTCCATGCCGCCCTGGCGAAGGATGCCGCGGGCAAGGCTCGCGACGCGCTGCAGCGAAGCCTCGGTCACCGTCACGTCGGGCCACAGCCTCTCAAGCAATTCGTCCTTGCTCAAGGCGCGCTCCTTATGGCGCAGCAGGACGGCGAAGAAATCGAAGACCAGGGGCTGCACCTCGATCTCGCTTCCGGCGAGGCGAAGGGCGCGGGACTCCTCATTGAGTTCGAAGTCGCCGAAGCAATAAATTCCCATCGGCAGCAATCCCTGTAACGGCAATAGGCAAAGGATCAGAATAAGATAAGGGCGGCGTAAGGACTGTTGGCCGCCTCTTTCGTAATTCTCCGTCTGCCTGGCGGGCCAAGCTGCAGTTTAGCTCAGCGGCCCCCGGGATGTCACGGGCACCGACCTGGTCGGGCGCCCGGTGGCATTTGAACCCAGATCAAGGAGATTATGATATGCACAAATACATCATCGAACGCGAGATTCCCAAGGTCGGCACCTTCGAGCGCGAGCAGCTTCGCGATGCGTCCAAGGCCTCAAATGCCGTTCTGGCCGAGCTTGGCCCCGACATCCAGTGGGTCGAATCCTTCGTGGCGGACGACAAGACCTTTTGCGTCTATCTCGCCAAGGACGAGGCGATCATCCAGCGTCATGCCAAGATGAGCGGCTTCCCGGCAACGAAGATCACGCAGGTCAAGCGCCTGTTCGATCCGACGACGGCTTACGCCGCAGCCTGACGGGGAGGATCGATCGTGAAGCGCTTTGCCGAAATTGTCCTTGCCGTCGGCGCCTCCGCGCTGTTTTGCGGCACCGCGGTCGCCCACGACATGCCCGATCCGGTGCTCAACCGGTCTCGGGAGATGGCGGCCAAGTATTTCGACATCGAGGTCGCCAAGGCGGACGGCTATCGGCAACTGTTCGAATGCACGACGCATGACCAGCACGGAACGATGGGCGTCCACTTCATCCATCCCGAGCGGGCCGGCGACGGCAGGCTCGTGCTCGGCGAGCCAGATGTGCTGACCTACGAGCCGGAGGCCGATGGCTCGATGCAGCTCGTCGGCATGGAATACATCGTCTTCGAAAAGGACTGGAAGGGCAAAGGTGTACCCGAATTCCTCGGCCGCACCCTGCAGCGCAAGACGACGGTGGGAGTCCATCCGGTGGACCCGTATTACGAGCTCCATGTCTGGCACTGGCGGCACAACCCGGCCGGCATGTTCGCCGACTGGAACCCTTATGTGAGCTGCGAGCACGACCGGTCCTGACACGCGCAGCGTCTTCGGGAGGGCCTGCACGGCCCTCCCGATCCTTTCGTTCAAACAAAAGGAAGATGATCATGCCATCCCTTCGCATGGGAATGAAGCCCGTCGCCCGCTCATCCGTTAACGGGCGTTTCTTCGCGACAGCCGTCGAAATATGCCGTTCCGGCCTGCGCGTCCTCGCGCGGATGGTCCGCATTCGCAGGGATCGCGCCTGGCTGGACGAGTTGCCGGACTACCTGTTGCGCGACATCGGTATCAAACGCTTGGAAATATCGTCGGTCACCAGGTACGGCGGCAAGATCGATCGCGACGGAATGTGGAATTGAGGACCAAGGTCTTTTGCCGACGGCACGTCTCTCTGCTGCGCCGGTCGAACCGGTCTCTCCAAAACCGTCGACACGCCGGACAAGCGCTGCTAGAAGCCCGCGCCACAGACAGGATTCCAGAAATTGGCAGAAGACATCGAACAGGCGGTATCGCGCCGCCGCACCTTCGCGATCATCGCGCACCCTGACGCCGGCAAGACCACGCTCACCGAAAAGCTGCTGCTGTTCGGCGGCGCCATCCAGCTCGCCGGCGAGGTTAAGGCCAAGAAGGACCGCATCCAGACCCGGTCCGACTGGATGAAGATCGAGCGCGAGCGCGGCATCTCGGTCGTTACCTCGGTGATGACCTTCGAATATGACGACAACGTCTTCAACCTGCTCGACACGCCCGGCCACGAGGATTTCGCCGACGACACGTATCGCACGCTGTCGGCGGTGGATTCGGCGGTCATGGTCATCGACGCCGCCAAGGGCATCGAGCCGCGCACGCTGAAATTGTTCGAGGTCTGTCGGCTGCGCGACATTCCGATCATAACCTTCGTCAACAAGATGGACCGCGAGAGCCGCGATCCGTTCGAAATCCTCGACGAGATCGAGCAGAAGCTGGCGCTGGACACCGCGCCCGTCACCTGGCCGATCGGCCGTGGCAGGACCTTTTCCGGCACCTACCACCTGGCGCTGAACGCGGTGCGCAAGGGCGACGCGGAAAAGGAGCGCACGCCGGTCAACGGGCCCGATTCCAACCGCGTCGCCGGCCTTTTGCCCGAAAACGAGCGCGAAGCCTTCATCGAGGAACTGGAACTCGCGCGGGAGGCTTGTCGCCCGCTCGACGTGGAAGCCTTTCGCGAAGGCCACCTGACGCCGGTCTATTTCGGCTCGGCGTTGCGCAATTACGGCGTGCGCGACCTGATCGAGGCGCTCGGCGCCTACGGCCCGCCGCCGCGCGCCCAGGAAGCCGACGAGCGAACGGTCGAGGCGACGGAGGAGAAGATGACCTCCTTCGTCTTCAAGATCCAGGCCAACATGGATCCGAACCACCGCGACCGCATCGCCTTCGTCCGCGTCTGCTCGGGCAAGCTTGAGCGCGGCATGAAGGCCAAGCTGGTGCGCACCGGTAAGCCGATGAGCCTGTCGGCGCCGCAGTTCTTCTTCGCCCGCACCCGCGTCACCGCCGACGAGGCCTTCGCTGGCGACGTCGTCGGCATCCCCAACCACGGCACGCTGCGCATCGGCGACACGCTGACCGAAGGCGAGGAGATCCTGTTCCGCGGCGTGCCGAACTTCGCGCCCGAAATCCTGCGCCGCGTGCGCCTCGGCGACGCCATGAAGGCCAAGAAGCTGAAGGAAGCGCTGCACCAGATGGCCGAGGAAGGCGTCGTGCAGCTGTTCTCACCCGAGGACGGCTCGCCGGCCATCGTCGGCGTCGTCGGCGCGCTGCAGCTCGACGTTCTGAAGGAACGGCTGAACATCGAATACACGCTGCCGGTTGATTTCGAGATGTCGCGTTTCTCGATCTGCCGCTGGATCTCGGCCGACGACAAGGCGGAAGTCCAGCGTTTTATCGAGGCGCATCGCGGCGACATCGCCCGCGACCTCGACAACGACCCGGTCTTCCTCGCCCAGCACGCCTTCTCGCTCAACTACGAAGCCGAGCGCTGGAAAGCGATCCGCTTCACCGCGGTCAAGGATTACCAGGTGCGCGGCAAAGCGGCGTGAGTGTTTCTCCCTTCCCCCCCTTGTGGGGGAAGGTGGCCTCGCGAAGCGAGGTCGGATGAGGGGTGTTCCAGGGAACACCGACGCCTCACTCCGCTGGAACACCCCTCATCCGTCTCGGCGCGACGCGCCGATCCACCTTCTCCCACAAGGAGAGAAGGAAAAAGTGCTCACCCCTTCGCCGCCGCTTCCAGTTTGTCGATTTCGATCTTGCCCATCTGCATCATCGCGGACATCACGCGGCCGGCTTTCTCGCGGTCCGGATCCTGAAGCAGCCGCGGCAGTTGCTCCGGCACGACCTGCCAGGAAACCCCGAACTTGTCCTTCAGCCAGCTGCAGCGTCCCGGTTCGCCGCCTTCGGTGAGCCTGGTCCAGAAATGATCCACCTCTTCCTGCGTCTTGCAGTCGATCGACAGCGAGATCGCTTCGGTGAACTTGTATTGCGGCCCGCCGTTGAGGGCTTGGAATTGCACGCCGTCGAGCTCGAACGAGGCGACCAGCACCTGGCCTTCCTGGGGATGGCCTTTGGGCCAGCGCGTCACGCTCAGCACCTTCGAATTCTTGAAGATGGAGATGTAGTGGTTCATGGCCTCCTCGGCCTGGTCGTCGAACCACAGGAAGGTGGTGATCTTCTGCATGCCTTGCTCCTCGGGCTTCATGTTGGCTTCGTTGTCAAACGGTTCGGTGGCGATTTCGTGCCATTTCGATGCCGTCTGCCTCAAGGACGCTTCAGCGAAGCGTCATCCGACAGCGGCAACAAAAATTTTCTGAAAAGCGCAAATTTGCCGAAGCATGCTGTCGCAGCGCAAAATGGTGGTCATGCCGAGACATGGCCGCTATAACCGCTGCCGACTAAATTCGAGCGCCGCCCGCCGCGCATCGGTGTGGCCAGCCAGCAAGGACAATCGAATGCCCGCCTATCGTTCCCGCACCACCACCCATGGCCGCAACATGGCCGGCGCTCGCGGCCTCTGGCGCGCCACCGGCATGAAGGATTCGGATTTCGGCAAGCCGATCATCGCGGTGGTCAATTCCTTCACCCAGTTCGTGCCGGGCCATGTCCATCTGAAGGATCTCGGCCAGCTCGTCGCGCGCGAGATCGAGAAGGCTGGCGGCGTCGCCAAGGAGTTCAATACCATCGCGGTCGACGACGGCATCGCGATGGGTCACGACGGCATGCTCTATTCGCTGCCGTCGCGCGAGCTGATCGCCGATTCCGTCGAATACATGGTCAACGCGCATTGCGCCGACGCCATGGTCTGCATCTCCAACTGCGACAAGATCACCCCCGGCATGCTGATGGCCTCGCTGCGCCTCAATATCCCGACCGTCTTCGTTTCCGGCGGTCCGATGGAGGCCGGCAAGGTGGTGCTGGCCGGCAAGGCGCAGGCGCTCGATCTGGTCGACGCCATGGTCGCGGCCGCCGACGACAAGATCTCCGATGAGGACGTCAAGGTCATCGAGCGCTCGGCCTGCCCGACCTGCGGCTCCTGCTCCGGAATGTTCACCGCCAATTCGATGAACTGCCTGACCGAGGCGCTGGGTCTGTCGCTTCCGGGCAACGGGTCGACCTTGGCCACCCATGCCGACCGCAAGCGCCTGTTCGTGGAGGCCGGCCATCTCGTCGTCGATCTCGCCCAGCGCTATTACGAGCAGGACGACGAAACGGCACTGCCGCGCAGCATCGCCTCCAAGGGCGCCTTCGAGAACGCCATGGCGCTCGACATCGCCATGGGCGGTTCGACCAACACGGTGCTGCATATCCTTGCCGCCGCGCATGAAGGCGAGGTCGACTTCACCATGGAGGACATCGACCGGCTGTCGCGCAAGGTGCCGGTGCTCTGCAAGGTGGCGCCGGCCAAGTCCGACGTGCACATGGAGGACGTCCACCGCGCCGGCGGCATCATGGCCATTCTCGGCCAGCTCGACCAGGCAGGCCTGATCAATCGCGACCTGCCGACGGTGCATACGGCGACCCTCGGCGAGGCCCTCGACCACTGGGATATTTCGCGCACCTCTGCCGAAAACGTCCGCGACTTCTTCCTCGCCGCTCCCGGCGGCGTGCCGACCCAGGTCGCCTTCAGCCAGGACCGCCGCTGGGACGAACTCGATCTCGACCGTGAGAAGGGCGTCATCCGCTCGGCCAAGACGCCCTTCTCCAAGGATGGCGGCCTTGCCGTGCTGAAGGGCAATCTGGCGCTCGACGGCTGCATCGTGAAGACCGCTGGCGTCGACGAGTCGATCCTGAAATTCACCGGCCCGGCCCGCGTTTTCGAAAGCCAGGACGCCTCGGTCAAGGCGATCCTCGGCAACGAGATCAAGGCCGGCGACATCGTCGTAATCCGCTACGAGGGACCGCGCGGCGGCCCCGGCATGCAGGAGATGCTCTACCCGACCAGCTACCTGAAGTCGAAGGGCCTCGGCAAAGCCTGCGCGCTGATCACCGACGGCCGCTTCTCCGGAGGCACGTCGGGCCTTTCCATTGGCCACGTCTCGCCGGAAGCCGCCGAAGGCGGCACGATCGGCCTGGTCCAGGAAGGCGACACGATCGAGATCGACATTCCCAACCGCAAGATCAATCTCGCCGTCAGCGAGGCCGAGCTTGATGCGCGCCGCAAGGCGATGGCGGCCAAGGGCGCAGACGCCTGGAAGCCGGCCGAGAAGCGCAAGCGCAAGGTGCCGACGGCATTGCGTGCCTATGCGGCTTTCGCCACCAGCGCCGATAAGGGCGCGGTCAGGAAGGTGCCGGAGTAAGGAGCGCTTCCCCTTCTCCCCTTGTGGGAGAAGGTGGATCGGCGCGCAGCGCCGAGACGGATGAGGGGTGCTCCAGCGGAGCGAGACGCTCGCAAATTCCGACTGGATGAACGGCGCCAAGCTGGAACACCCCTCATCCGTCGCCTTCGGCGACACCTTCTCCCACAAGGGGCCTGTTGCGCAGTTAGCGAGAACAGGCTCGCAGAGGGGTTTTGGCCGCGAAGTCTATT
>NZ_JAIUHJ010000010.1:0-230093 GCF_020165105.1 Mesorhizobium sp. CA5 | reverse complement strand
GGAAGCTCCTGGTCGTCCTCAACGCTATCATTCGCGACAAAACCGCATTCGCGTGAACACAGTTGCCATGCCGTTACCTTCGCCAAGGATCGCAACGGAACAGAATTCTGCACCGTGGCGGCGCTGCCAAGTCACGGAATGGATTCTATGGTCTGCGCGCGTCGCTTCGCTCCTTGCTCCGCCATAGAATGACGAAGTTTCTTCGCCCCGCCTCAACCTGCAACCGCCTCAGCTTTTCGCGCGACCACTTCCTCGTAGGCAGCGCGCAGTTGCTGGCGCACGGTCGGCGTGCCCGGCGGCGTCTTGGAGGGTGCGCCCAGATGCTCGTGACGCAGTTCGTCCATGAATTGGTCCCATAGCGGCGGACCGCCCTTTTCGAGCAGCTCGGCTCGGATCGACAATTCTTCTGTAACCGGCAGCCAGACGCGTCCCCAGGCCCCGAGCTGCGCCATGATCGGCACCAGCGTGATCGCCATCTCGGTCAGGCTGTAGATCGCCTTCTGCTTGTGACTGGGGTCGTCAGCCTTGGTCAGCAGGCCAAGCTCCATCAGCCGTTTCAGCCGGTCGGCCAGGATGTTGGAGGCGATGCCTTCCAGCGAGCCGTTGAGCAACTCGCGAAAATGGCGCCGGCCGCCAAAGATCATGTCGCGCAGGATGATCAGGCTCCAGCGGTCGCCAAAGACTTCGAGCGACAGATTGATCGGGCAGCCGGACCGACGGTCGATGCTCATGGCACTCTCCAGAAAAACCAGTTGCATTATGATATCGGTTTGATTATCGTGCAACTGATTGCAAATTGCAATCGGATAGGAGAAGCAGATGACCAACGCGGCGCAGCTTCCCGACATCATTTCGGAAAGCTTCGGCAGTCCGAAAGATCCGCCGATCCTTTTGGTCATGGGCGCCATGGCTTCGATGCTGTGGTGGCCGGAAGCCTTCTGCCGGCAACTTGCCGGGCGCGGCCGCTTCGTCATCCGCTACGACAACCGCGACACCGGCCTGTCGACGAAATATCCACCGGGCGCGCCGTCCTACACGTTCGAGAACATGGTGGACGACGCCAAGCGCGTGCTCGACGACCATGGCGTCACCAGAGCGCATGTCGCCGGCATGTCGATGGGCGGCATGCTCGCGCAAAGCGTGGCGCTGAAATATCCCGAACGCGTCGGCGCGCTCACCGTGATCTCCTGTTCGCCGCTCGGCGTCGATACGTCCGCCCTGCCCGGAACGACCGAGGCTTACAAAGAGCACTCGGCCGAAGGCGGCAACGTCGACTGGTCGAAGCGGGAGCAGGTGCTCGACTTCATGGTCAAGGATGCCCGCGCCGTTGCCAGCACTCGCCATCCGTTCGATGAGGGGCGGACGCGCAAGATGATCGAGGAGGATTACGACCGCTCCGGCGGTCTCGTCAGCGCGACCAATCATTTCCTGCTCAAGGGCGGAGGCCCGCAACGCACGGTGCGGGATCTTCGCGTGCCGTTGCTCGTCATCCACGGCACCGCCGATCCGCTCTTCCCGATCGAACATGGCGAGGCGCTCGCCAAGGCGGTTCTCGGCGCAAAGCTGGTCAAGGTCGAAGGGGGCGGCCACGAACTGCATCGCAACGACTGGTCGCAGATCATCGAGGCCATCGCCGCACACGGCTAGCGCCGGCAAGACGCCGGCTTGACTCGAGCCGTCCGCGACAATAGTGAAGTAGTTACTTCAGTATCGATTATCCGAATGCGAAAGAGAGCCGGAATGTCCCTGACGCTGCATTTCCACCCGCTGGCCTCGTTCTGCTGGAAGCCGCTAATCGCGCTTTACGAGAACGACACGCCATTCGAGCCGGTCATTGTCGACCTCGGCGACGAGGCTTCCCGCGCCGCATTCCTGAAAGTGTCGCCGACCGGCAAGATGCCGGCGTTGCGTGACGATGCGCGGGACCGCACGGTGCTGGAATCGACCATCGTCGTCGAATATCTCGCCGCGCATTACCCCGGGCCGGTCGAGCTCATTCCCGCCGATATCGATCTCGCCCTGCAGGTCCGCCAGGCAGACCGCTTCTACGATTTCTACGTGCAGCATCCGATGCAGAAGATCGTCGGCGACAGGCTGCGGCCGACGGACAAGACCGATCCGTTCGGGGTCGAGGAGGCCCGCGCGCAGCTGCGCAACTCCTACGCCATTGTCGACGAGGAGATGGCGGCAAGGACCTGGGCCGTAGGCGAAAGCTTCACCATGGCCGACTGCGCCGCCTCGCCGGCGCTGTTCTACGCCAACAAGGTCGAGCCCTTCGGCGAAAAATTCCCGGCCTTGAAACGCTACCACGACCGGCTGCTCGCGCGCCCGTCCTTCGCCCGGGTGATCGAGGAAGCGGGACCTTACTTCAAGCTCTTTCCGTACAATAACGGCTAGATGCTCCACGATCCCGCCCAGCTCGACCTGATGTTCCAGGCGCTCGCCGACCCGGCGCGGCGGCAGATGGTGGACCGTCTGTCGCGCGGGCCGGCTTCGGTCAGCCAGCTTGCTGAACCGTTAGCGATGTCGTTGTCGGCCGTCGTCCAGCATCTCAACGTGCTTGAGGCAAGCGGCCTGGTGCGGACCGAAAAGCTTGGCCGGGTGCGGACCTGCCGGATCGAGCCGCAGGCGCTTCGGGCCGCCGAGCACTGGATCAACGAGCGGCGGCTTGCCTGGGAGCGTCGGCTCGACCGCCTCGGCGATTTCCTCGCTGAAACGAAAGATGAAACCTGAAGGGTCCCGTCATGAGCGAACGGTCCGTCGTCCATTCCACCTTCGTCATCGAGCGCGTCTATCCGGCGGCGCCGGAGAAGGTCTATTTCGCGCTGAGCGATCCGACGGCGAAGAAGCGCTGGTTCTTTGACCCCGACAACCCCATGCCCAGCCGGCATGAGATGGATTTTCGGGTCGGCGGCAAGGAAGTGAATGCCGGCTGTCCCAGCGACGGACAGATGCATTTCTACAACGCGATCTATCACGATATCGTGCCCAACCGGCGCATCGTCTACAGCTATGAGCTTCTGTTCGGCGAAACCCGAGTCTCCGTGTCGCTTGCGACGATCGAGCTCATCGCCGAAGGCAAGGGAACGCGGCTCATCCTGACGGAACAGGGCGCCTTTTTCGACGGCATCGACTCACCGGCTACCCGCGAGCACGGCACCGGCGAATTGCTCGACGCGCTCGGGACGGCACTGGGAGCTGAGGGCTCCGGCCAAAGCGCATCGCGCTTTGGGTCTTGACGCCTGTCGTTGTCTCAGAACCGCTGCACACTTCTGAGCGACATGCATCAAACGCCAAAGACTATTCCCCAGGCGCCGTTTCCCAGAATTGGTCGAGCCAGATATTGAGCCTGAGGAAGCCGGCGCTGCTGACAGTATAAACGCGCCTTGTGCCTTCGGCCTTGGCGCTGACCAGGCCGGCGTCCAGCAGGACCTTCAAATGCTGGGAGACCGCCGGGCGTGAGACGGGCAATCCGGCGGCCAATTCGTTCACCGTCTTTGGGCCGCGCCGGAGTTCTTCCAAGAGATAGCGCCGGTTGGGATCGGCTATCGCCATAAAGGCGTCAGAAAACATCATGCCTTTATTTGTGAGGCAAAGTCTCGCGAATCTCAACTATCGGTTTCAACCTTTCTGCGCGGATCGAGCCGCGTGGCCTCGGGCGTGACTGCGCGGTCCGCGGGCTGCGTCTTGAAGGCATCGCGGTCTTCGATCGGCACCGGCGCGCGGGCGCGGATGCGCAGCAGCGTGTAGCCGGCGAGGCTGAGATGCGCGAGCGCGGTTGCCAGGAAAAGCCCCTCCGGACGCACCGAGCCCATCAAGGCCGCGGCCAAAAGCGGGCCGATCATCGTGCCAAAGCCGTAGAGCAAGAGCAGACCGCCCGAAACCTTGACGAAGTCCTCGGAGCGGGCGTGGTCGTTGGCATGAGCGACGGCGATCGAGTAGAGCGTATAGGCGAAGGCGCCATAGGCGGCGGTCATCACGATGATGAAAACGCCCGAACGCGGCGCGATCAGGAAGATCAGCATCGCGACCAGGGCTGCGCCGAAGGCTGCGCCGGCCAGTACGAAGCGGCGATCGGTTGTATCCGACAGCCGCCCGGCCGGTAGCTGCATGGCGGCACCGGAAATGACGACCAGGCTCATCATCAGTGCGATCTCGGCGGTCGATATGCCGACGCGCGCGCCATAGACGGCGCCCAGCGTGCCCCAGGCACCGTTGGCGATGCCGATCAGGAGGCAGGCCACCGCCGACACCGGCGAGTTGGCGTAAAGGCCTTTGACGTCGAGCTTGACGTCCTGCAGGGGCTTGGGATGCGACTGCGTCGACACGGCCGTCGGAATGAGCGATAGGCAAAACAGGATGCCGGTGATCATGAACAGCGAGGCCGACCGAACATCGCCGCCGGCGACGATCATCTGGCCGCCCATGATCGAGGCATAGGTGACCATCATATAGAGGCCGAAGACGGTGCCGCGGTTCTCGTTGGTGGCCTTCTCGTTCAGCCAGCTCTCGATCACCATGAAAGCCCCGGCCATGGTGAAGCCGGTGAAGGCGCGCAAAAGGATCCAGAAATATTCGTCGATGATGAGGCCGGTGAGCAGCGCGATGATCGCGCCCGACGCGGCGAAGGCGCCGAAAGCCCTGACATGGCCGGCGCGGCGCACGAGACGCGGCGCGAAGAAGCAGCCGGCGACGAAGCCGCCGGCCCAGGCCGTGCCCATCAGGCCGAGCGATGCGGTCGAAAAGCCTTCCACCTGGCCGCGCAGCGGCAGGAGCAGCCCGTGCAGGCCGGATGCGGCGAGCAGGAACGCGGTGCCGCGCAGCAGGGAGAGGATCGGTCTGTAGGTTGCAAACATCGCTTGATCCGGGTTCGAGACGCAGGGCCTGAAGACAGATGTATTCGGGCTTTTCGGCGGCGAGAGAGCACGCCGAACAATTTATCCGCGGCGGAACAGCGACTCGGCGGCGGATTTGGTGGCGCCCTTGGCGGTGCGCTCGGCTTCCAGCCTGGCGATCTCGTCGCGCAGCAATGCGATGCGCTCGGACAATTCGTCGACGGACAGCAAAGACAGGTCCTGGCCGATCTCGTGCGGGCGCTGCTTTTTCCTGGGTTCGTCGTCGAAGATCGCCATCCGTCGCTCCTCTCTTACTCGGCCATTTGCCTGATTTGGCAATCGGCATACATAGAGCAATTCCGGAAAAAATGCGTAGCGGTTTTCCGCCCGGAATAGCGTAGGAACAAAGAGTTGGAGCAGGTTGGCGCTTCTTCAAGCGCCGAACTGCTCCAGGCGGGGCGCCGATGCAAACGGGCGGCGATAGACCGGGATACAGGGAGAACACGATATCATGGCAAACGGACAGAAGATTCCGGCGAAGATGACGGCCATCGCGATCTCGCAACCGGGTGGGCCAAAGGTGCTCAAGCCGGAAACGCGCGACGTGCCGGTGCCCGGCCCCGGCGAAGTGCTGATCCGGGTGCACGCGGCCGGCGTCAACCGGCCGGACGTCCAGCAGCGCAAGGGCGCCTATCCGCCGCCGCCCGGTGCATCCGACTTGCCGGGCCTCGAAGCGTCGGGCGAAATCGCGGCGCTCGGCGACGAGATATCGCGCTGGCGCATCGGCGACCGGGTCTGCGCGCTGACGCCGGGCGGCGGCTATGCCGAATATGTCAAGGTTCATACCGGCAGCGTGCTGCCGCTGCCGGCGGGTTTCACGCATTCGGAAGCCGCCGCGGTTCCGGAAAACTACTTCACCGTCTGGCACAATGTATTCGAGCGCGGCGGCCTGAAGAAAGGCGAGACGCTGCTCGTCCATGGCGGTTCGTCCGGCATTGGCACCACCGCCATCCAGCTCGCCTCGGCCTTCGGCGCCACTGTGATCACTACCGCCGGCAGCAAGGAGAAATGCGACGCCTGCCTGAAGCTCGGCGCCGATCGGGCAGTCAACTACCGCGAGGAGGATTTCGTCGCCGCCGTGAAGGATGCGACCGATGGCAAGGGCGCCGACGTCATCCTCGACATGGTCGGCGGCGATTATGTCGGGCGCAATTACGATGCCGCGGCCGTCGAAGGGCGCATCGTACAGATCGCGGTGCAGGCCGGGGCCGTGGCCAGCGCCGACTTCTCCAAGATCATGGTGAAGCGGCTGACCCATACCGGCTCGACGCTTCGCCCGCGTACCGTCGAGTTCAAGGCGGCGATCGCAGTCGCGCTCGAGGCCCAGGTGTGGCCACTGCTCGGCACGCGCAAGGTGGCTCCTGTGATGGACATGATCTTTCCGCTGACCGAAGCCTGGCGGGCGCACGAGCGGATGGAAGAGGGCGAGCATATCGGCAAGATCGTCCTCGACGTGGAGTAGGATGGGTCGTTATTCAGGTGAGGCCGGCCTGCAAATGCCGGGCTTCTGCGCTTCCGGTGCTCACGTGGTTTCCAGCTGCCGCATGTCCTGATCGGAAAACCGGAAATCCACTTTTCCGGGACATGCGGAAGTACGCTCCGCTCCGGTTCTCGAAGTCCACCATTTTCGACTCGGCCTGACCTGAATCTCGACCCATCCTGGCGTCGGCGCGTGTCCGGTTCCAAGCTGAACGAAACCTTAATGCTGCATTGCACAAAACGCATTGCGGCCATGCAAAAGCGTCCGTTCAATTTGTGGGCAGGAGTGCCTATTTACGCGGCATCAAACGATTTGACCAAACGACTGGAGAACCATCATGAACCCGATCAGTGCTTTCCGTAAGTGGCGCATGTACAACGAAACCGTGCGCGAATTGAACAAGCTCAATGCCCGCCAGCTGAGCGATCTCGGCATCAACCGTGCCGACATCGAGCGTATCGCCCGCCAGGCGGTGTAATCAGACGCAGCCCGGCCTCGCGGTCGGGCCGCGACGTGCAAGCCAGAGCCGTCGAGACGCTTGCTTTGTTTCCGGTTCCAAGCCCGCTGGACCTCGTCCAGCGGGTTTTGTCTTTTTAGGGCCTTGGATCGGCCCTTCCCAAAAACATTGCGAAAATTGGAGGGAGCGTTTATACAGGCCGCGAATTTCCCATTTTGGTGGCTCTAAAACCACCGCCCGCGCGGGAACGCGGGCGAACGAGAAGGATTTTTGATATGGCCAATTCGCTGCTGATGCCCAAGGCGACCGCCGTCTGGCTGGTCGACAACACCGCGCTTTCCTTCGAGCAGATCGCGCAGTTCTGCGGGCTGCATCCGCTGGAGGTCAAGGCGATCGCCGACGGCGAGTCGGCCCAGGGCATCAAGGGCATGGACCCGATCATCACCGGCCAGTTGACGCGCGACGAGATCGCGCGCGGCGAGAAGGACATCAACTACCGGCTGAAGCTGTCGGAGCCGAAGGTGCGGGTGCCGGAATCGAAGCGCAAAGGCCCGCGCTACACGCCGCTGTCGAAGCGCCAGGACCGGCCGAACGCCATCTTGTGGCTGGTGCGCAACCATCCCGAGCTCAAGGATGCGCAGATTGCTCGTCTCGTAGGCACCACCAAGTCGACGATCGAGCAGATCCGCGAGCGCAAGCACTGGAACTCGGCCAATCTGCAGCCGATGGATCCGGTGACGCTCGGCCTCACCTCGCAGATCGACCTGGACCTCGAAGTCAACCGCGCCTCGCGCGGCCGCGAGCCGGCGCAGCCCGTCGGCGACACACTGCTGCCCGCCGCGCTCACCGAACGGCTGGTGCCCGCGCCGGAGAAGCCGAAGGACGAGGACCAGGAGCTCGATGCCAACGCCGTCTTCGCCAAGCTTTCGGCGCTCAAGTCGAAGGACAAGAACGAAGACGAGGAATGAGCGCTTTTCTCCTTCTCCCCTTGTGGGAGAAGGAGAAAAGCGCAAGTCACGTTCGCGCGGCGCGGTCGGGGGCCATGCAGTAATCCTCTGAGCGCTCGACGGCGCGGTAGAAATCGGCGAGCTGCTTGCCCCGCTCCGGCTTGAAGATGCGGCCGGCAATGACGACCGAGGCGATGCGATCGATGCGGAAGGCGCGGAAATCGTCGCGCATCTCGCACCAGGCGACCAGTGTCCAGACCTTGCCCCAGAACCACAGCCCCAACGGCCTGATGTCGCGCGCGGTGCCGCGACCGGCTTCGTCGGAATAGTCGATGGTCAGCACCTGGCGCTTCTCGATGGCGCGCTCGATCAGGTCGATCGCTTCCCGCGCGGCGTCGCTGACTACCCACATCGGCGTGTGGATCTCGGTGCGGGCGATGCGGTCCTTTTCCGTGTCGGGCAGCACGGCGCCGATCTTGACCAGCGCCTCGTCGGCGGCCCTCGCCATCGTAGCGCCGCCGAAGGCGCGCACCATGCGGGCGCCGGCAACCAGCGCCACGATCTCGTCACGTGTGAACATCAGCGGGGGAAGGTCGAATCCCTCCCGCATCATGTAGCCGACGCCCGCTTCGCCATCGATCGGCACGCCGGTCGACTGCAGGTCGGCTATGTCGCGGTAAATGGTGCGCTCGGACACCTCGAGCCATGCGCCTAGCTTCTGCGCGGTGACCAGCCGGCCGCCCCGCAAATGCTGCACGATCTGGAAAAGCCTGTCAGCACGACGCATCGCTAGATCCCCCGAGGATTATGGCATAAGCCCTTCGCGCTTGCGCAGCGCGGCAACGAATTTCGCTCCGAAGGACAGTCGCGGCGTCGGCTTGATGTGGTTGACGCCCGGTGCGTTCAGCTTGTCGTTCCAGCTTCTCACCATTGCGGGTTACTCCGGATCGTCGAAACATGTTCGTTGCTGTCAGGATCGAAGACGCTCCAATTACCGCATGCCTCCTGACAACATACTGTCAGGAGGCTGCGGCGAAGCTACCGGCAAACAAAGGCTTCTTTCCCTGAACTCAACATCGCTGGCCGCCATTACATCTGGGCGCGCTGCCGCCACAATCCAAGTCGCGGCGGCAAAATTTCAGTTTTCACGCACGCGGCCCTGGTAAAGATCCGGCCAGCCGATGTCCTTGCGGATGTCCGCCGGCAAGGTGTTCAGGAAACGCTGGGTGCGAATCTCGTTGCGCACGGTGCGGATTCTGCCGACATAATGCTGCACACTACGCAGAATTGTAAAACCGTTCATGACCTCACTCCTCTCTTTTTGATGAGAAGAGTATCTCACACCCCTCCTGACAGCAGTCTGTCAGGAGGTTGGCAGGGTACGGAGGAAGACGGTGCGGTGCCGCTCGCAGCGTTCGAATAGGCCCTATTTCTGTCAGGAATGCTCCGCCCGAGGGTGCGCTCGAGAACAGCTTTGACAGTCGCCATCGATGCTGGTCAAAGGCGGCATGACGAAACTGCTCGCCCTTGTCATCTGCGGCATCATGCTGATCCAGGTCATCAAGCCGCTGGGCTGGCCGGGGCTGAAGCGGCGCGGCGATTTTTGGAAGCTGGCGCTGCTTGCGATGGCCGCTATCTCGCTGGCGGCGGTGCTTGGGCACTGGGCGTAGGCCTGTCCATGTTCGGGGGAGGACAGCTCGCGAGTGGTGCGTCCTGCCGTTCACGCGCAGCAGTCCGACCGGTCCTTGTCTTTGTCCCGATATTCGTCATGCAGGCGCACCCAGTCCATCAGGTTGTGATAGGGACCCGTCTCGCCGCGGCCCTTCGGCGTCATGTCGAGATAATGATAGGTGCCGATGAGCGCGTCGCCGCCGCGGGCGCGCGACATGAAGGTGAGAAAGATGTCGCCGCACTCGTTGCGATAGAAGATGCTGGTGCCGGGCAGGTCTTTCGAGCGCAACGGGCGCTTCTCGAAATTGTAGGTGGTTTCGCCCGCCGCGATCTGCCTGTCGGTGAAGGAGACCTGCAGGTCGAAGTTGAAATCGGACGCATAGGACGACACCCAGTCGAACTTCCAGCCCATGCGCTGCTTGTAAGGCAGGACTTCGGCCAGCGGCGCACGCGAGACGACGACCAGCGAGACGTCATGATGCTTCAGATGCTGGTCGGCGCCATCGATATGGTCGGCGAGGAACGAGCAGCCCTCGCAGCGGTGGTCGGAGCCCGGCGCCATCATGAAATGATAGACGATGAGCTGGCTCTTGCCGGCGAATAGTTCGGCAAGATGCTTCGGCCCCGCTTCGCTCTCGAAAACATAATCCTTGCGCAGCTTGAACCAAGGCAGTTGCCGCCGCTCCGCGGCGATAAGCTCGCGGAATTTTGTCAGCTCCTTCTCGCGCTCGAGATGCTTCCTGTGTGCCTCGAACCATTCCTCCCGCGAAACCACGGCATTGCGATGCATGACCATCTCCTGTCCTCTCCTGCCAAGGACGTTCGACATCGGCGCGATCCGACATGGTCGATAGCGGTCGGCGCCTGACAAGTGGGAACGCGGCTCGCAAAAAGCAAAAACCCGGGCTGCCGGCCCGGGTTTTATGCACTGCTCAGAGATGGCGTCAGGCGGCCTTTTCCAGCGCCGGCTGCCATTTTCCGAGCGCCGCCAGATGGTTCATATGGGCCCGGTGAGTGAAGGCAGCCTGGCCGGCGGCAACATTCGAGGCCTTGCCGCTCCATACCTTCTGCGGCGCGGCCTGCAGCGCGCGGCCATAGGAGAAGGTCAGTTTCCAAGGATGCGGGCCGATGGCGTTGATGGCATTGAGGTTGGCGGTCGCCTCCTCGTCCTCCTGGCCGCCGGAGAGGAAGGCAATGCCTGGCACTGCCGACGGCACCACCTCGCGGAACAGCTTTATCGTCTTTTCGGCGATTTCCTCCGGGCTGTCGGTCTTGCCGGACTTCTTGCCGGAGATGACCATGTTCGGCTTCAGGATCGACCCTTCCAGGATGACGCGCGCCGCGTAGAGTTCGTCATACAGCTTGACCAGCGTCGCCTTGGAGACGTCGTAGCAGGTGTCGATCGAATGCGCCCCGTCCATCAGCACTTCCGGCTCGACGATCGGCACGATGCCGGCCTCCTGGCATAGCGCGGCATAGCGGGCCAGCGCGTGGGTGTTCGAGGCGATCGAATTGGCCGAGGGTACGCCCTTGCCGGTGTCGATGTCGATCACGGCGCGCCATTTGGCGAAGCGGGCGCCGAGCTTGTAATAGTCGGCGAGCCGCTCGCGCAGCCCGTCCAGGCCCTCGGTGATGGTGTCGCCGGGAAAGCCGGCGAGAGGCTTGGCGCCGAGATCGACCTTGATGCCGGGAATGGCGCCGGACGCCTTGATGATGTCGACCAGCGGTGTGCCGTCGGCGGCCTTCTGGCGAATGGTCTCATCGTAGAGAATGACGCCGGAGATGTATTTTGACATCGCCTCCTTGGACCGGAACATCATCTCGCGATAGTCGCGCCGGTTATCGGCCGTGGATTCGACGCCGATGACGTCAAAACGCTTCTTGATGGTGCCGGAGCTCTCATCGGCGGCCAACAGGCCCTTGCCGCCGCTCACCATCGCGGCGGCGATATCTTCGAGACGTTCGCTCATGGGTGCTCTCCTACGCTGCGTTTATTCCGCGCTAGCAGAACACTACCGCCAAAGGAATGACGCCGGAAAGCTAGAATCGATTGAAAGCCCCGCGGGCCTTGCCTGGTCTCGGACTGTTTACCGCTTCAGCACCTCGACGCCGGGCAGCGGCTTGCCTTCCATCCATTCGAGGAAGGCGCCGCCGGCGGTCGAGACATAGGTGAAGTCGTCGGCGACGCCAGCATGGTTGAGCGCGGCCACCGTGTCGCCGCCGCCGGCCACCGAGACCAGCTTGCCCGCCTTGGTGCGGGCCGCGGCATGCTTTGCCGCGGCCACCGTGGCGCGGTCGAAGGGCTCGATCTCGAAGGCGCCGAGCGGCCCGTTCCAGACCAGCGTCGCGGCGCGGTCGATCCAGTCGTTGACGCTCTGCACGGTCTTTGCGCCGACATCGAGGATCATGCCGTCGACCGGCACGTCCGAGATGGCGACGGTTTCGCTGGCGGCGCCCGCCTTGAATTCCTTGGCCACGACGCCGTCCGCAGGCAGGATGATGGCGCAGCCGGCTTCCGCCGCCTCGATCATGATCTGCTTGGCGGTGCCGGCGAGGTCATGCTCGCAGAGCGACTTGCCGACATCGGTGCCGCGCGCGGCAAGGAAGGTATTGGCCATGCCGCCGCCGATCACCAGCGCGTCGACCTTCTTCACCAGGTTCATCAAAAGGTCGATCTTGGTCGAGACCTTGGCGCCGCCGACGATGGCCACCACCGGCCGTACCGGATCGCCGAGGCCCTTTTCCAACGCGTCGAGCTCGGCCTGCATGGTGCGGCCGGCATAGGCCGGCAGAAGATGCGCCAGACCCTCGGTCGACGCATGCGCGCGGTGCGCGGCCGAAAAGGCGTCGTTGACATAGATGTCGCCATTGGCGGCGAGCTGTTCGGTGAAGGCCGGCTCGTTCTTCTCCTCGGCCTTGTGGAAACGGGTGTTCTCGAGCAGCAGGACGTCGCCGTCCTTCATCGCCGCGACGGCTTCGGCGGCCTTGGCGCCGATGCAGTCGGCGGCGAAACCGACCGGGCGGCCGAGAACGTCAGCCGTGGCCCTGGCGATCGGCTCCAGCGAGAATTCGTCCGACGGGCCGTCCTTGGGGCGGCCGAAATGCGCAAGCAGGATGACCTTGGCGCCCTTTTTCGAGAGCTCGGCGATGGTCGGCGCGATGCGCTCGATGCGGGTGGCGTCGGTCACCTTGCCGTCGGCGACGGGAACGTTGAGGTCGACGCGCACCAGGACGCGCTTGCCGCTGACGGCGCCGATATCATCGAGTGTCTTGAAGCCGGCCATGGTCGTTCCTTCCTGGTGCCTTGACGCAATCCGGACGGAAAACCGCCCACACTTTTCGTGAAATTGCTCTAGCGAAAACGCGGCGACCTTACTCGGCGCGAAGGACGATGCAAGGGCCGCGTCAATGGCGCGCGCGCAAAAATGATGTCGCCGTGAGACATCAGCCTTCGCCGGTTGCCTTCTGCCCGTCCGCTGCCGGCGCCACGGTGTCGACCGGCACGTCGTCGGCTGCCTGCTTCGCCGCCGGCCTACGCCAGCTGCGGATCAGCGCTGCGATGCGGTCGCCGATCTCGCCGGCGCTCATGAACACCGGCACGCGCGCGACCGGCGCGGTCGGCTCGAAGGACAGGCCAAGGCCGGTGATTCTGCCTTTCTCATCGACATCGCGCACGATCAGCTCGATCGGTCCGATCATCACACGGTCGGCATATTCGGCACGGCCGCCGAGCCGCTCGGTAACGAGCGCTGCAACGGTGAGCTTCTGCTCGGCCTCGGACAGGCCGGGGGCATAGGCGGCTTCCAGCTCCGCGGCCGAGCGGGCCGGATCGACGGCAAAGGCGCCGAAGAAGTCGGCATCCTCAGGATCGACCACGGCGCGGCTGGCAAAAAGCTTGTCGAGCAGGCGCGGGTAGCGGTCCGGTACGAAGATGTAGACCTGATCGCCGGCCGCCAGCCGGCCCATGTCCTGGAAGCGCATCGAGCGGCCGTCGCGCAGCACCAGCGAGGGCCTCGCCCAGCGCGGGATGCGCTCGCCCCGCGCCACCGGGCTGCCGGGTGCTACGCGATAGGCGAGCAATTCATGATGTGCCGAGCCCGGCAATTCGAGCTCCACCTTGTCCAGCGGCCCAAGACGAGCCGGCACGATCAGCCCGAGGCGGCGCGCCAGCGGACCGACCGTCCAGCCCTGCACCACCAGCGACACCAGCACGATGATGAAGGCGGCGTTGAAGATCAGCCGGCCGTGCTCGATGCCGCCGAGCAGCGGCGTGATGGCGAGCAGGATCGAGACCGCGCCGCGCAGGCCGACCCAGGAGACGAAGGCGACCTCGGGACGCGGCAGCCGGAACGGGATCAGGCAGAGCCAGACCGCGACCGGACGGGCGACGAAGATCAGGAACAGGCCGAGCAGGATCGCCGGCACTAGGATTTCGGGGAATTGCGAGGGTGTGGCGAACAGGCCGAGGATCAGGAACATGATGATCTGCGCCAGCCACGACATGCCGTCCTGGAAACGCTTCAGGATGGTGACGGCGCGTATGTCGGAATTGCCGGCGATCAGCCCGGCAAGATAGACGGCGAGGAAACCCGAGCCGCCGACGGCGCCGGCTGCCGCGAACACCATCAGCGATAGCGTCAGCACGAAGATGGGCAGCAGGCCGTGATCGAGATTCAGCCGCTCGACCAGACGCACGATGGCAAAGCCGCCGAGCACGCCGATGATGGCGCCTAGCCCCATATTGGCGAGGAAGCCGAGCAAAAGGTTGGTGGCCAGCACGTTGGCTTCCGGGTTGGCATGCGCGGCGATGATCTCGACCAGGGTGATGGTGAGGAAGATGGCGATCGGGTCGTTGGTGCCGGATTCCACCTCGAGCGTCGCGCGCACGCGCTCGCGCAGATGGATCTCGCCGGCGCGCAGCAGGAAGAAGACGGCGGCCGCGTCGGTGGAGGCGACGGCAGCGCCAAGCAGGGAGGATTCCAGCCAGCTGAGCTTGAGAACATAGGAAGCGGCGGCGCTGAAGATGGCTGTGGTCAGGATAACGCCGATCGTGGCCAGCGACAGCGCCGGCCCGGCTGCTTGCCTGAGCGCGTTGAGCGGCGTGCCGAAACCGGAATCGAACAGGATCACGGCCAAAGCCAGTGAGCCGGCAAAATAAGCCAGCCGCGCATTGTCGAATTCGATGCCGAGGCCGTCGACGCCGGTGGCAAGCCCGATGCAGAGGAAGAGCAGCAGCAACGGAGCGCCGAAGCGGAAGGCGATCAGGCTCGAAAACGCGGCGGCGACAATGAGCGCCGTGCCGACCAGCGTCACGAGATAGATCGCATGCTCCATCCGCTGTTGCCCCTCCAAATCCCTCTGTTTGTGGCTTTACGGGAGAGTGGGGCGAAGACATGACCAGTGCAAGGCAACAGGATGTTTTTTGGGTTCAATGCTTCCAAACTTCGTCATTCCAGGGCGAAGCAGGAGCGAAGCTCAGCCGCGGATTCTGGAATGACGACGCGATTGGTGTTCCGGCTAGTCACCATGGTGCGCTGATCCGCCGAGACTTAAACGAAAACGCCCGGCCGAAGCCGGGCGTTTTGAACTGTAAATTGACGAGCGATCAGCCGATGGTCTTGCCGAAGGCGACGGCGGTGTCGCCCATGCGGTTCGAGAAGCCCCATTCGTTGTCGTACCAGGACAGCACCGAGACGAAGTTGCCGTCCATCACCTTGGTCTGGTCGAGTGCCACGATCGAGGAATGCGGGTCGTGGTTGAAGTCGATCGACACGTTCGGGTGATAGGTGACCGACAGAACGCCCTTCAGCTTGCCATTGGACGCGGCGATGACCGCTTCGTTGATCTCCTGAGCGGAAGTCGAGCGCTTGGCGATGAACTTGAAGTCGACAACCGAGACGTTCGGGGTCGGCACGCGGATCGAAATGCCGTCGAGCTTGCCCTTGAGCTCGGGCAGGACAAGGCCGATCGCCTTGGCGGCGCCCGTCGAGGTCGGGATCTGCGACAGCGCCGCGGCGCGGGCGCGGTAGAGATCCTTGTGCATGGTGTCCAGCGTCGGCTGGTCGCCGGTGTAGGAGTGGATCGTCGTCATCATGCCCTTCTCGATGCCGACGGTTTCGTGCAGCACGGCCGCCAGCGGCGCCAGGCAGTTGGTGGTGCAGGACGCGTTCGAGATGACGATGTGGTCCTTGGTCAGCTTGTCGTGGTTGATGCCGTAGACGACGGTGAGGTCGGCGCCTTCGGCCGGGGCCGAGACGAGCACGCGCTTGGCGCCGGCGGTCAGGTGCGCGGCCGCCTTGTCGCGGGCGGTGAAGATGCCCGTGCATTCGAGCGCGATGTCGACGCCGAGCTCCTTCCAGGGCAGCTGGGTCGGGTCCTTGATCGCGGTGACCTTGAACTTCTCCTTGCCGACCGAGATCTGGTCGCCGTCCACGGTCACTTCATGCGGGAAGCGGCCATGCACGCTGTCATAGCGCAACAGGTGCGCATTGGTCTCGACCGGGCCGAGGTCGTTGACGGCGACCACGTCGATGTCCTTGCGGCCGGATTCATGGATGGCGCGCAGGATGTTGCGGCCGATGCGGCCAAATCCGTTGATGGCAACTCTGACGGTCATTGTTCTCTCCCTTGGGGCGGATGGGTCCGCAGTGTCATAACGGCGGAAGGCGCAAGAATCCAGCCGCAGAAGGTCGCATTTAAATCGATTAGGTTGGTCCAGCCCGGCAAAGCGTCAACCGACGTTGCCGGGCTGAGCCAATTCTTAGTTGCCGTGCAGCCGGGCTTCGACCGCCTTGGCCGCAGCTTCGGCGGTGATGCCGAAATGCGGATAGAGCTGCTCGATCGAGCCGGAGGCGCCAAAACCGTGCATGCCGACAAAAATGCCGTCGGTGCCGATCAGGTGATCCCAGCCCTGGCGGATGCCGGCCTCGATCGCGACCTTCACCTTGGCGTTGCCGATGGTCTTCTTGCGATAATCATCGCTCTGCTGGTCGAACAGCTCGAAGCAGGGCACAGAGACGACGCGGGTCGGATGGCCGTGCTTTTCCAGCAGGTCGCGCGCGCCAAGCGCGATCTCGACCTCGGAGCCGGTGGCGAAGATCGTCACCACGGCCTCGCCGCCGGCGGCGGCCAGCTCATAGGCGCCCTGGCTGGAGAGGTTCGTCGCCGAATGCTCCGTGCGCACGGTCGGCAGGTTCTGGCGGGTCAGCGCCAGCGTCGAGGGCGTCTTTTCGGATTCCAGCGCAATCTGCCAGCATTCGGCGGTTTCGACCGCGTCGGCCGGGCGGAAGACATTGTGGTTGGGGATGGCGCGCAGCGCCGCCAGATGCTCGACCGGCTGATGCGTCGGGCCGTCCTCGCCGAGGCCGATCGAATCATGCGTCATGACGAAGATCGAGCGGATGCCCATCAGCGAGGCAAGGCGCATCGACGGGCGGGCGTAGTCGGAGAAGCACAGGAAGGTGCCGCCATAGGCGATCAGGCCGCCATGCAGGGTCAGGCCGTTGATCGCCGCCGCCATGCCGTGCTCGCGAATGCCGTAATGGACATAGCGCTGGCCGTAATCATCGGGGGTGATGTTCTTGGTCTGGCTGGTCTTGGTGTTGTTGGAGCCGGTGAGGTCGGCCGAGCCGCCGATGGTTTCCGGCACCGCGCCGTTGATGACTTCCAGCGCCATCTCCGACGACTTGCGGGTGGCGACCTTCGGCTTGTCGGCCGACAGCTGCTTCTTGTAGTCGGCGATGACGGCGTCGAAGTTGGAGGGCAGCTTGCCGGCGAGGCGGCGCTCGAACTCGGCCTTGAGCTTCGGCTCGGCCTTCGCCAGGCGGCCTTCCCAGTCGGCGCGGGCCTTGGCGCCGCCCGTGCCGACGGCGCGCCATGCGTCGAGGATGTCGGCCGGAATCTCGAAGGGCGGCGAGTCCCAGTTGAAGAATTTGCGCGCGCCGGCGATTTCCTCGGCGCCCAGCGGCGAGCCATGCGCCTTGTTGGTGCCGGCCTTGGTCGGGGCGCCGAAGCCGATGGTGGTCTTGCAGGCGATCATCGTCGGCTTGTCGGAATGGCGCGCTGCCTCGATGGCATAGGCGATCGCTTCCGGATCGGTGCCGTCGATGTGGCTGGCGTTCCAGCCCGAGGCCTGGAAGCGGGCGACCTGGTCGGTGTTGTCGGCGAGCGAGACCGGACCGTCGATCGAGATGTTGTTGTTGTCCCAGAAGACGATCAGCTTGTTGAGCTTCAGATGCCCGGCCAGCGCGATGGCTTCCTGGGATACACCTTCCATCAGGCAGCCGTCCCCGGCCAGCACATAGGTATAATGGTTAACGAGGTCGTTGCCGAAGGCGGCATTCATGATGCGCTCGCCGAGCGCGAAGCCGACCGAATTGGCAAGACCTTGGCCGAGCGGGCCGGTTGTGGTCTCGATGCCGGCGGCATGGCCGTATTCGGGATGGCCGGCGGTCTTGGAGCCGAGCTGGCGGAAATTCTTGACCTGGTCGATCGTCATGTCCTCATAACCGGTGAGGTAGAGGAGCGAATAGAGCAGCATCGAGCCGTGGCCGGCCGACAGAATGAAGCGGTCGCGGTCGGCCCAGTGCGGCGCCTTGGCGTCGAATTTCAGGAAACGGCTGAACAGCACCGTGGCGATGTCGGCGCAGCCCATGGGCAGGCCTGGGTGACCGGAGTTCGCCTTCTCGACGGCGTCCATGGAAAGGAAACGGATCGCGTTGGCCATCCGATCATGTTGTTCACGCGAGGTCATGCTTCCTCCGGAAGTGAGTTGGAGCCTGGGGAGAACCCTTGGAAAGGATGCCGCGACACATAGCAGGCGCGGTCTTTTAGTCAACAAATCGGGATGGATTTTGCCGGGCTTGTGATGGCGCCCGGCGCCTACATTGGCGATAGCGGGGGACAGTCGCGAGAGCTTTGTTGACGCGCCCTTCACCCGGCGCCTAATCTTTCCCAGGTAACGCATTCTGAACGCGTGCGATTCGGTGATGGGCAGGGCATAGGACGAAGCCATGACCGGGGAAACGACCCTCAAGGAAGTCATCGCCAGGCTGGGCAAGGCCATGGAAGGGCTGGAAAACGCCGTGGCGGCGAAGCTCGAGCATGAGCGCGATTATTCGGAAGCCGAGGCCGAGGTGCAGCGCATGAACGCCGATCGTTCGCGCCTGGCGCAGGAGCTCGACAATTCCGAAGCGCGCGCCGAACGGCTGGAGGACGCCAACAAGGAAGTGTCGCGGCGGCTGGTGACCGCCATGGAAACCATCCGCGCGGTCCTGGACAGGTAAGGCAATGGCACAGGTCACGGTTTCCATCGACGGCAAACAGTATCGCATGGCCTGCGACGAAGGCCAGGAAGAGCATCTGATCGACCTTGCCGAGCGCTTCGACCGCTATGTCTCGCACCTGAAGGATTCCTTCGGCGAGATCGGCGATCAGCGGCTCACCGTCATGGCCGGCATCATGGTGATGGACGAGCTCTCGGAGCTCGCCAAGCGTGTCAAAGGCATGGAGAGCGAAGTGCTGACCTTGCGCAAGACGCGCGACGAGGCGCTGACCAAGGCCGACAAGAGCGACAGCGTGCTCACGACCGCGCTCGGCGCGCTCGCGCAGCGCATGGAAGACCTCACGGCGACGCTCGCGATAAGGAAAGCCTGAGCGGCCCACCCTCTCGCAAAAGCGGAAAAATCCTGCCGAACGTCGCCGTGCTCGCCAAAAAAATATTTGGCTGCAGCGAGCTAGGTTATGGCTCCTGGCGTTTGACCGATGCCGCGATGGTGGTAGCTTAGAATGCTTGCCGGCCGCGCCGGCCATCGTTTCATAAAAAAGGGTAGGGATAGGTCATGAGTCTTCGTATCAACGATGTCGCGCCGGATTTCACGGCCGAAACCACGCAGGGCACCATCAAGTTCCACGACTGGATCGGCGACGGCTGGGCGGTGCTGTTCAGCCATCCGAAGAATTTCACGCCGGTCTGCACCACCGAGCTCGGCACCATGGCCGGCCTCGAAGGCGAGTTCAAAAAGCGCAACGTCAAGATCATCGGCATCTCGGTCGATCCGGTGTCGAGCCACGAGAAGTGGCAGGCCGACATCAAGACCGCCACCGGCCAGACGGTGAACTATCCTTTGATCGGTGATAAGGATCTCAAGGTCGCCAAGCTTTATGAAATGTTGCCTGCAGGCGCCGGCGAGACCTCCGAGGGCCGTACGCCGGCCGACAACGCCACCGTGCGCTCGGTCTATGTCATCGGCCCGGACAAGAAGATCAAGCTGGCGCTGACCTATCCGATGACCACGGGCCGCAACTTCGACGAGATCCTGCGCGTCATCGATTCCATCCAGCTGACGGCCAAGCACCAGGTGGCGACGCCGGCCAACTGGAAGCAGGGCGACGACGTCATCATCACCGCCGCCGTCTCCAACGAGGACGCGATCAAGCGTTTCGGGGCGTATGAGACGGTTCTTCCTTACCTCAGGAAGACCAAGCAGCCGACGGCCTGAGCCTTTCCTTCTCCCCGTATAGTGACGGGGAAAGGGGCGCGCGACCGTTTTCGCCAAACAAAAAAGGCGGCGCCGAAGCGCCGCCTTATTGATTGATTCCTTGAGCTTGTTACGCCGCCGGCTGCGCCTCGATGGTCCGCAGCGCCTGGGTCTGGCGCTTGGCGGCCGCCTTGACCGCGTCCTGCACCTTCTCGAAGGCGCGCACCTCGATCTGGCGCACGCGCTCGCGGCTGATGTCGAACTCGGCCGAGAGTTCTTCCAGCGTCAGCGGCTCTTCGGCCAGGCGACGCGCCTCGAAGATGCGCCGCTCGCGGTCGTTGAGCACCGACAGGGCGCCCGACAGCATGGTGCGCCGGTTTTCCAGCTCGTCCTGCTCGATGAGCATTTCTTCCTGGCTCTCGTGATCGTCGATCAGCCAGTCCTGCCATTCGCCGGACTCGCCTTCGCTCGCCCGGATCGGGGCGTTGAGCGAAGCGTCGCCCGAAAGGCGGCGGTTCATCGACACCACTTCGGCCTCGGAAACGTTGAGGCGAGTGGCGATCTCGGCGATCTGCTCGGGCTTCAAGTCGCCATCGTCGAGCGCCTGGATCTTGCCCTTCACCTTGCGCAGGTTGAAGAACAGACGCTTCTGATTGGCGGTGGTGCCCATTTTGACCAGGCTCCACGAGCGCAGGATGTATTCCTGGATCGAGGCCTTGATCCACCACATGGCATAGGTGGCGAGCCGGAAACCACGCTCCGGTTCGAATTTCTTCACGGCCTGCATGAGGCCGACATTGCCTTCCGAGATCACCTCGCCGATCGGCAGGCCGTAGCCGCGATAGCCCATGGCGATCTTGGCGACGAGCCGCAAATGGCTGGTGACGAGCTTGTGGGCAGCCGTAGTGTCCTGATGCTCGGCATAACGCTTTGCGAGCATGTACTCTTCCTGCGGCTGAAGCATCGGAAAGCGGCGGATTTCTTCCAGGTAACGGGCGAGACCGCCTTCACCGGAAACGATACTGGGTAATGATTGGGCCATGATAGCGCCCCTCTCTCTTTGGAGTGGATGCCCCCGAAACGCGGCGGGCGTTCGTCACGGATGCCAAAGGCTCATCCGCGACAACCTGTGTATATAGGAACAAAACCAGAAAAGACAGGATTTGTTCAACGCTAAACAGTCTGTCACGCTAAAGTGAACAACGCCGGTCAGGTTTTTTGATGGCTGGTTTGCAGCTTGTTCGTGGCGGGTCGGTTCAGAGTTTTCGGAAGTCGCCGACGAGTTCCTCCATGTCTCCCGGTATCGGCGCTTCGAACCTCATCGTTAGATGGGTGGTCGGATGCCGGAATTCAAGGAGCCACGCGTGCAGGGCCTGCCGGGGAAAGGCTTTGACCTTGGCCTTCAAGGGTCCGGGCAGCCGGTTGGCCTTGGTGCGGAAAGCCTGCCCGTAATCCGGATCGCCGATCACGGGGTGCCCGATATGGGCCATGTGGACGCGGATCTGGTGGGTCCGGCCGGTCTCCAGCCGGCATTCGACCAGGCTTGCCGTGGCGAAAGCCTGCTGTCCTTCGCCGAAACGTTCGACAATGCTGAAATGGGTGACGGCATGGCGGGCGTCGTCGCGGCTTTCAGGCACCACCGCGCGGCGGACGCGGTCGGCGGCGCGACCCAAGGCAGCCTCGATGGTGCCGGTCGGCCGTTGCGGGATGCCCCAGACCAGCGCCAGATAGGCGCGCTCGAGGTCGCCGGTGCGGCCATGATCGGCAAAGGCTTCCGACAGCGCCTTGTGGGCGCGGTCGGTCTTGGCCACGACCATGACGCCGCTGGTTTCCTTGTCGAGGCGATGGACGATGCCAGGACGCCTGACGCCGCCAATGCCGGACAGGCTGTCGCCGCAGTGATGGATCAGCGCGTTGACCAGCGTGCCGGTCCAGTTGCCGGCGCCGGGGTGGACGACCAGTCCCGCCGGCTTGTTGATGACGATCAGCTCGTCGTCCTCGTAAAGAATGTCGAGGGGAATGTCCTCGCCCTGTGGCTCTGCCGGCTCTGGAGCGGGCACGAGGATCTCGATCGTCTCACCGACCGTCAGCTTGCGCTTGGCTTCCAGCACCTTCCTGCCGGCGATGGAGACTGCGCCTTGCTTGATCAGCGCCTGCACGCGGCTGCGCGAGAGCTCCGGACCGAGCTTGGCGGCAAGCCACTGGTCGAGGCGCTGGCCGGCGGCATCGGCGCCGGCTTCCAGGACGGTGGCTTCGCCTGCGGCCAACTCATCGTCCGTCGGTTCCTCCCCTATCAATGTCGAACTCTCTTCGTTATGAGCGCTCATCGAAACCCGTTGCGGATTGTTTAGCCATGGCCCGGCCGATCGCCGAAGAAGATGAGGAAAAGCCGCTCGACCCCGCGGCCGAGAATGTGCGCCGCAAGCTCGTCCGCTTCATGATCGTCAATCTCGGCCTTCTGTTCCTCGCCCTTATGGTGGTGATCGGGGCGCTTGTCTACAAAGCCCGCAACGCGCCGGTGGCCGGATCGGCGCCCGCCGGCGATGTTCAGGCTCCGGCCGGTGCGCCGCTCTCGGGCGACATCGTGTTGCCCGTCGGCGCCAAGGTGATCAGCCAGTCGCTCTCCGGCAACCGCCTGTCGATCGACGCCGAGCTTGCCGATGGCGGCCGTTCGATCTTCGTCTACGACATCTCCGAGCGCCGCATCATCGGCCAATTCGCGGTTCGCAACAAATGAGCGGCTTTGCCGAGCAGCGCAGCATTGCGACCGTCGCGCTCGTCGTCGGCAATTACGACGAGGCGATCGCCTGGTATGTCGAGCGGCTCGGTTTCGTGCTGAGCCAGGATGTCGATCTCGGCGGCGGCAAGCGCTGGGTCACCGTCGCGCCGGCGAAGGGCAAGGGGGCGCGGCTGCTCCTGGCGGAAGCATCCGGCGAAGAGCAGGCAAGCCGCATCGGCAACCAGACCGGCGGCCGCGTCTTCCTGTTTCTCGAAACCGACGATTTTTCCCGCGATCACCAGGCGATGCTCGCCAAGGGCGTCGAGTTCCGCGAAGCGCCGCGCCACGAAGCCTATGGCACGGTGGCCGTTTTCGCCGATCTCTACGGCAATCTCTGGGACCTGATCGAGCCGAAACGGCAGCGCTGACCAGCAGCTTTGGGCAAAGCACGCAAAGTGCCGGAAACCCCAGTTGCTTTTTCCCAGCCGCCAGCCTATGTAGCCGGTTCTTGAGCGCGCCCATCGTCTAGCGGTCAGGACACCGCCCTCTCACGGCGGGAACAGGGGTTCGATTCCCCTTGGGCGTACCAAGCAACTCTCCTGTAGACCGAAAGACCAATCCCTGCTGGGTCCAATCTGGCGTTCGCGCGTTCGTCCGTTCTGGCGCAGCGCTTGCAGTTGCTTTAGCATTCTCTGCACAAAGCCTGCCGCAAGTGCGGGCGGGAGGAGTCCAATGCGGAAGCTGCAGTCGCAAGGCGTTCATCACATCACGCTGGTCGGCGCCGGGCGCCAGACCTCGATCGACTTCTGGGAGGGCGTGCTCGGCATGCCTTTCATCTTCGAGCAGCCCAATCTCGACAAGGCGAGCGAAAGCCACCTCTACTTCGATCCGGGCGACGGGCGGCTGATCACCGTCTTCACCGACGAAACCCGGGTCCCGGTCAAGCGGCGGACACCGACCGATATAGGCTGCGTCCATCACATCGCGTTCTCGGTATCGCGGGTCACCTTCCTGCAGGCAGTCGCGCGGCTCGACGAGCGCGGCATCAAGCACAGCGGCGTCAAGGATCGCGGCTTCATGGATTCGATCTATTTCGAAGATCCGCTCGGGCTGTTGATCGAGCTCGCGTCCTACCGCTTCGACCCGCCGGCCGGCTTCACCCATGCCGACGTGCTGATGGAGGCGCACAAGATCCGCGTGGCGCGCGGCGACTACAATATCGCCGAATTGCACCTTGCCGACGCCATCCAGGCGCTGGTCGAGCGGTCACGCGAAACCCTGTCGGAAAACAGGGTGCCGAAGAATCCGTACTGAGCAAGCAAGGGAGGGACATGAAATGGCAAAAGCCGCAACAAAGAGCGCGAAGAAACCCGCTGCCAAGGCCGCGCCGAAAGCCGCGGTAAAAGCCGCCGCGAAATCGGGCGCCAAGGCATCGGCGAAGGCGGCGGCCAAAACGGCCGCGACCTCGAAAGTGGCGAAGCCAGCTAAGAAGCCGGGCATAAAACTCAGCATGCTGAGGCCGAGCGTCAACAACATGACGGTGCGGGTGTTCGCGCGCGCGGCCGGGCTCGATCCGGCGGAGACCGATGCCTGGGGCCTTACGCGTTCGCCCGAATTCCTGGCGCGCAATCCGGCGCATCTGACGCCGATGATCGAGGACAAGGGCCTGCCGCGCGGCGTGCTGTGGGAAAGCTGCGCCATCATGCAGTATCTCGCCAACAAGCACGGGCTGGACAAGTTCTATCCGAAGGCGCCAGCCAAGCGGGCGATGATCGATAGCGCCATGTTCTACCTGGTCGGCACGCTTTATCCCTATGTCGCGCGCGCGACGTATCCGGCGCTCGGCTTTCCGCAATATGCCGGCGAGGTCGGCCACAGCGACGCCCATCCCGACAAGAAATCGGAAGCGCAGAAGGCGGCGATGGCTGCGATCGCCGAGCCGCTCGAGGTGTTTCACTCCTTCTTTCGCAACGGCAAACCATTCATCGGCGGCAACAACCCGTCGATCGCCGACATAAGGCTGGCGGCAACGCTCGAGTTCCTGGCGGTCATCGACTACGCGCTGCCCAGCTGGGCGAAGGAATACATGGCGGCCATGGAGAAGAAGCTCGGCAAGGCCTATGCGGAGCCGGCAGGCGATGTGCGCGGCTACATCGCGCATGTGAAATCGCAGGCCAGGGCGTAACAGCCGGCTCAGGTTAAGGTTTCGTTTACCCAACGCCTGTCTACTGGTCACAGTCCTCGCCGCGACCACGGATGTACTGGCGCGAAGCGGAGGCGAAGGGAAAGGTCGGCCCAGCGCCGGCCTTTTGCTTTTCCGGCGGTTGGGTCGCCTCCCATCGGCCATCACGACATACGACTTATCCGGTGCCAGACCGGTTGAAATCCTATTGTCATCGGCGTGATCGATCCTACCATTACCTTGGTCGACAGGTGCGAGCCGGGCAAAAAGCGATGAGGACGGCGATGACAAGAACGGTGAAACTTTCCGCGGTCGCGGTCGCGCTTCTGGCGAGCGCCGCTATCACGGCCGAAGCCGCGCCGCTCAACGGTATGAACGAGGTTGGCGCCGCCTTGCTCGCCTGCTGGACGCCGCCGGCCAATTCCGACAATTCCTCGGTGACGCTCAGCTTCAGCTTCAAACGCGACGGCACGCTGATCGGGCCGCCGAAAACAACCGCTATCCATGTCAGCGGCGACGACAAGGCGCGTAAGGCGTATATCGACGCTGCGACCAAGGCCCTCAACGATTGTCTGCCGCTCAGCCTTTCGCCCTCGCTGGCGCAAGGCATTGCCGGAAACGTCTTCACGCTGCAGTTCAACTCGCCGAAGAAGTAGGCGGAGGCCTGACCATTTGTTTTTGACGCAATTCCAGGCGGAAGGCTAAGGCGAGCGCTGAAGCGCGTCGCGATCTTTCAGATTCGCCCCATGCGCTTTGGTTTTTTGATCTTACGCATGTCTTTATCCCGAAATTGGTTCCCACTTTCGGGATACACGTTCTAACCGTGTCGCACTTTCCTGGAATTGCTTTCAGGTCAAACCGCGTGCGCGCCTGATCTGGGCGTGCTTTTCTAACTCCGGCATCTCGAAGACATAATCGTTCCAGGCGGAGTCCGGAATCTGCCCGGCAAGGTAGCAATCCAGCAGAAGGCTTTGTTCGGGGGTAAGGGCTCTCGGCGCATGCTCATGATCCAGCCCAAGCGAATGGATCAGGTTTCTGGTCAGGCCAGAGACGGTGAAGTGAATGGACATCTTCAGTCTCCCTCTGCGCAGCGCGCGTCACATCAACGCCAACAACGTCCGTCACCGGGCAAAGGTTTCATCAGCGATCCGTGATCGCGCCGCGGTCGCGGCCGGGCTGAATCTGTCGGGCTGTCTTTCTTCACGGGCAGTGGATCCAGCCGGCATCGACCGGCGGATCAAGGCAAAGCTACTCGCAGATGACGCGGTAGCGCTTGCCGGTTTCGCCGACATTCCTGCAGGTAAGAGCGGTCTGCTCGTCCGAAGACTGATCAGCCAGATTCTGGTTATATGAAGGCCTTGCCGGAGACCTGGAATAGCGCCGGACCGACGGGCCTTGCGGCGCGCCCGGCGGCGGCAAAGGAAACACGTCCGACGCGATCTGCCGCGACGCGGTCGTTCCCGGCGGCGCCTTGTCCCAGACACGTCTGACGTCCATCCGGCTCGGGACGATCACCGTGCCGTCGTCGCTGCGCGCGCAGCCGCCCGCCGCAAGCAGCGCCGGGCACAGGATGAAAGCCGCGATTCGACCAAACATTAGCAACACCTCAGGCACCTTATAATGCGTTGTTGCCATGATCGCCAACGGGCGGATTACCGCAGCCGGCGCCAGGGCCGGAAGCTGGCTCAACGGCACCGGGGCAGGCGGTTGCAATCATTATGGTTAGCGGATCGTTAATGCTTGTCGGGCACATTCCCCCGACGGACCGGCACAGTTCGGCCTTGGGGGTAGGAATGGCGGATACGGACGGGACTGTCGAGGCGGACAACAAGGCGGACAGACGCGGCAACGAGGCCTTTCTCGGCGACGTCCACGATATGGCCGGGACCTCGGAGGCGCTTGCCAATCTCAGGCTGATGGTCGATTCGATGCCGATCGGCGTCATCGTTCTCGATGCCGAATTGCGGGCGGAGGTGGTCAACCGGGCATTTTACGACTTCTGGCAGATCGATCCGCGGCGCGCTCCGGCCGGCAGTCGCTTTCGCGACCTCATGGAAGCTAGTCGTGATGCCGATCCGTTCGGCGCCGAGGAACAGGCCTGGCAAAGCCATGTGACCGAACGGGAGGCCGAAATCCGGGCTGGAAGCGCAGGGTCCAGGCAGTTGCCGCGCAAGGACGGCCGCACGCTGATCGCCTCGCTGGCGCCTCTTCCAGGCGGCAAGCGGCTGATCTCCTATGTCGACATCACCGACATGAAACAGCGCGAGACCGAGGCGGAGGACGCGCGCAAGAACCTCGTCACCGTGCTGGAGTCGCTGCCGGCGGGGGTCATCATCTACGATCGCGACGACCGCTTCGTCTTCGCCAACCGCAAGCTGCAGGATACGCTGCCGGCGCTGAAGCCGGCCTGGCAGCCTGGCCGCACGTTCCGCGAGGCGTTGGCGCTTGGCCACTCCGTCGGCTACTTCCGCTCGAGCGGCGACCCCGGAATCGACAGCCTGTATGGCGTCGACACCGAGCGTTGGCTTGACGCCATGCTCAAGCGGTACCGTTTGCCGAGCTCGGCCTACGAACGCCTCAACGCCGACGGGCGCTGGTACCAGGTCTATGACATGCGTACCGACGACGGCACATTCATCGGCGTGCGTGTCGATATCACCGACATCAAGGCGCGCGAGAAGGCGTTGCGCGATTCCATGCGCCAGATCGACCTTTACCGGCATGTGATGGACGAATTGCCCGTGGCAGCCTTCATCAAGGCCGACGATCTCAGCATAGAATTCGTCAACAAGGCCTGGTGCGCGCTGACCGGACTGCCCAAGGACGAGGTGCTCGGCAAGACTGATCGCGAGCTTTTCGCGGCCGAAGAGGCGGACGGTTTCAGCAATGACGACAACGAAGTTGTGGCGACCGGCGCGGGACGCGAGATCGAGGAAGCCGTCACCCACCGCGACGGCACGGTGCGCCAGCTGATGACGCGCAAGAGTCGGCTGGTGGCGATCGACGGGTCGGTGCATCTGGTCGGCTCCAGCACCGACATCACCGACGTCAAGGCGCGCGAGCAGGCGCTGCGGCAGAGCATGAGCGAGAACGAGGTGTTCCGCAGCCTCATCGACAATGTGCCGGTGTCGATCTACGCCAAGCGCTCGGACCTCAGGCAATTCTACGTCAACAAGGGCTGGTGTGATCTCACCGGCTTCAGCAGGGAAGAAGCGATCGGCAAGACCGACGTCGAGATTTTCGGCGCGGACGGCGAAGCCTTCGTCGCCGGCGACCTTGCTGTGCTTCGCACCGGCGAGACGCAGGAGATCGAAGAGACGGTGACGATGCCGGACGGCAGCGTCAGGCATCAATTCGCGCGCAAGGGCGCGATGATCGCCTCGGACGGCTCGCTCTATCTCATCGGCTCCACCACGGACATCACCGAGCTCAAGCAGCGCGAGGCGGAGCTCAGCGAGGCACGCCGGCGCGCCGTGCTCGCCGACCGGGCCAAGTCGGAGTTCCTCGCCAATATGAGCCACGAGATCCGCACGCCGATGAATGGGGTTCTTGGTATGGCAGAGCTGCTGGCAAAGTCGGACCTCGATCCGAAGCAGAAGACGTTCACCGACATCATCGTCAAATCCGGCAATGCGCTGCTCACCATCATCAACGACATCCTCGACTTCTCGAAGATCGATGCCGGCCAGCTGGTGCTCGACCCTGCACCCTTCAATCTGGCCGAGGCGATCGAGGATGTGGCGACGCTGGTCTCGACGCGCGCCAAGGAGAAGGATCTCGAGCTCATCGTTCGCATCCAGCCGGGCCTCGACGGCCAGTTCGTCGGCGATGTCGGCCGTGTCAGGCAGATCGTCACCAACCTGCTCGGCAACGCGGTGAAATTCACCGACAAGGGTCACGTCCTGGTCGATGTGACGGGTGAGCGGGTTCCGGCGGGAACGAGGCTCACCATTTCCGTGACCGATACCGGCATCGGCATTCCGGAAGACAAGCTGAAGCAGGTTTTCGAAAAATTCAGCCAGGTCGACACCTCCTCGACCAGGCGGCATGAGGGCACCGGGCTTGGCCTTGCCATCACCTCACGTCTGGTCGAGATGATGGCCGGCGAGATCGGTGTCGACAGCGCCGAAGGCAAGGGTTCGACCTTCTGGTTCACGATCACGCTGCCCAAGGCCGAGCAGGGCGGGCAGCGCATCATGCCGGTCGACGTCACCGGCGCGCGCGTGCTCATCGTCGACGACAATGCCGTCAACCGCTCGATCCTCAGCGAGCAGATGGCGTCGTGGACGTTCGATTCCTGCGCGGCCGAAAGCGGCGCCGAGGGGTTGAAGGTGCTGATTGCCGCCGCCGCCTACGGCGTGCCGGTCGACTGCGTCGTGCTTGATTATCAGATGCCGGGCATGACCGGCGCCGAGATGGCGCGCATCGTGCGCAATACGGCGGGCCTGGCGCATACGCCCATCATCATGCTGACCTCGGTCGACCAGTCGCTTGCCGGCACGGCCTATCGCGACCTCGGCATCGATGCGCAGCTGATCAAGCCGGCGCGCTCCTCCATTCTCCTGGAAACGCTGGTCTCGACCATCCAGCGCCACCGCCACAGCAGCGCGGCGGCGCAACCCGCCATTGGCACCGCCAGCCCCCCGCGAGCCGCTCCGGCGCAGACGGCGGCATCGGAGCGCGCCATGCTGCAACCGCCCCCAGCGCGGGCGCGTCCGCGCCCCGCCGATGCCGAGCGCGAGCTCGACATCCTCGTAGCCGAGGACAATGAGGTGAACCAGATGGTGTTCACCCAGATTCTTGGCGAGACCGGTTACCGCTTCGAGATCGTCGGCAACGGCCGCAAGGCGCTCGACGCCTTCGGCAGGCTCAATCCGCGCATGATCCTGATGGATGTATCGATGCCGGAAATGAACGGGCTGGAGGCGACGGGCGCGATCCGCCGGCTCGAGGAGGACATGGGCACGCATGTGCCGATCGTCGGCGTCACCGCGCATGCACTGAAGGGCGACCGCGAACGCTGCCTGGAAGCCGGCATGGACGATTACCTGCCGAAGCCGATCAGTCCGCGGGCGCTGCTCGAAAAGCTCGAGCGCTGGCTGGGTTCGGACGTCGAGACCCGGCGCAACGCCGGTTAAAACGAATTTGGCGGGCAGGACGGCGGCAAGGGGCTGACGCATGCGTATGGTGCGATCGCACCATACCAAAGCAAGCGCCAAGCTCGGACAATCATGACATTGATTCCGCTCTTCGGTTACGGGCGGGAGCAGCGACCGCCGACAAGAAACAGCGTCGACTCTACCCCAACGGACCCTGTTTTCGGCGATGGCCAGGCCATGATCCGCTCTGGCTTACAGGCAACGCACTCTCGTCCGGATTTTATTTCCCGGCGGCCGTCATCCGGCCGCCGGGATAAATTTTGTTTCAAAAGTCAGACAAGTTGCTGATTTCCGCGGCAAACTCCGTCCGGCCCTTCGAGGCCGCTGCGGAACCCTTCCGAGCATCCTCGTCCAGACGTTACCGGGCTGACACGAAACTGTCATGCGACTGTAATAATCGAGGGCTATTGCGCTGACCGGGCGCCGATACAACGGGTGCCGAAAGACCATCTTCCGAACAGGAGCAGGCCACATGAGACATTTCATCCGCTCTGCGGCCGTTGCAATTGCAATGGCTGCGGCATCAACCCTTAGCATGGCCGCCGCGATGGCAGCCGACATTTCCGGCGCTGGCGCCACCTTCCCTTATCCGATCTACGCGAAGTGGGCCGACGCCTACAAGAAGGAGACCGGCATCGGTCTCAACTACCAGTCGATCGGCTCCGGCGGCGGCATCAAGCAGATCAAGGCCAAGACCGTCACCTTCGGCGCTTCCGACGCGCCGCTGAAGGGCGAGGATCTCACCTCCACCGGCCTCGCGCAGTTCCCGATGGTGATGGGCGGCATCGTGCCGGTCGTCAACCTCGAAGGCATCAAGCCGGGCGAGCTGGTGCTCGACGGTCCGACGCTCGCCGACATCTTCGCCGGCAAGATCACCAACTGGAACGACGCGGCGATCAAGAAGCTCAACCCCAAGATCAAGCTGCCCGACCAGGCGATTGCCGTCGTCCACCGTTCGGACGGCTCGGGCACCACCTTCAACTTCAGCTACTACCTGGCCGACGTCAGCGCCGACTGGAAATCGAAGGTCGGCGTCAACACCGCGCTTGAATGGCCGGTGGGCATCGGCGCCAAGGGCAATGAAGGCGTCGCCAACAACGTGTCGCAGACTGGCGGCGCGATCGGCTATGTCGAATACGCCTATGCCAAGCAGAACAAGCTCACCTATACCGACATGGTGAACAAGGACGGCAAGAAGGTCGAGCCGACCGCGAAGGCGTTCTCGGCCGCCGCGGCCAATGCCGACTGGAGCTCGCAGCCGGGCTACGGCGTTATCCTGGCCAACCAGGCGGGCGCCGAATCCTGGCCGATGACTTCCGCCACCTGGATCCTCGTCTACCAGAAGCCCGATGATGCGGCAGCCACGGCCGAAGCGCTCAAGTTCTTCGCCTGGTCCTATGCCAAGGGCGACAAGATGGCTGCTGAGCTTGACTACGTTCCGATGCCCGACAAGGTCGTGAAGAGCGTCGAGGAGATGTGGGGCAAGGACATCGTCGACAAGGATGGCAAGCCGGTCTACTCCGGCATGTAATTCCCGCCGAATGAGGAGGGCGCCTCTAGCGCCCTCCTGTCTCTTTCGAAATGCGAGGGGCTAAATGACAGCCGTTTCCGAAGCCGCGACATCGTCCGCCCTGCGGACCAGAGAAGCGACGGTGCGCCGCTTCGCCGTCACCGACATGGTTTTCCGGACGGCGACGCGCCTTTCCGCCATACTCGTGCTCGTTCTGCTCGGGGGGGTCGCGATCTCGCTGGTCGCCGGATCGTGGGAGGCCCTGTCGAAGTTCGGCTTCTCCTTCCTGACCACCGAATCCTGGAACCCGGTCACCGAGAATTTCGGCGCGCTCGCGCCCATCTACGGCACCATCGTCACTTCGGCCATCGCCATTCTCATCGCCGTGCCGATCGGCATCGGTATCGCCATCTTCCTGACCGAGCTTTGTCCGCGCCCGCTCAGGCGTCCGATTGGCATCGCCGTCGAGCTGCTCGCCGGCATTCCCTCGATCATCTACGGCATCTGGGGCCTGTTCGTCTTCGCGCCGTTCCTGCAGACGACTGTGCAGCCCTTCATCATCAGTCTTTTCCACGGCATACCGGGGCTCTCCAGCCTGTTTGCCGGTCCGCCCTACGGCATCGGCCTGCTGACCTCGTCGCTGATCCTCGCCATCATGGTGCTGCCTTTCATCACCTCGATCACCAAGGACGTGTTCGACACCGTGCCGGCGGTGCTGAAGGAATCGGCCTACGGCATCGGCTGCACGACCTGGGAAGTGACCCGGCGCGTGACCATCCCCTATACCCGCATCGGCATCATGGGCGGCGTCATGCTCGGCCTGGGCCGCGCGCTCGGCGAGACGATGGCCGTCACCTTCGTCATCGGCAACGCGCACCGCATCAGCGCCTCGCTGTTTGCGCCGGGCACGACGATCTCGGCGACCATCGCCAACGAATTCACCGAAGCCGACGGCAACCTTTATACATCCTCGCTGGTATCGCTCGGCCTGATCCTGTTCATCATCACCTTCATCATCCTCGCGCTCGCACGCTACATGCTGTTGCGCATCGATAGCCGCACGGGAGCCTGACCGATGTCGACTGCCGCATCGCTTCACCAAAGCCGCAAGCGCAAGAATGCCGTGATGATGACGCTGTGCGTCGTCGCGGCGGGCATCGGGCTGGCCTGGCTGGCGCTGATTCTCGGCGCCCTGCTCTACAAGGGGCTTTCCGGGGTGTCGCTCTCCGTGTTCACGGAAATGACGCCGCCGCCCGGCGATGCCGGCGGCCTGCTCAATGCCATCTACGGCAGCATCGTCATGACGATCATCGGTATCGTCGTCGGCACGCCGATCGGCGTGCTGGCCGGCACCTACATGGCCGAATACGGACGCTTCTCGAAGCTTACGACGGTGGTGCGCTTCATTAACGACATCCTCTTGTCGGCGCCTTCCATCATCATCGGCCTGTTCGTCTACGAGCTGATGGTGCGGCCGATGGGGCACTTCTCGGCGATTGCCGGCGCGGTCGCGCTGTCGATCCTGGTGATCCCCGTCGTGGTGCGCACCACCGAGGACATGCTGAACCTTGTGCCCAACGCGCTGCGCGAAGCAGGCACCGCCATCGGAGCACCGCGCTGGGTAGTGATCCGCTCGGTTGCCTATCGCGCGGCGCTCTCCGGCATCGTCACCGGCATCCTTTTGGCGATCGCCCGCATCTCCGGCGAGACGGCGCCGCTTCTCTTCACCGCGCTCAACAACCAGTTCTGGTCGAGCAATCTCAATGCGCCGATGGCCAGCCTGCCGGTAACCATCTTCCAGTTCGCTCTCAGCCCCTACGAGGAATGGCAGCAACTGGCCTGGACGGGCGCACTCATAATCACCCTGACGGTTCTCGGGCTGAGCATCATCGCCCGCAGCCTAACCGGACGCAGAGAGGACAGATGAAACCGATGTTGTCCACCGACCTGAACGCAGCCGACACGACCGTCGAGAAGGCCAAGATCGAGGTCAAGAACCTCAATTTCTACTATGGCCAGTCGAAGGCGCTGAAGGACATCAACCTGTCCCTGCCCGAGCGCAGCGTGACCGCCTTCATCGGCCCGTCGGGCTGCGGGAAGTCGACGCTGCTGCGCGTGCTCAACCGCATCTACGAGCTCTATCCGAAGCAGAGCGCCGAGGGCCAGGTGCTGCTCGACGGCAAGAACATCCTCGACCGCTCGCAGGACCTCAACCTGCTGCGCACCAAGATCGGCATGGTGTTCCAGAAGCCGACGCCGTTCCCGATGTCGATCTACGAGAACATCGCTTTCGGCGTCAGGCTCTATGAGAAGATCAGCAAGGCCGAGATGGACAGCCGCGTCGAGCAGGCGCTGAAGCGCGCAGCACTCTGGAACGAGGTCAAGGACAAGCTCAACGCCAGCGGCCTCAGCCTCTCGGGCGGCCAGCAGCAGCGCCTGTGCATCGCCCGTACCGTTGCGGTGAAGCCCGAGGTCATCCTGCTCGACGAGCCGGCCTCGGCGCTCGATCCGCTGTCGACCGCCAAGATCGAGGAACTGATCGACGAGTTGCAGGCCGACTACACGATCGTCATCGTCACCCACAACATGCAGCAGGCGGCGCGCGTGTCGCGGCAGACGGCGTTCATGTATCTGGGCGAGCTGGTGGAGTTCGACCGGACCGAGAAGATCTTCACCTCGCCCCGCGAAAAGCGCACGCAGGACTACATCACCGGCCGCTTCGGCTGAGCTCATACGAGGACATCATCATGGCCGAACATACCGTCGCTTCCTTCGACGAGGATCTGAGGCAGATCAGCCGGCTCATCAACGACATGGGCGATCTCGCCAGCTCGATGGTCGGCGCTTCGACCAAGGCCCTGCTCGAGACCGACAATGCCATGGCGCAGCGCGTCGTTTCCGACGATGCCATCATGGACGCGCGCCAGCGCGAGCTCGACGACCGTGCCATCACGCTGATCGCCAAGCGCCAGCCGATGGCCGACGACCTGCGCAATGTGGTCGGCTCGATCCGCATGGCGGGCGACCTCGAACGCATCGGCGACCTCGCCAAGAACATCGCCAAGCGCGTCGGCTCGGTCGGCGTCAGCGCCGCGCCGCGCGACCTCACGCATTCGATCGATTCCATGGCGCAGCTGGTGCTGATCCAGGTCCAGGCCGTGATCCAGGAATATACGGTGGGCGACGCCACGGCGCTGGCCAAGCTTCGCAACGACGACGAGCGCATCGACGTCAAATACACATCCGTCTTCCGGGAGCTCCTGACCTACATGATGGAAGACCCGCGCAACATCACCGCCTGCACGCATCTTCTGTTCTGCGCCAAGAATCTCGAGCGCATCGGCGACCATGTGACCAACATCGCCGAGAACGCCTATTATGTGCTGACCGGCACGCAATTGCCCGCGAATCGTCCCAAGCAGGACGAGACGACAATGTCGGCGCCGGCCGCCTGACGAAGGGTATCTGCCAATGATCGCGCCACGCATCATGGTGGTGGAGGACGAGGAGCCGCTTGGGGTGCTGCTCCGCTACAATCTCGAATCCGAGGGTTACCAGGTCGAAGTGGTGACCCGCGGCGACGAGGCCGAAATCCGCCTTCAGGAAAACGTCCCCGACCTGCTCGTGCTCGACTGGATGGTACCCGCGGTTTCCGGCATCGAGCTCTGCCGGCGTCTGAGGATGCGGCCCGAGACCGAGCGGCTGCCGATCATCATGCTGACGGCGCGGGGCGAGGAAAGCGACCGCGTGCGCGGCCTTTCGACCGGCGCCGACGACTATCTGGTCAAGCCGTTCTCGACGCCGGAGTTCATGGCGCGCGTCAAGGCGCTGCTGCGCCGCGCCAAGCCGGAGGTGCTGTCCAGCGTGCTCAAGGTCGGCGACATCGTGCTCGACCGCGAATCGCACCGCGTCTACCGCAAGAAGAGCGAGATCAGGCTCGGCCCGACCGAGTTCCGGCTGCTGGAATTCATGATGCGTCATCCCGGCCGGGTGTTCTCGCGCAGCCAGCTGCTCGACAATGTCTGGGGCGAGACGATCTATATCGACGAACGCACCGTCGACGTCCATGTCGGCCGCTTGCGCAAAGCCGTCAACAACGGCCGCATGCCGGATGTCATCCGCACCATCCGCGGGGCGGGTTACGCGATCAGGGAAGATTAGGGGTAAGGCGCCGAGGCGCTGACGGATTCTGTCTCCAGCATCGGATCGCGTGCATTGGCGATTAGTCGAGACGCTTGTGCTTCGTCATCCACGGGCGGAGCAAGGAGCGCAGCGACGCAGCGCAGACCCGAGGATCCATTCCGTGATGTCGATGCGTTGCGACAGTCCAGAATTCTGTGCCGCTGCGCTCGACGCGTGAGGTAGCGGCATGGATTCCAGGGTCTCCGCGACGGAGCTTCGCTCCTGCTCCGCCCTGGAATGACGAAGCTGCGGGGCCTTCCCTTCGCTAATTTCAAGCGTCTGCTGCTGTCCCCGGACCTCTTCAAGGCTGCCTCAGGCCACGTTCTTTCCCGTCCCCGCTCTTGCCTGGCCTCCCGGCGCGAAAATCTCCTGGTCGACGAAGGTCAGCGCGCGCATGGCGCAGCCTTCGCGGATCAGCGGCAACTCGTTCGGCTCGGTGTCGAAGGAGATCGATTCGGAGTGCTGGCCGCCGGCCGTCTGGGCGATCGCTTCCCTTAGCGCCGGCTCGATTAGGTCGAAGGCGGCCGCGCTGACGCCGACCATGGCGACAGGCGCCGGGTCGATGAGGGCGAACAGGCTGCCGAGACCGAAACCAAGCGCTTCGCCGGCCCGGCGGTAAGCCTCCCGTTCGGGGCCGTCCCTCTCGCGCGCCTTCGCGGCAAGGGCCCGCATGTCGGCGTCGCCGACGTCGACCGGCTCGGCGTCCTCGCTCATTTTCATGGCGCTGCGCCAGATCGCATAGTTGCCGGCATAGGCCTCGACGCAGCCGCGGCGGCCGCAGCGGCAAAGCGCCCCGCCCGGGCGGTGAATCATGTGGCCGAACTCGCCGCCGGATGAATGCGTGCCGGTGAACAGCGCACCCTTGAGCACGAGACCCATGCCGATGCCGTGCGACAACAGGATGGCGATGAAGTCGTCGCGATAGCGCTCCGGGTCGCGCCATTGCAGCGCCACCGCCATCATGTTGCAGTCGTTCTCCATGGTGGCGGAGATGCCGAACTCCTTCTCTAGGATGTCGGCGAAAGGAATGTCGGTCAGCGGCGTTATCGGCGACCACAGCATGGAGCGCGCATGCGAATCGGTGATGCCCTGAATGCCCATGGCGATGCGGGCGACGCTGCCAATGTCGAGGTCGGGATCCTGCAGCCGGCGCCGCACGATCGCCACGCATTCGCCGATCAACTCGTCGCGGGGCATAACAAGCGTGTCCAGGCGCTGCTGCTCCTCCGCAACAACTTGGCCGGCATAGTCGATCACGGCGACCGACAGGAAGTTCAGAGACAACACCACGGTCAGCACCGCGGCGGCTTCAGGGTTCAGCGCCAGGCCGATCTGCGGCCGGCCGCGTTTCAACGCCGTCGGCTCGCTGGCCTTGCTTTCGGTGAGAATGCCCTCCTGGATCAGGTCGGCGGAGATCGCCGAAATGGTCGAGTGGCTGAGCCCGGTGGTGGCGGCAATTTCGGTCCGTGATGGCTGACCGGCGCGGCGTACCGCCGAAATCACCATGGCGCGGTTGCGCCGGCGCAAGTCGTCATGGCGGATTCCGACCGACATCGTTTCGCACGTCCTCCCCGGTCATCGCGGCCTTGTGATAATGCCATGGCCTGTCGCTGACACGCTAGGGATTGTGGCAGAAGCCAGGGACCATGTCATTATTTATTGCGGATACCGAAAAAAATGCCTGAGCCCATCAAAACCCATCAGAATCTCGGTTGACAGCGCTGTGGTGCTGGACCACTATTTTTTTGAGGCTCGAAAAAAAGCCTCTGTGCCGGCCTTCGGGCCAGTCTGGGTCGCGCCGCACGGGCGCAGGGAGGATATCATGAAGAAATTTGCAGCCGCCATTCTGGCGGGCGTTGCCATGTCGCTGACGCTGGCGTCTGTCGCCGAGGCGAAGGACAAGGTGATCGGCGTGTCGTGGTCGAATTTCCAGGAAGAGCGCTGGAAGACCGACGAAGCAGCGATGAAGGCCGCCATCGAGGCCGCCGGCGACAAGTATATCTCGGCCGACGCGCAGTCCAATCCGGGCAAGCAGCTAACCGACGTCGAAAGCCTGATCTCGCAGGGCGCCAACGCGCTGATCATCCTGGCGCAGGATGCCTCGGCAATCGGCCCGGCGGTGCAGACGGCGCTCGATGAAGGAATCCCGGTCGTCGGCTATGACCGCCTGATCGAGAACAAGGACGTGTTCTATCTGACCTTCGACAACAAGGAAGTCGGGCGCATGCAGGCCCGCGAGGTGTTCAAGGCCAAGCCGGACGGCAACTATGTCTTCATCAAGGGCTCGGGCTCCGATCCGAACGCCGACTTCCTGTTCGCGGGCTCCATGGAAGTCCTGAAGGACGCCATCGACAGCGGCAAGATCAAGAATGTCGGCGAGGCCTACACGGACGGCTGGCTGCCGGCCAACGCGCAGAAGAACATGGAGCAGTTCCTGACCGCCAACGACAACAAGGTCGACGCGGTCGTGGCTGCCAATGACGGCACTGCCGGCGGCGTTGTCGCGGCGCTGACGGCGCAGGGGCTGGCCGGCACCGTGCCGGTCTCGGGCCAGGACGGCGACCACGCGGCGCTCAACCGCATCGCGCTCGGCACGCAGACCGTGTCGGTGTGGAAAGACGCGCGCGAGCTCGGCAAGAACGCCGCCGAGATCGCCTCGCAGCTCGCCGACGGCAAGAAGATGGGCGACATCGCCGGCGCCAAGGACTTCACGACGCCCGGCGGCAACACCGTCAAGTCGCTGTTCCTGACGCCGGTCGCGATCACCAAGGACAATCTCAACGTCGTCATCGACGCCGGTTGGATCAAGAAGGACGAGGTCTGCGCGGGCGTGCCCGCCGGCAGCGTCCAGGTCTGCAACTGAGCCTTGCCGACGTTCGATCAAAATACCTGCGCCGCGGCCAGGAGCGGTTCAATGAACCGCTCCTGGTTTTTGTTGCCGCAATCCCGGACGGAAAACCGCTACGCACTTTTCTGGGATTGCCTTAAAGCCGCGGCGTTTTCTCAAAAGATTTTGCCGTTCTGCCTCAGGCGGATAGCTTCTAGGCTGAGTTCCGGCATCCGCGCCAGACGGCAAGCCGGTGGGAGGAAATCATGACCGACACGACGTCTACCCAACCGGCGGACACCGCGCGCGCGTCGGAACTCGGCACTGTTGCCCGGTTCCTGAAGGCGACCGAGCTCGACACCCGCATGCTGGGCATGATCGGCGCGCTGCTCCTCATCTGGATCGGGCTGCATGTGATTTCCAGCCTGCGGCTTGGCGTCAACCCGCTCGACTTCGACAGCCGCACGTTCCTGACGCCGCGCAATCTCTGGAACCTGTCGGTTCAGTCTTCGGCCGTGGCGATCATGGCCTCCGGCATGGTGCTCGTCATCGTCATGCGCAACATCGACCTGTCGGTCGGGTCGGCCGAAGGGCTGATCGGCATCGTCATGGGCTTTGCCCAGGCGCATTTCCTGGTTCGCTTCGTCGGGCTTGAACTGGGAAACCCCTGGATTTGGGTTCTGGCGTTGCTGATCGGCCTGGCGCTCGGCCTCATCATCGGCGCCTTCCAGGGCTTCGTTATCGCCTATCTCGAAGTGCCGGCCTTCATCGTCACGCTTGGCGGATTGCTAGTATGGCGGGGCGCTGGCTGGTGGGTCACCAGCGGTCAGACCGTTGCGCCGCTCGACGCCACGTTCCAGTTGATGGGCGGCGGCCCGGCGGGCTCGATCGGCGCCAAATGGAGCTGGGCCGTCGGCATCGTCGCCTGCCTGGCGGTTATCTTCATGCATTTCAACGGCCGCGTGCAGCGCAAGCGCTTCCGCTTCCCGCTGCGTCCGGTCTGGGCCGAGACGCTGCTTGCCACGGTCACCTGCGCGGTCATCCTGGGCGCGGTGTGGCTCGCCAACTCCTATCCGTGGCCGGTCGGCATCGTGAACCGCTACGCCGCGGCCAACAACATCACCGTGCCCGAAGGCGGGCTGTTCATCGCGCACGGTATCGCCATTCCGGTTCTGATGGCGGTCGCCGTCGGCCTGATCATGACCTTCGTCACCAAGCGCACTAGATTCGGCCGCTACGTCTTTGCCATCGGCGGCAATCCGGAAGCCGCCAATCTTGCCGGCATCAACACGCGCTGGATCACCATGAAGGTGTTCATGATCATGGGCGTGCTGGCGACGATCGCGGCGGCGATCTCGTCGGCCAGGCAGAACTCCTCGACAAACGCGCTGGGGACGCTGGATGAACTGCTGGTCATCGCCGCGGCGGTCATCGGCGGCACGTCGCTTGCAGGCGGTTCCGGAACCGTGCTCGGCGCCATGCTGGGCGCATTACTGATGCAGTCGCTGCAATCCGGCATGGTGCTGCTCGGCGTCGATTCACCGCTGCAGAGCATCGTCGTGGGCGCCGTACTGGTCATCGCGGTGTGGCTCGACACCCTCTACCGCAAGCGCGTCTGATAGCAGGAGAAGGACCATGGCTGAAAAATCGTCTCCCGCCGGCGTTCCGCTGGTCGACATGCGCAACGTCTCGATCGCCTTCGGCGGCATCCGCGCCGTCGACGACGCATCTGTCGATCTTTTCCCCGGCGAAGTGATGGCGCTGCTCGGTCACAATGGCGCCGGCAAATCGACGCTGATCAAGATCCTGTCCGGCGCCTATAAGCGCGACAGCGGACAGATATTCATCAATGGCGAGGAGGCTTCGATCTCCAATCCGCGCGACGCCAAGAAATACGGCGTCGAGACGATCTATCAGACGCTGGCGCTGGCCGACAATGTCGATGCCGCGGCCAATCTCTTCCTCGGCCGCGAGCTGATGACGGGTTGGGGCACGCTAGACGACGTCGCCATGGAAGCCGAGGCGCGCAAGGTGATGGGCCGGCTCAATCCGCGTTTCCAGCGCTTCAAGGAGCCGGTCATCAAGCTGTCGGGCGGACAGCGGCAGTCGGTCGCGATCGCGCGCGCGATCCTGTTCAACGCCCGTATCCTGATCATGGACGAGCCGACGGCGGCGCTCGGCCCGCAAGAGACGGCGCAGGTCGGCGAACTGGTCAAGCAGCTCAAGGCCGACGGCATCGGCATCTTCCTGATCAGCCACGACATCCACGACGTGTTCGAGCTTGCCGACCGCGTCTGCGTGATGAAGAACGGCCAGGTGGTTGGCACCGCGCGCACCACCGATGTTACCCAGGACGAGGTCCTTGGCATGATCATTTTGGGCAAATGCCCGCCGGGCGCCATTCCGGGCCCGGGGGCGCTGAAAATCGCGGCATGAAGTCGAACTGGTAGCCGGCTAATTAACGGCTGCGTGATGTACCAACCGCGGTGATGGTTTGACCGCGCCATTGTGTTGGCGCCGAGACTTGCCCATAAAGATCGTCGACCGTCCACGGGCCGCATCCTTGATTTGAAGAAGCTCTTTCCGATCCTTGCCTTTGTCGCCGTCGCGCTGATCAGCCTGACCATGGCAGGGTTCGCCTATTTCGCGACGCAGGAGGCGGCGCGGATCAAGTTCGAGGGCACGGCCGACGACGCGCTCAACCGCATCGAGAGCCGCGTCGACCTGCATCTGTCGCTGCTGCGTTCGACGCAGGCGCTGTTCGATGCCCGCAACGGCGACATCTCGCGCGGCGAATTCAAGGCCTTCTTCACCGCTCTTGACATCGACGACAATTTCGCCGGGCTGCGCGGCATCGGTTTCCTGAGGCTCGCCAAGACCGGCGACGAGGCGGCGGTGGAACGCGACATCCTGCACGACCATGGGTCGGCGCATCCGATCTATCCTGCCACGACGCAGCAATGGCGCACGCCCATCGTGCTGTTCGAGCCGCTCGCTGCCTCCAACCAGTCGATCATCGGCTTCGATATGTTCACCGAGCCGGTTCGGCGCGCGGCGATCGAAAAGGCGATGGCAGACGACCGGCAGCATGCGAGCGGTTTGGTCCAGCTCGGCCAGGGCGCCGGCGTGGCGCAGACCTTCACGGGCTTCCTGGTTTTCGTGCGTCTGAACGTCGAAACCGCGCCCGAGGTGATCAATGCAAGCCGCTCCTCCACGTCCGGCTTTCTCTACGCTGCCTTCCGTGCGCAGGACTTGTTCCAGGTCGCGCTCAGCCGTTCTCCGCTGCTGCCGGTCAATGTCGAGGTCTATGACGGCAAGCCCGAGGACGGCAATCTTCTGTTCCGTTCGGAGGCGCCGCCGGCAGAACGCATCGGGGCGACGCTTCTGGCGCGTCGCGATATCGTTGTCGCGGGCCGGCCCTGGACCGTGCTGTTCAGGCCGACAAGCGCCTTCGAACCGCCGTCCTCGCGCGCCATTCCGGTGATGCTCGGGCTGTTCGGCCTGCTGCTTGCCGGCGCCATCGCGCTGGTGGCGCGTTACCAGGAGCGCGCCTATGAGGCGAAATCGGCGCTGCATGAGGCGACCGAGAAGAGCCTGCTGGAAAAGGATTTGATCCTGCAGGAGATGAAGCACCGCATCAAGAATTCGATCACCCGCGTGCTGGCGATCGCGCGACAGACGGCTTCGCAAGCCACCGACGTGAAGGAGTTTTCGGCTTCGTTCTCGGCGCGCCTGCAGGCCATGGCTGCATCGCAGGACATGCTGACCCGCTCGCGCTGGCAGAAGGCCGATCTTGGCGACCTGCTGCGCATCGAGCTCGGGCAGGTGTTCGGCAAGGACCTTCCCGACGGCGTGTTGTCAGGGCCGGAAGTGCTGCTGGACGAGACGACGACGCAGGCGCTAGGGCTGACCTTCCACGAACTTGCCACCAACGCACTGAAATATGGCGAGGCCGGCAGTTCGGTGGGCGCCCTCAAGGTCGACTGGAGCGTCAACGGCCGCGGTCGCGAGCGGACGCTGGTTCTGAACTGGCGCGAGGCGGGTCAGAAGGAACTGGAAGCGCCAGTCAAGACCGGCTTCGGCACCAAATTGATAGATCTCAACGTCACCCGCGAGTTGCGCGGCACGATCGCGCGCGACTACCACGCCGACGGATTGAAGGTGGAAATCAGGATCCCGCTGGGCGCGTAAGGCAAAACAGCGACTTGAATTTGAATTTAGAGCAAACCGGAGGCCGGCTGCCGGCCCCCGGTCTTTCCCGTGCTGAACTAGTTGCAGCGAGCCGTGTAGATCCGGCCGCGATGATCGCGATACTGGCAATAGCCGTTGCGCAGGTTGCGAACCAGAAGGCCCGACCCGGCGCCGACGGCCGCGCCGATCAGCGCACCCTTGCTGCCGCCGACCAAGCCGCCCACGCCGGCGCCGATCAGGCCGCCGCCGACGACGTCCTGCTCGGTCGTGGTGCAGCCGCTGACAGCGACCACGGCAACCATGGCAATCATCATCTTCCGCATAGAATTGCTCCTCACTTTTGTCCTCACTTTCGGCAGTGCCAGCAACCATTTAGCATGAAAAAAGGTGCTTTGCCTGCCCGATTTTACTGTTGCCTAACGTAGTGTTTTCGGAACGCTTGCCGTTCGACGCGACAAGCATGCCGGGCACCTCCAGCGTTACGAATTGCGTGCCGTCGGGCCGCACGTTCCCGACGATCTGATCGCAGTCGTCCAGCGCGGGATTCATAGTGGCCGACAAGTCAAAGCCGCGTGCGGGGTCAGAACAATTGCCAGGCCGCGGTCAAGGCCACGGCGGCCAGAAGCGCGATCGCGCCCAGGCGGAGCGAAAGATGCGACGACCGCGGCGCCGGCGGCAGCTCGGCATCCTGGAAGCCGCTCATCGAGACGCGGGCGGCCTGCTCCAGCCTGTTCATGTCGGCAACCATCATTTCAGTCTCCCCAGGTCGCGCCGGGGCGCGGGTGGGTTTCCGGCGCATCGTCAGCCGGGAGCGCAGGATCGGACTTTATGGTGAACAGCCGGTGAAGGGCTCCGCCGGCAAAGCGCTCCATCTCCGTCTGACGAAATTGCTGCAGCAAAGCCGCCGAGCCTGACGGTTGCACATTTTTCCTGGAATTGCTCTTACGCCATCGGCGGCGCCTCTCAATCCGTCTCGAAATTCCCGTGCGGAACGGTGAGACGGTATTCCATCCGGTCTCTGCCGATTTCCAGCGTCGCGGAGCCATTCAGCGACATCGGCACGACGCGTTCCAGCGCCACGCTGCCGAAACGCTTCTCATTGCGCTGCGCGTCGCCGACCGCCTCCGTCCAGGTCAGCAAGAGGTTGGGCGAGGTTCCCTCTTCAGCCTCGAGCTTGGCGCGCACCTCGACATGGCCGTCCGGCCGCGACAGTGCGCCATAGCTCACTGAGTTGACGGCCAACTCATGCATGGCGAGACCGATATGCAGGGCAGCGTTGGGGTTGAGGTAAGGATTTTCGCCCGCGAACCGCAGGCTTTGAGCCAGATCGCTGCTGTAGCGGCCGACCTGGCCGGATACGAGCTCGTGCAGCGCTGCTCCTCGCCAGTTGGAGGATGTGACGAGATCCTGCGAAGACGCGAGCGATTGCAGCCGGCCGCGAAACCGCGCCAGGAACTCGCCGAGCGTCTCCGTATACCGCCCGGTCTGAGTGGCGACGCTCTGGATGATGGCGAGCAGATTTTTCGATCGATGGCTGACTTCGCGCAGCAATGTCTTGAGGGTCTGCTCGCGGCGTTTCTGCTCCGTCGTCTCCACCATCGTCGTGACGACGCCGAGGACATCGCCGGCCTCCCCGCGGTCTGCATCGATCCAAAGCTGGAACCAGCGTACCCCCTGGTGCCCCGGAATGCTGAGCTCGAGCTGGTCCGGGTTGCCGGATTCGATCACCTTGAGTTTGGCGGCCCTTATGCGTTCGGCCTGCGCCGGCGAGAGCAAGTCCTTGCCGTCGGCTGTATCGGCGGCCCAAGGCGCGTTCATGTTGCGCGCCCAGACCGTTTCCATCTGCCGATCCTGGTAGAGAACCGAAATACCTGCATTGTGCAGGGCGTGAAGCAAGGCCCGCCCCACCTGCATCCCGCTTTCCGAGGGATGCATCGCGATCACTTCGCGCTTTCCGAACCTGTCTTGTGTGGGACCTTGGGAAGGCATCGGAAATCCCCCACTCGGCCCTTGAACGGCCCAATCCGCAACTTGTTCCGCACGAGTCGACACCCTGAAATTGGGCTTTCCAAAAACGGTCCGCCGGACGGTGCTCTTTCGAGGCGCCGTCCGGCGGTGGCTGGAAACCGTTTGAGGGGTGCGGCTTCCAGTGTTGCGGTCAGGCTCTTCTGAAGAGGCCTGCGATGAGCGAAATCACCAGGAAGGCGAGAAAGATGAAGAACAGGATTTGCGCGATGCCTGCCGAAGTGCCGGCGATGCCGCCGAACCCAAGCGCGCCGGCGATGATCGCAACTACGAGAAATACGAGCGCCCAGTACAGCATGATGCGTCTCCTTCTTATGTCGGGAAAAGAACGTGGCCAGATGCCGTTTGTTCCACCATTTGCTGAAAAAGACGATCCCCCAAAGCGAGCTTTTCAGACCGCACACAGCCAAGCATCACGCATGGCGCGAAGCCCTCGCATGACACTCGAGATCCAGCTTCGGAAGGGATCAGGCGGCGGCCTTGGCCTGACGGTCGAAGAACAGGGCCTGGCTGATCAAAGCCTTGACCATGTCGGGATTGAACGGCTTGGTGACCAGGAAGGCCGGCTCGGGCCGTTCGCCGGTCAGCAGGCGTTCAGGGAAGGCAGTGATGAAGATCACCGGCACAGGCGTCGAGGATAAAATCTCGTTGACGGCTTCGATGCCCGAGCTCCCATCGGCCAGCTGGATGTCGGCCAGAACCATTTTCGGCCGCGTCCTGCCGAACAAGGCCACAGCCTCGGCATGCGTGCGCGCCGTGCCGACGACGCGGTGGCCGAGGCTCTCGACCATCTCCTCGATATCCATGGCGATCAGCGGCTCGTCCTCGATGATCAGCACGTCGGTCGCAACTTGCCGGGAAATCTCGTTGCTCGCCTGGGCAAGCAGCTCCGAGAACTCATCCTCGTCGACGTCGAGGATCTCCGCCGCCTCGTCCTCGCTGAAGCCCTCGACGGCAACCAGAAGGAAAGCCTGCCTCGGCAGGGGCGCGATCGCATTCAGATTGGCCGCGGCCCGCTGCTCCCAGGCGGTCTGCGCCTGTTCCTGCGGCACGCGGATGGCCACGGAGGTGAACAGCCTGGCGAAAACCTTGTACAGCGCGATGCGGTCGCTCGAGGCTTCGGGGAAGATATTGGTATCGGCGATAATGGCTTCCAGCATCGCGGCGACCAGCGCGTCACCGCTCTCCTGCGATCCCGACACCGCGCGCGAGAAGCGGCGAAGGAACGGGAGATGCGGAGCGATGGTTGCGGACAGACTCATTATTGACGTCTCCCTCAGATGACGTTTCATGTTCAAGGCCGCATTGGTTGCAAGCCCCTCTGCTTCAAACGCCGGCTTCCGGAAAAAGTTCCGCCCGGCCGCGGAACTAAATTAGCAGGCAAGCGTTTCGGATCCAGGGATGGGCAACCAGACGAGGGTTCCGCTTGCGTTGTGGTTTGAGGTCGAAGAGCGGCTCGGGTGCTGGAAATTAGGGCTATTATGAAGGAAATGTCAAAAAAACAGATGGCTGATGCCGCAAGCAGGCATCGGAACGGGGATGGCAATCCGCTTGGTGCAAACTCCGAAATCGCGCGCAAGCTCAAGCAGTATTATGACGAACTGGTCTCGGATCATGTGCCGGACCGTTTCGCTCAGCTGCTCAGCCAGCTGGAACAGACCGAACCTGCCCAGAAAAAGGACTGAGGCATGGCGGCGGTATCCCAGAGCTTCAAGACCGAGCTGCTCGGCGCGATCCCGAGCCTGCGGGCTTTCGCCGTGTCGCTCACACAGAATGCCGACCGGGCCGACGACCTCGTCCAGGAAACGCTGGTCAAGGCATGGGACAAGCATGAGAGCTTCCAGCCGGGCACCAATTTGAAGGCCTGGCTGTTCACCATCCTGCGCAACGAATTCTATTCGCAGATGCGCAAGCGCGGCCGCGAAGTGCAGGACAGCGACGGCATCATGACGGCCAGGCTTGCCGTTCATCCGGCTCAGCATGGCCAGCTCGATCTCAAGGATTTCCGCGGCGCGCTCGAGCAACTGCCCGAGGACCAGCGCGAAGCCATCATCCTGATCGGCGCTTCCGGCTTCTCCTATGAAGAAGCCGCCGAGATCTGCGGCTGCGCGGTCGGCACGATCAAAAGCCGCGTCAGCCGGGCGCGCGCCAGGCTGCAGGAGATCCTCAAGATTTCCGGAGAGGACGAGTTCGGACCCGACGCGATCTCGGCGCAGGTCACAGGTTCGAACGCGGCTTAACTTTCCGGACGCGAAGGCGACAAGTTCCTGCTCGCACTATTCGGCGTCGTCATTCGGCACGCTTGACGTATCCGGCATTTCCTTGGTGAACCCGGATTCGCACCGGCCATGATGTGAGCGCGCAAGGCGGCCTGAGATCGCCTCGGCGGCGACCGTCAGGCCGCCGGGGCGGCCCGTCCGCAGGCGATCGCCACGGCTTCGACGAGATCGTCGCCCGAGTAAGGCTTGGTCACCAGTCGAACGTCGGGGAACGAGTTCTTGACTTCGTCCGAATCCGAATAGCCGGAGGCGAATACGAACGGCACGCCCTCTGCGCGCAACCGCGCGGCGAAATCCAGGGTCGACACCCCGCCAAGCATCAGATCGACAACTGCCGCGTCGAAGCTCGAAGGCAGCGCCTGCCCGTCGATGTCGGCGATCTCGCGCGCGATCGTCACATCCGCGGCGCCGTGGTCACGGCAAAGCTGCTCGACATCCATCGCTATCAGGAACTCGTCTTCGAGGACAAGAATGCGCAATCCGTCAAGCAATGCTGTCACCTATGGGGTATCTCCTTGGCAGCCGCACTCATGCGCGCAATCCGTCACGATGTCATTTAAAAAAGACATGGACATGACCCAGCGGAACCGCTGCCCCCCTCAAACGTTTCCTTGCGCCCCCTGGGGCAGGGATTTCGAAGAGGGGTCGAATGTCCGCACGTTTGGTTGCCACTCGCCAATATCCTTGCGAAAAATGCCCGCTGCGGCCGCTGCCGGCCTTCCGCGAATTCGACGAGCAGGAATTGTCATTTATCGACACCTTCAAGCGTGGCGAATTGGCGGTCGACAGAGGTGCGACCGTGCTGGTCGAAGGCAGCCACAGCGCGCATCTTTACACGGTGCTGTCGGGTTGGGCGTTCCGCTACAAGCTTTTGCCCGACGGGCGCCGGCAGATCCTCAATTTTTCCATGCCTGGCGACCTCATCGGCCTGCAGGGAAGTCTGATGGGCGAAATGCAGCATTCCGTCGAAGCCCTGTCGCCGATGCTGCTTTGCGTTTCCGAACGCGATCAGCTGCAGGAACTCTATCGCAGCCATCCCAGCCTTGCCTATGACATCACCTGGATCGCGTCGCGCGAGGAGCGCATGCTGGATGAGAACCTGCTCAGCATCGGCCGCCGCACCGCGCTTGAACGCGCCGCCTATCTTATCGCCTTCATCGCCCGCCGGGCTCGCGGCGCCGGCCTCAACGGCAAGACACCGGTGCAGATCCCGATCACGCAACAGCACATCGCCGACACGCTCGGCCTCTCGCTGGTCCATACCAACAAGACGATCCGCAAGCTGATGGACCGCAAGCTCATCATGTGGCGAGACGGCGGCTGCGAAGTGATCGACTATGACGGGCTGAAGAAGCTTGCCCGCTGGGAGGGGCTAGGCGAGGAATGCAGGCCGCTGATCTAGGTTTGGCTTGCGACGACCGGAACCATGGCGCCGAACGGGCGTTGAAACCAACGCAAACACAAGGAGTTAGAGAATGGCAACCGCCGCAGGCAAATCCGCCACAGACGAAGCAACCGCCGCCGATCTGGAGGCCGATATTGAGCAACTGAAAGCGGACATCCAGCGACTCACCGAGCAACTCGCCACGACCGGTCAACACGGCTACGGCGCGGCCCGTCGCGCTGCCGCGGACGGCGTCGAGCAATTGCGCGCGCAGGGCGAAGCCGCGTTCGAGAGCATGCGGGGAAGAGCCGAGGATATCGAAGCGCAGCTGATCGCCAAGGTGCGCGAGAAGCCGGTGACCTCGCTGGCCATCGCGGCGGGCGTCGGTTACCTGTTCGCCCTGCTTTCCCGCCGCTAACCGCAGATGGGGGCGCTTGTCTCGCTGATCTCGGCCCTCGCCTCGGGCGAGGCGATGGCCGCTTTGCACAGGGCGCGGACCGCGGCAATCCTTTACGGGCTTGCCGCCATTTTCGCCGTGTGCGGTGTCGGCTTCCTCATCGGCGCCGCCTACATCTGGCTGGCGGTCCGCTACGGACCGATGGCGACCAGTCTCGGCTTCGGCATCGGCTTCCTGGTGGTTGCCGGGCTCATCCTCGTCATTCACAAGCTGGCGGCCGGCATGCGCAGCAAGCGCCGCGCGCGGCGACGCCAGGCCAATATGACGGCGGCGGGCGTTACCGCCGCACTTGCCTTGCTTCCGGCCCTCGCCAAAAGCAAAGGCGGTCTTGGAGCCGTTGTCGCGCCTGCCCTGGCGGTCGTCGCGTATGCTATCTATCGCGAGAACACCAAGTCCGGGCCGTCGAAGCCGGACCCGGAAAACTTGCCTTGAGCAGTGCCGGAGCGGTCATTTCAAGGACGGCTCGAGCGGTATCGATATTTCGGCGAAGACGCCATCCGGGCGAAATTCGTGGATCACCTCGCTGTCGATGACCTTGGCGAGGCTGCGGCGGATCAGGATCGAGCCAAAACCCTGGCGATCCGGAGGCTCGACCCGCGGCCCACCGCTTTCGCGCCAGGTCAGCACCAGGCGGCGCGCGCCTTTGCGGCCTTGCGTCTTCCAGTCGAGATCGACTTTTCCCGACGGCGCGGAGAGCGAGCCGTATTTCATCGCGTTGCTGGCGAGCTCATGCAGGATCAGGCCGAGCCCGACCGCTTGATCGGGTGAGAGCAGAAGCTCGGGACCCGAAATCGCGATACGCGGCTGGCGGCCCGTGTCGAAAACCCTGACCTCGATGCGTGCCAATTCGCCGATGCCAATGCCGCGCCATTCGCGGTCGGACAGCAGATTATGGGCGGCGCCGAGCGCCTGCAGCCTGGCACCGAAGGCCTCCAGGAACACACTCGGCTGGCGAGCGTGGCGGACGGTCTGCGTCGCCAGCGCCTGCACGGTCGCCAATGTGTTCTTGACGCGGTGGTTGAGCTCACGCAGCAAGAGGCGCTGCCGCTCGTCGCCGAGCTTGCGCTCGGTGATGTCGTAGTTGACGCCGAAGATCAGCGTCGGCTTGCCCTCGCCGTCGCGTTCGATCACGCGTCCACGCGTGGCGATCCAGCGGGGTGGATGGACCCCCTTGACCCGGTACTCGCCAAAATAATCGTCGCTGCCGCTCAGCGCGTCGCGGAAACGCGTCTCGGTCTGGTAGACGTCGCGCGGGTCGATGGCGCGCAGGATGTCGCGCGCCTTCAGCCGGTTCGAAGGCGGCAGGTTGAAAAGCTCGGCCAGCAGCGTGTCGCATTCGATCATGTCGGTGCGTATGTCCCACGCCCAGCTCGCCAGGGAGGCGGCGTCGAGCGCGATGGCGCGGCGCTTTTCCTCGCGCGCCAGTTCCGCCTTGGCGATGGCGCCGTCGCGGGTGGCGTCCTTCAGTGCGAACAGGCTGGCCGCGAGGTCGGCCAGCATTCTCAGCTTCGCCACCTTGTCCTCGGCCGGAAACGGTCTCGGCTGGCGATCGAGCACGCAGAGCGTGCCGATCCTGGCACCGGCCACCATCATCGGCACGCCGATAAAAAAACGGATGTGCTGCTTGCCCGTGACCAGCGGATTGTCGGCGAAACGCGGATCGAGCGTGGCGTCGGTCACCACCATAGGATCGTCGCTGGCGGCGATCGCGTGGGCGCAGAAGGAAGTGCTGGTCGGCGTCTCCTTCTCGTCGAGGCCGATGCGCGCCTTTAACCGTCGGCGACTGCTGCCGATCAGGCTCACCAGCGCGACAGGCGCTTCGGCGATTGCCGCAGCGAGACCGGTGATACGGTCGAAGTCCGGATCGGTTGCGGTATCCATGGCGCCCAGGCCCTGAAGCAGGGCGAGCCGCTCCGCATCGATCACGACGCGGCTGACGTCCGCTGGGAAACTATCCGCCTTGCTGCTCACCATTCCCTCAAAACGCCACGCAATCGGCCATCATATAAACGCAATCGGTTGCCGCATGCTTGCGGGGCGTCTTTTCCCACACGGAACCTTCCCGAACAGGATCCGTTACCGACCATGTCGTGCCTGAAGCGCCCGCCGCCGCGCAGCATGGAGGCCAATCGTGACCAAGATCGTACCTGAAGACAAAGCTCGCCAGGGGCATTGGGGCTGGCACGCCCTCAGAATCCTCATCGCCGGGCTGCTGCTCGCCTTCATCGCGTGGGGCGCGGTCGAGATCTACGGCGAGCTGATCAAGTCGCCGACGACCCAGCAGAACGTGCCGACGGCGCCGCCCGCCGAGCAGAAATCCACTCAAGGCAGCTGATCTTTCCATCACGCCGCCTTCGCCTGCGCATTGCGGGACGGGACAAGCACGTTCAGGGCGCCGGGGTGACTCTCGACCGTGGTTTCCCTCTCCAGCCTGATCAATTCGCCGTCCAGCACCGCGCTGAACTTCCTGGTGGGCGAACGGATTTTCAGCACGACCTTGCCAGCCTGATGCACTTCGACATGCGCGCTCTGGCGCAACCTGCCGCGCAGCATGTCCAGCAGCAGCTTCGCCAGATGATGACGCCGGCGCGCGACGCTGACATAGATGCCGAGCACGCCGCCAACCGGGTTGTCGGCATAGGGCAGGTGGCCTTCGCCGAACAGATTGTTGGAGATGCCGATGCCGGTCGTGCGGGTGACGATCTCGGCCTTGCCGATGCTCAGGCTCACCTTGAGCGCCGGCGGGTTCTTGATAGCCGCCCACGCCGCGCGCACGGACGCCTGCATCTTTCCAAGGCGCGAGCCGAAATCCATTTTCTCGCGCAACTGGACCATCTTGGCGTGCATGCCCACGGAGAACTGATGCACGAAGGGCTGGCCGTTGGCGCTCGCCATATCGACGGCGATCACCTCGCCGTCGGCAAAGGACTGCAGCGCCGCTTCCAGTGTCTGCGGGATGCCCAGGCCGCGCGCAAACAGGTTCATCGTGCCGGCCGGCAAGATGGCCAGGGCCTTCTTCTTGTTCATGAGGAGGGATGCCGCGGTGGAAATCGTGCCGTCGCCGCCTCCGGCGAGAACAACGTCGATATTTCGCCTGGCGATGACCTTTTCCAGCGCCGTGGCGACGTTGCGACCGGCAACGATGTCGATCTCGACCGAATGCCCCGCCGCTTCGAGGGTCTGACGCAGCTTTTCGGAAAATGCTTCCATGTCGATGGTACGGAGGGTGCCGCCGTCCTGGTTCAGCACCGCAGCAAACCGCATATCGTGCTCCGTTCGGGTCACTTTGAGCCGGCAGACCCTCAGCCGCAGGCTGAAACGAGGAGGCCGCCGCAAAGGTTCCGCCGGGAGGTCAGCAATCCACGGACGCGTGAACGCGTTGCGGTTGGAACAACCCTCCGGTCACAACGTTGTGAACCTGTAGACATTGCCGCTTCCGACCTGCCGTCAAGAGGCTGGCCAAGGAGCGTCATGCACAGATCAGGCACGAGGAGAGACCATCATGATGATCCGCACTCTTTTTGCGACGACCGCGATCGCAACCCTTCTAGCAACCGGCGCTTTCGCGCAGACGACGCCCGCCCCGGCTCCACAGCCCCCAGCAGCCGAGAATCCGGCGCCGGTCCCGCGCGCCGATGGCGCCCTGATGAGCAATATTATCGGCGAGTCCGTCTATAACGGCACGGGAGACGATGCACAGAATATCGGCAAGGTTGACGATGTCGTCTTCGATGCCAGCGGCAATGCCAAGTCGGCCATTATCGGGGTCGGCGGGTTCCTTGGCGTCGGCAAGAAGGACGTCGCTTTCGACTACGGCAAGCTGGAATGGGCAGAGAAGAACGGCGACCGCTGGCTGGTCGCCAAGTCGACCAAAGAGGAGCTGAGCGCTCTGCCGGCATTCGACCGCAAGCCGTATGATCCGGCACCGACGCAGTCGACCGGCGCTACGCAGCCCGCCAATAACACGACGACAGCCCAGGCTCCCGCGGCCGCACCGGCCGAGCCGGTGAAGAAGGCGGAGGGCAACATCGCCACCAACATCATGGGCGAGTCGGTTTATAACGGCACTGCGGACGATGCTCAGAAGATCGGCGACGTGAAGGACATCGTGCTTGCCAAGGACGGTAAGGCCGAGTCGCTGGTGATCGGCGTCGGCGGCTTCCTCGGCATCGGCACGAAGAACGTCACTTTCGACTTCGACAAGGCGAAATGGGCGGAGAAGAACGGCGACCGCTGGCTGGTGGCCGAGACGACGAAGGAGCAGCTGCAGGCCCAGCCGGAGTTCGACCGCAAGCCCTATGATCCGGCGCCTGGCACGACAACGGCCGCGAACAACGCGCCGGCAACGACCACGCCTGCGGTGGTCGCTTCGGGCACGACGTCCGATAAGGGAGCCAAGCCGGCAGAGCCCGCCAAGCCGACGGCCGAGAACAAGCCTGCGACGCCGCCGGCCCAGAGCACGGCTGAGAACAAGCCTGCCGATAATAGCGGCGCTGCCACCGACCAGACCAAGACCGCTTCCATCGACAAGTCGACACTGACCGAGATGCCGATGGGCAACATGCGCGTCGACGATCTCAAGGGCACGACGGTCTATGGCGCCAACGACGAGAAGATCGGTTCAATCGGCGACGTCGTGTTGACGCCCGACAACAAGCCGGACGCGGTCATCGTCGATGTCGGCGGCTTCCTCGGCATCGGCGCCAAGGAAGTGGCGATCGGCATGGATAAGCTCAAATTCATGACCGACAAGAACGGCAAGAAGTATCTCTACACCAACTTCACCAAGGAGCAGCTGCAGGCGCAAACGGCCTATGACAAGAGCAGTTATGCCGCCAACCGCGACCAGCAGCGGATGATTCTGAAGTGACGATCAGGGAGTAGGCGGTAGGAATTAGGCAGTAGGCGAAAGAAGGGTTGGCATACCACCCAGTGACGATGAATGTTCTACTGCCTACTGCCTACTCACGTACCCCACCACTCCGCCTTCCGTCAGTTCCGCCAAGGCAAGGGACTGATCGAGGTGAGCGGCACGCCAGGCGAGCATCTTTTCCGCGAACTCCAGCCGTACCGGGAGATAGGCCGGGTCGTTCGCCACATTGTTCAGCTCGCCTGGGTCCTTCGACAGGTCGAACAGAAGCGCCGGCAGACCGCCGCCGAAATGGACATATTTGAAGTCCGCCGCGCGGATGACGGCGAGGTTGCAGGCGTTCGATGCGACACCGAAATGGCGTTCGGCTTCGCCTTGGGCGACCGTGCGGAAATCAAACTCCCAATGCGCGGCGTCGCGCCAGGCTTCCGGTTCCGTTCCGTCCAGCCAAGGCGCGAGCGAGCGGCCGTCGAGGTGGCGCTGCGGCGCGGCGCCGATCAGGTCGAGCATGGTCGGGAAGATATCGACGGCTTCAGTGAAGCGATCCACGGACGAACCGGCCGTGGGTTCCCGGCGCGGATCGCGGATGATCAACGGAATGTGGTAGCTGGCGTCGAAGAAGCCGCCTTTGCCGAGCATGAAATGATCGCCCATCATCTCGGCATGGTCGGAGGTGAGCACGATCACGGTGTCGTCCCAGGCGCCCGCTGATTTGATCGCTTGCCAGATGCGGCCGAGCTGCGCGTCGACCTCGGAGATCATGCCGTAATAGATCGCGCGGATGCGGCGAAAGTTCTCCTCGCTCCAGTCCGGCACGTTGCCCTCGATGCCGGGGACGAATTTTGTCCGCTTCTGCCCGGCGAGATCGTAGGCGAGATAGGCATGGCTCCCGGCTTCGGCTTGCCAACTTGCAGCGCGTTTGAACGCGGGACCTTCGGCCGGATCGTACATGCTGTTGTAGGGCTCCGGCACGATGAAGGGCGGGTGCGGGCTGATGAAGGAGATATGCGCGAACCACGGCGCGCGCTTCTCCTGCTCGCCAAGCCAGCGGATGAACTCGCCGGCCAGGAACGCGGTTGGCGTCTGGTCTTTCGAATAGACCGGCGGTGCGTTGGTCACGTCGCGTTCCGCCTGGCCGCGGGCCGGACGGTGGATGTCGGGGCTGCCTGCCCCGGTGTCGATACCCTGGGTCCGCAGCCATGACAGCCATTGCTTCTGATGCTCGGGCAGGGCCTGGCGCACGGTGAATCCCGGCAGCACGCCTTCATAGCTGCGCAGGCGCGGATCCCCGGCCGCCAGCCGGCGCGGATCGAGCGCGACATCGGTGTAGCCGAACAGGGTGGGATCATAGCCCGCCGCGCGCGCCGAAAGCGCGATGTTGCCATGGCGCGCGTCAAGCGGCGTGCCGTTGCGGCAGACGCGATTGTTCATCTGGTAGAGCCCGGTGTAGAGGCACGCGCGGGCAGGCGAGCAGGGTGCCGCCCCGCCATAATGGCGGCGGAAAAGCACGCCCTCCGCGGCGAGCGCATCCACGTTCGGCGTCATCACCACCGGATGGCCGGCCGCCGATAGGCAATCGCCACGCCACTGATCGCAGGTGATGAGCAGGACGTTGGGGCGGTGCGTGCGATTGTCCAAGATCGTCTCCTTGTGGAAGCGTTCAGATGGAACGGAAATCACCCGCGTTGCAAGCCAAGCTTGGTGACAGATTGGTGAACATATTTCGAACGTTCGTTCACTTTTATGATACAGTCCATTCTATGTTTGCCCGCTTTGCCGCCGGCCCGCTCATCCTCATATTGGCGTGGACAGCGGCAAGGGCCGCACAAGGACAAAGGGAAGGAGCAGGATCATGCTCAATCAGATACAGGGGCTGCATCACGTCACCTCGATGGCGAGCGATGCACGCCGCAACAATGCGTTCTTTACGAAAAAGCTTGGCCTGCGCCGGGTGAAGAAGACCGTCAATTTCGACGCACCGGATGTCTACCATCTCTACTATGCCGACGAGGTCGGCACGCCGGGTTCGGTGATGACCTATTTCCCGTTCCCCGATATCGCCAAGGGCCGGCACGGCGTCGGCGAGGTGGGCTCGACAGTGTTCTCGGTGCCGGAAGGCACGCTGGCCTATTGGGAAAAGCGCTTTGCCGATGAAGGCGTGGGCAACGTCGCCCGCACGGAAGCTTTTGGCGAGAAGCGGCTCACCTTCACCGGTCCCGACGGCGACAGTTTCGCGCTTGTCGAGGACAAGACCGACAAGCGGGCGCCCTGGGTCAAGGGCGGTGTTCCCGGCGACGAGGCGATCCGCGGCTTTCACTCGGTCTCGCTGCGGCTGAAGGACGGCGGCGCCACCGAGGAGCTTTTGAAATTCATGGGCTATGAGGAGGTCGACAAGTCCGGCAATATCCGCCGGCTGGCGATCAAGAACGGCAACGGCGCCGATGTCGTCGACATCGAATCGCTGCCGGGCGCCGGCTTTGCCAATCTCGGCGCCGGCTCGGTGCACCATGTCGCTTTCGCGGTCGAGGATCGTGCCAAGCAGCTGGAAGTGCGCAAGGCGCTTGTCGACACGGGCTATGGCGTGACGCCGGTCATCGATCGCGACTATTTCTGGGCGATCTATTTCCGCACGCCGGGCGGCGTGCTGTTCGAGGTGTCGACCAACGAGCCGGGCTTCAACCGCGACGAGGACACCGCGCATCTCGGCGAGGCGCTGAGGCTGCCGGCGCAGCACCAGCATCTGCGGCCCTATCTGGAACAGCATCTGCAGAAGCTGGAAGACTGAAGCCATGAGCAAGGACGCTTACATCCACAAGGTGCTGCCCGGTTCGCCGGGCAGCCCGCTGCTCTTCGTCCTCCACGGCACCGGCGCGGACGAGAACCAGCTTCTCGGCTTCGGCCGCGAGCTTATGCCTTCGGCGACGATCATCTCGCCGCGCGGCGATGTGTCGGAGCACGGTGCTCCCCGTTTCTTTCGCCGCACCGGCGAGGGTGTCTACGACATGGACGACCTGGCGCGAGCGACATCGAAGATGGCGGGCTTCGTCAAGGCGCATGTCGAGACCGCAAAACCCTCGGCGGTGTTCGGCCTCGGCTACTCCAACGGCGCCAACATCCTGGCCTCGGTGGTGTTCGCCGAGCCGGGCCTGTTCGACGCCACGGCGCTGATGCATCCGCTGATCCCGTTCGAGCCCCGCGTCCAAGGCAGCCTTGCCGGCCGCCGCATCCTGATCACGGCCGGCAGGCGCGACCCGATCTGTCCGCCCAACTTGACGTCGCGGCTCGAGGCCTATTTGCGCGCCGACGGCGCCGATGTCACAGTGGAATGGCACGACGGCGGGCATGAGGTTCGGCCGAATGAAATCGAAGCGGCGCGGCGGTTTTTCGCGCCGGCGCCCGTTGCCGAAGGAGGCAAGTAACATGGCCGACCAACTGCCCGAGATCGAGCTTGAAGACCGCGGCTCCAAGGGGCGTTACGTGCTGCGCGGCCCGGGCGGCGCCGAGGCCGAGATGACGTTCACCAAGATCGGCGAGCACCAGCTCATCATTGACCACACTGAGGTGCCGGACGTCTTTCGCGGCCAGGGCGCCGGGCTTCGGCTCGTCACCCGCGCGGTCGAGGATGCGCGTGCCGCCGGCAAGAAGATCATCCCGCTCTGCCCCTTCGCCAACGCCCAGTTCCGTCGCCACCCGGAATGGGCGGATGTGCTGAAGCGGTAGCACCGTCTTTCCCTTCTCCCCCTGCGGGAGAAGGTGGCCGCGCAGCGGCCGGATGAGGGGTGTTCCAGCGGAGTGAGACGTTCGCATTCCCTGGAACACCCCTCATCCGTCTCGGCGCTGCGCGCCGATCCATCGCCCGGGGCGAGCCACGCGTCTCGCCCGTCCTTCGGACCCCACAAGGGGAGAAGGGGAAGCTCTTGGCATTTGCGCCGCCCGATCATCTTGCCTAAGTTGACGGTTCGCCCGGACGAAACCTGTCGTCCCGCCCATCTCCGATTTGAATGGCTTCCCTGATGACCGATACCGACCTGATCCCCGTTTTCGACGGACATAACGACACGCTGCTTCGGCTCTACCAGTCGAAGGAAGCCAACGTCGAAAAGCTGTTCATCGAGGGGACGCCGGGCGGGCATATCGACCTGCCGCGCGCCAGGAAGGGCGGCTTTGCCGGCGGCATGTTCGCGATATTTCCGCCGCCGGTCGAAAAGTCGAAACGCAGCGCCGTGCCGCCGGCACCGAGCGACAATGAACCGCTGCCGCCGGAACTGCCGCAGGCCGAGGCGATCACCTCGACCATCGGCATGGCTTCGATCCTGTTCAGGCTGGAGCGCGCCGGCGCATTGACCGTCTGCCGCAGCGCCGGCGATGTGCGGGACGCGATGGCCAAGGGCTCGATCGCGGCGGTGTTCCACATCGAAGGCGTCGAGGCGATCGATCCCGGGCTTGCCATGCTCGATGTGCTTCACGCCGCAGGGCTGCGCTCGCTGGGCATCGTCTGGAGCCGCCCCAACGCCTTCGGCAACGGCGTGCCGTTCCGCTTTCCGTCCTCGCCCGACACCGGGCCAGGTCTCACCGATGCCGGCAAGGCGCTGGTCAAGGCGTGCAACCAGCTCAGGATCATGATCGACCTGTCGCATCTCAACGAGAAGGGTTTTCGCGACGTGGCCGAGCTTAGCGATGCGCCGTTGGTCGCGACCCATTCCAATGTGCATGCGATCTGCGGCCATTCGCGCAACCTGACCGACTGGCAGCTCGGCGCGATCCGCGAATCCGGCGGCATGGTGGGCCTGAACTTCGCCACCGGCTTCCTGCGCGAGGACGGCCGCATGAACGCCGACACCAGCATTGATATCATGGTGCGCCACATCGATTCGCTGTTGCAGGCGCTGGGTGAAGACGGGGTCGGGCTGGGCTCGGATTTCGACGGCGCCATGATCCCGGCCCCCATCGGCGACGTCGCCGGTCTGCCGAAGCTCATCGATGCGCTGGCGGCACGCGGTTTCGGGCGCGCGCTGATCGAGAAGATCTCTTATCGGAACTGGTTGAACGTGCTGGAGCGCACCATAGGCTAAGGCGGGTCTATCCGTCGTAGCCGATACGCCTCAGCCATTCCTTGCCGACGCCACGGTCGCGGATGATCGCCAAGGGGTTTTCCGCGTCGAGCCGGGCGCAAATGCGGTAGACCTCGAGCGTCTCGGCGTTCATTTCGCCGCGCTTGAAGAAATACATCGCCGCCGCGTAGCGAGTGCGGCCGGACCACATCTCGCCGAGTGGCGTGTTGACCAGTTGCCACTGCTCGGCGGCTTCCGCTTCCAGGTCTTCCGCTTCGCTTGCCATGTCAAAAGTCCGCTGGCGGGTTGGCGGTGCGGCGGTCGAGCTTGATGAAGGGCCTCGGCACCACCTTCGCCTTCTTCATCAGCTTTTGGTACTGCAGCTCGCGCATGGCGTAAATCTCGACCCAGAGGTCGTCGACGATCGTTTCGCCATAGGGTCGCCGCAGCGAGGCGAGCGCGATGTTGCGCTTGGCCATCGGCGACCACATCGCCGCGCTCACCAGCCCGATCTCCTGGCTTTTCTTGTAGTAGACGATCGCATGCTCGGCCGGGATGTTGCCTTCGATCTCCAGGCCGACCAGCACATGGCGCAGCTTCTTCTTCGCCCGGGCGTCGAGGATGGCGCGGCGGCCGTTGAAATGGCCTTTGTCCGGATCGATCATGAAGCCGAGGCCGATCTCGTCCGGCATGCGCAGGCGGTCGGCGCGGATCGCGTGCTCGGCAGCTGTGAAATCGGCATTGGTGACGATCAGCCCCGCCTCCAGCCGGGCTCGGTTCAGCGCGGTATAGCCGATGGCGCGGATGCCGCGCAGCTCGCCCGCCGTCATCAGCCGGTCCCACAGGCTCAGCGCCTTGTCGGCCGGCACGAACAATTCGTAGCCGAGATCGCCGGTGAAGCCGGTGCGCGAGATGGTCACCGCAGCGCCGTCATGCGCGAACTCCGCGAGGTCGAAGATTTTCAGCCGCTCGACGCCGGCAAAGCCCGCTTCGCGCAGGATGGCGAAGGAGGTCGGACCCTGCAGCGCCAGTCCGGCGACCGCTTCGGTCTCTTCCTCGACACTGATCTCATAGCCGATCGCGCTGTCGAGCAGCCAGGGCAGATGGCGCTCTTGCGAGCAGAGACGGAAGCGTGTCGGCGACAGCCGGAACAAAGTGCCATCATCAAGGACAAAGCCATCGTCGTCGCACCAGGCGGTGTAATGGACGCGGCCGGGTTTCAGCCTGGTCACGTCGCGCAGCGTGACGCGGTCGAGATAGGCTTCGGCATCCGGGCCCTCGATCCGGTATTTGGTCATCGGCGAGATGTCGAAGAGCGCCGCCTGGCTGCGGATGGCGAAATATTCGAGCTCCTCGTCCCACAACGAATGCGGCGCGCGGTAGCCGGCCCAGTTGTACCAGTCGTTCGTCAGCGCCAGCGCGTCGATGCGCGGCTGGAAGGGGGTGCCCATGCGCAAAGTGCGGAAGTGGGATTGGGCGGCTGTACGAGTGTCGGCCGAGGGCTTGATCGTGGGATGATGGTTCATGACGGCGTTCCTTCACGCCCCCCTCTGTCCTGCCGGACATCTCCCCCCTAGGGGGAGATTGGCTGTCGCTGGCGATTTCGCCAACCTTCGACGTCGCAGGAGGTGAGCCGGGCGTGGGGACAGCCGATCTCCCCCCAAGAGGGGGAGATGCCCGGCAGGGCAGAGGGGGGCGCCGTAGAGCGCTGCGTTTGTGAAGAGCGAAATCATCCTCACCCCCTCATCGCGATGATGCGGCGCGCAGCGTTGAGGCCGGGCGCGCCGGAGATGCCGCCGCCCGGATGCGAGCCGGCGCCGGCAAGGAACAGGCCTTCGAGCGGCGTGTCGTAGCCCGACCAGCCGGAGACCGGCCGTGACATCAGCATCTGGTCGGCCTGCAACTCGCCATGGTGCCAGTGGCCGCCAGGCATGCGGTAGCGCGCCTCGATGTCGGCGGGAGTCAAAAGCTCGGCGTGGCTGACCGTTGCGCCGATGCCGGGCGCATAGGTTTCGAGCTGCGCCATGATCGCCTTGAGGAAGCGCGGCTTGCCGGCGGCCCAGCCCTCTCTCAATGCATAGGGCGCATATTGCACCACGGCCGAAAGCACGCAGGCGCCGGATGGGGCGAGCGATGGGTCGGCCAGGCTGGGCAGCGTGATTTCCATCACCGGCTCAGGCGAGAACTCGCCATATTTCGACGGATTGAAGGCGCGCTCGACATGGTCGGGCGAAGGCGCGACGACGAGGCGACCTTTGTGGCCGGCGGCGTCGACGCCCGAAAATTGCGGCGGCCGGTCCAGCGCCAGATGCAGCTTGGCCGCATCGCCCTTCATGCGGATGTTCTTCACCTTGCGCACGAAGCCGGTATCGACGTCGCGCGGGCCGACAAGATCGAGGATCGTCGTCGCCGGGTTGATCGCGGAGACGACGAACTTGGCCTGCAGCGTTTCGCCGCCCTGCGTGACGACGCCGACGGCGCGGCCCTTCTCGACGATCACCTTGGCGACTGGCGAAGCCGGGCGGATCGAAACGCCCGCCTTTTCCGCCGCCGCGCGGATGGCAGCGACGACAGCGCCCATGCCGCCTTTCGGCTGGACCTGCGCGCCGGCAAGGCCGCCAATTTCGCCGGCCAACCTGTAATAGAGGCCGAGCAGCGAAGTCGGCGAGCGCGGCCCAAGATGCGAGCCGAGCGTAGCGTCGAAAGCAAGCAGGCCCTTCAACCGGTCGTCCGACAGCTGCTCGTCGAGCAGATCGTAGACATTCATCAGAAGCACGCGCAGGAAATCGCGCATGTCTTCCTTGCCGAGTCGCTTCAGCGCCAGCGCGGTCTGGCCGAGCCCGGTCACATCGGCGAGCGACATGCCGCCAAGATCAGGCGGTCGGCGCGACAGGAAAGGCTTCAGCACGCCGGCATAGCGCAGCAATTGCGCGCGCAGATCTTTCCAGGCGGACTGTTCCGAAGCGCTGGCGCCCGTCAGCACCTCGCCATAGGCGCCGTGGAGCACCAGCGGGCCGTCCTTCGACAGCGCAACCGACGGCACGAAGTCGCCGCGCTCTACCGTCAGCCCGTGGCGTTCCAGCTCCAGCGTCTTCACGACATCGGGATGCAGGCGATTGAGCAGATGCGCGACCGTGGAGACGCGGAAGCCCGGCGCAAATTCCCCAGTGCGCGCGGCGCCGCCGAGCTCGTTGCCGGCCTCGAGCAGCAGCACCTTGCGGCCGGATTTCGCCAGCGTGGCGGCGGCTACCAGGCCGTTATGGCCGCCGCCGATGACGATGGCGTCCCAGTTCAAATCAGATGACGTCATGGGCCGGGCTCATATGCAGGGTTGGCTTGGCCAGATCACGCAGGATTTCGGCGGCGGCATTGCGTCCGGGCGCACCCATGACGCCGCCGCCCGGATGGGTGGAGGAGCCGCACATATAGAGCCCACCGACCGGCGAACGGTATTGCGCGTAGCCCGGCACCGGGCGGTTGAAGAGCAGCTGATCGAAGGTGAGCTCGCCCTGGAAAATATTGCCTTCGGTGAGGCCGACCTCGGCCTCTATCTCGCGCGGCGTGCGCACCTCCATATGGACGATGCGGTCGCGGAAGCCGGGCGAATATTCAGCGATCTGCGCAATCACGCTTTCGGCGAAGCCGTCGCGGTCGGCATCGGTCCAGTCCGCCCCTCTTATCTTCGGCGGCGCGTATTGCACGAAGCAGCTCATGAAATGCTTGCCCGACGGCGCCATGGTCGGATCGAGCGTGGTCGGGATCATCATGTCGAGGAAGGGATCGGCCGACCAGCGTCCGGCCTTCCAGTCGTCATAGGCGCGCTCCATGCGCTCGATGGAATCGGTGAAATGCATGTCGGCGCGGTAGACCGGCGAATCCTTCGGCAAAGCCGGGAACTCGGGCAGGGAATCGAGCGCGATGTTGACCTTGCCGGACGAACCGCGGATCTTGAAGTTCCTGACGCGGCGCAGGAAGATGTCGGGCAGCTCCTTTTCCTCGACCAGCTTCAGGAAGGTGCGCTTGACGTCGGCATTGGAGATGACGAGCTTGCCGTCGATCTCCTCGCCGCCGGCAAGCACCACGCCCTTGGCCTTGCCGTTCCTGATCAGCACGTGATCAACTTCGGCGCCGGTGCGGATGGTGCCGCCTGAAGCCTTGAAGGAAGCGGCCAGGGCCCTGGTGACGGCACCCATGCCGCCGCGCGCGTAGCCCCAGGCGCCGACCGAGCCGTCGACTTCGCCCATATAGTGGTGGAGGAGCACATAGGCCGTGCCCGGCGACATCGGGCCGAGCGCCGTGCCGATGATGCCGGACAGCGCGAAGTTCGCCTTGATGACGTCGGTCTCGAAATACTCGTCGAGGAAGTCCGAGATCGACATCGTCCAGAAGCGCAAGGTCAGCGCCATCTCCTCGGCCGAGAGGCCGGCGAATTTCTTGCCGAGATAAAGCAGCTCGCCCAGGTCGCGCGGCTTAAAGCTGGTCGGATCGGGCGCGGTGCGCATCAACAGCGGCTGGATGAAGCGACACTGTCGCGTGACGTCGCGCGAATAGCGGTCATAGGCCTCGGCGTCGCGCTTCGAAAAGCGGGCGAACTCACGGCGATGCGCGTCATGATCGCGGTAGTTGGCGAGGTAGTCGCCGTCGCGCGTGAACACCGCGCCGCCTTCATAGGAGATCACCTGCAGGCCGAAGCGCGGCAGCTCCAGGTCGCGCATGATCTCGGGCCGAAACAGCGAGCAGACATAGGAACAGTTGGAATAGAGGAAGCCCGGCGTCAGCTCGCGGCTGGTGGCCGCGCCGCCGACCCAATCGTTCTTCTCGACCACCAGCACGTCCAGCCCGGCGCGCTGCAGATAGCAGGCGGTGACCAGCCCATTATGGCCGCCGCCGATGACGATCGCGTCCCATGCCTTCATGCGCGCCGAACCTCCCGCCGGTTGCCCTATCTACTTGTTTCTCCGCAATTCCGGTCGGAGAACCGCATCCCGCTTTCCTGGAATTGCTCCGTGCGTCTTGTTCCCGATTGCCCGAATTTGGCACGGACCACAGTTTTTTGTCCAGCCATATTGAATGAATGTTCAACAAATGGTGTTGCGTTTTCCCATTGATGCGCTAGGCTTTGCCTTGATCTCTGGATTGATACGCATCGGCATTTGAGGTTGAGGATCGGATGATCGAGACGGCCGACGCCGAGCCGGAATATGACGACACCGCAATCCGCTTCCTCGAAGCGCTGTGGGGCGAGGGTTACTTGTCGCCGGGCGGTCCGGACGAGGTCGACCGCGTCGTCGAAGGCCTCTCCCTCAAGGGCAAAACGGTCCTCGATATCGGCTGCGGCGCCAGCGGCATCACGCTGCATCTGGTCGCGACGCACGGCGCGGCTCAAGCCACCGGCTTCGATGTCGAGAAGCCGGTGATCGAGACGGCGAGGCGAGGCGCGATCAGTCAGGGCCTCGAAGACCGTGTCAGCTTCGTCCAGGCGCCGCCGGGGCCGCTGCCTTTCACGGACGCCTCCTTCGACGTCGTCTTCTCCAAGGATGCGCTTTTGCATGTGCCGGACAAGTACGCGCTGTTCGCCGAGATCTTTCGCGTGCTGAAGCCCGGCGGGGTGTTTGCGGCGTCGAACTGGATGATTTCGCATGACGGCGAGCCGTCGCCTCAGATGAAGGCCTATATCGCGGCCGAAGGACTCTCCTTCGCCATGGCCTCGCCGGCGCGCTATGCCGAGGCGATGCGGCGCGCCGGCTTTACCGACATTACGGTCCGCGACCGCAATCCATGGTACCGCGAGGTCGCGCGCGAAGAGCTTTCGCGGCTCAAGGGACCGCTCTACGCGCGGGCCGCGGCAGCGGTCGGCGCGGCCTATGTCGACAAGAACATCAAGACCTGGGAGGCGATGCAGAAGGTGCTTGACAGTGGCGAGCACCGCCCCACTCATCTGCGCGGTTGGAAGCCGGTCGGATAGCCGGCAATGCTGGAGACCGTCACACCCATGAAGACTGCAGAGGCGAGCGATGCTCTCCCCGAAACGGCGCGGAAAGGCGATGCCGAAAAGCGTGGCCGCAAGGCCTCGAAAGAGGTCCGGCGGCTGCAGCTGATCGAGGCGACGATCGATTCCCTGGCCAAGCGCGGCTATGCCGAAACGACGATGGCGGACGTGGCCGACGGCGCGGGCCTGTCGCGCGGCATCGTCAACTTCCATTTCGAGAGCAAGGAAAAGCTGCTGATCGCCACGCTGCAGCACATGTATGACGAATATTCGGCGCATTGGCGCACTTCCCTGCAGAAGGCGGGCGACGATCCGGCGAGACAGCTGCAGCATCTGGTATGGGCCGATTTCGACCGCTCGATCTGCAACAAGCGCAAGCTTGCCGCATGGCTCGCCTTCTGGGGCGAAGCCAAGTCGCGGCCGACCTACCAGGCGCTGAGCAGTTCGCGCGACGCCTATTACCAGCAGGTCTTCATCGATCTCTGCACGACGCTCAAATTGAGCGGCAACTACACCTATGACCCGCAGGTCATAGCGCTGGCGCTCAGCGCCATGCTCGAGGGCTTGTGGCTGCGGCTGATGATGGGGACTGAGGACACCACGCGAGAGACCGCATTGCAGGCGGCGAATGCGTTTTTGGCCGCCGCCTTCCCGAAACACTTTGGCTAGCAAAAGATGGGGTTAGCAAAAGCCGGGGTTAGCAACAGCCTGCCAACAAGACCGGCAAACCAAAAGAGGATGGAACAGCATGAAGAAACTCAGCCGACGCCTGACATTGACCCTGGCGCTTGGGAGCGTGCTCGCCGCTTCGTCGGCGGCGTTCGCGGTCGCCGCCGACAAGGATCTGATCGTCTTCGACTGGTCCGGCTATGAGGATCCGAGCTTCCACGGCAAGTATGTCGAGAAGAACGGCGATTCGCCGACCTTCGCCTTCTTCGGCGACGAGGACGAGGCGTTCGAAAAAATCCGCTCCGGCTTCAAATCCGATCTCGGTCACCCGTGCTCGCAGAGCGTGGTGAAGTGGCGCGAGGCGGGCCTGCTGCAGCCGCTCGACACCTCCAAGATCGCAGGCTGGAAGGATCTCAATCCCGGCATCATGGCGATGAAGGACCTTGCCACGACGTCCGACGGCAAGGCCTGGTTCATGCCTTGGGACTGGGGCGATACCCAGCTCACCTACAATTCCGACAAGATCGCCGAAAAGGACGTGCAGTCGCTGAAGGCGTTCGCCGATCCGAAATACAAGGGCAGGGTTTCGATCGGCGATAATGTCGACGACGCCTACGCGCTGGCCAGCCTCGCCATCGGGCTCAAGGACTGGACCAAGATGACGGACGACCAGTTCCGCCAAGCATCCGATTTCCTGCGCCAGGTGCACAAGAATGTGCGCTCCTACTGGACCGACACCACCGACATCGTGCAGCTGCTTTCCGGCGGCGAGGTCGACCTCGCCTGGGCCTGGAACGATGCGACCGTGCAGTCTGTCAAGGCCGGCGTGCCGATCAAATCCAAGAAGGACACCGACGAGGGCATCTCGACCTGGGTCTGCGGCTACGTGCTGTTCAAGGACGCGCCCGGCAACGTCGACAAAGCCTATGACTACCTCAACGCGGTCAACGATCCGGAAGTCGCCAAGGTGCTGGTCAAGGATTGGGGCTACGGCCAGGCCAATGCCAAGGGCATGGCCGGCGTCGATCCGGCGGTCCTGAAGGAGAAGGGCTACGACAACGTGGAAAAATGGGTCGACAAGACGCTGTTCCAGCAGCCGCTGCCCTCGGAGCTTAAGCTCAAGATGATCGCCGAGTTCGAGAAGATCAAGGCCGGCTATTGAGCAGCGTCATCGAAAGGACCGACATCGTCATCGTCGGCGCCGGCTTCACCGGTCTGTCCGCCGCACTCGAATTGAAGCGCGCCGATATCGATTTCCTTGTGCTCGAGGCGCGCGACCGCGTCGGCGGCAGGGTAGAGGCTGTGCGCAATGGGCTCGGCGAATTGGTCGACAGCGGCGGCCAGTTCTTGTGCGTGGACATGCCCGAAGTGATGGCGCTGGCGAGGGCCTACGGCAAGAGCTTCGTCGAGACCTATGTCGAGGGCGAATTCATCACCTATCCGTCGATGACGCCGGCGCGGGCGGAGCGGACCTATCATGTCGCGATGGCAATCCGCGAGCGCATGAACGGGATCGAGCCGGACGATCCGTCGATCGCCGGGTTGACCGTGGCGACATGGCTCGAGCGCCAGGCGGACGCGGTCGACGCCAAGGCAGCCTTCCGTTCGATGATCGAGGGCCTGTGGTGCCTGCCGCTGGACAAGGTGCCGTTGTGGTACCTGATCGACAATGATCGCCGCATCACCAACGAAGTGTTCGAGCTGCAGTATTTCCTACGCGAGACGATGCAGTCGCTGGCCGATGATCTGGCGGCAGATCTCGGCGACCGCCTGCGGCTGGGCGAAGCCGCGACGCGGATCGAGCGCGGACGGCAAGGCATTCGCGTCGTCTCGACCGGCGGCGTTGTCGAGGCGGGCGCGGCGCTGGTCGCCTTGCCGCCGGCGACGGCCGCGAAGCTCGATTTCACGCCGGCTTTGCCGGCGGAGCTCGCAAGCGCGCTCGGCGTCTGGGAAAGCGGCGCGGTGATCAAGATCCTGGTGCGTTACGCAAAGCCTTTTTGGCGCGAGCGCGATCTGTGCGGCATGGTCATGTGGCGCGACCAGCCGGGGCTGTTTGCCTGCGACGCCAGCACGGATGCCGACCATGCCGCGCTTGTCGTCTTCGTTGGCGGGCCGCTGGCGCTGCGCTGGCACCCGCTCGGCGAGGCGGCCTTGCGTGCGGAAATCATCGCGAGGCTTGTCCAGGCGCTCGGTCCGCGGGCCGCCGACGTCATCGATTTCAGCTCGCGCGACTGGACGCATGACCGCTGGAGCGGCGGCGCCTATAGCGACCTCATCGTCGATGTGACTGCACGCGATGCCGAGCGCGTGATCCTTGCCGGCGCGCCGCCGGTCCATTTCGCATGTTCGGAACTGTCGCCGTCATTTCCGGGCTATGTCGAGGGTGCGATCGTGGCGGGACGCATCGCTGCTGCAAAGATTCAGTCCGCCATCGCCACCAGCGCCTCGGGGTCGTAGGCGAGGCGGATCGGCGCGCCGACCGGAATGTCGTCGGCGCCGAAATCATTGGTCTCGGTCACCGAAAGCGGCTTTTCCAGTCCCGGTATCTCGACGATCAGATGCGTGATCTCACCGAAATAGTGGCGCTCGACCACCTTGCCGGCGACCTCGAATTTTGCCGACGCATTATCCCACAAAACCCGTAGCCGCTCGGGCCGGATGCCAAGCGTGGCCGCGCCGCCATTGCGCACGAAAGCCCTTGGCTTGTCGGTCCTGACGCGGCCGAAGCCCAGCGTGTCGAGCACCAGCGAAGCGCCGTTTTCCTCGACGATCTCGGCCTTGACGAAATTCATGCCGCCGAGGAAGTCGGCGACCTGGCGGTTAACCGGGCGCTGGTAGATTTCCTTCGGCGAAGCGACCTGCGCGATCTTGCCGCCGAACATCACCGCGATGCGGTCCGACATGGCCAGGGCCTCGTACTGATCGTGCGTGACCAGCACGAAAGTGATGCCGACCGCCTGCTGCAAGCGGCGCAGTTCGACCTGCATCTGCTCGCGCAGCTTCTTGTCCAACGCCGAGAGCGGCTCATCGAGCAGCAGCACCTTGGGCCGCATGACCAGCGCGCGGGCCAAAGCGACGCGCTGGCGCTGGCCGCCGGAAAGCTCGGTGGCGCGGCGCTTGCCGAGGCCGGTGAGCGAGACCTGCGCCAGCGCTTCCTCGACGCGGCGTTTCTCCTCGTCGGCGCCGAGCTTCAGCCGCTTGAGCCCATAGGCGACATTCTGCTCGACATTGAGATGCGGGAAGATTGCATAACTCTGGAAGACCATGTTGGTCGGCCGGCGGTTGGCGGGAATGCCGTCCATCGGCTGGCCGTCGACGGCGATGGAGCCGCTGGTCGGCGTGTCGAAACCGGCGATCATGCGCAAAAGCGTGGTCTTGCCGCAGCCGGAAGGCCCGAGCAGCGAGAAGAACTCGCCTTCGCGGATCGCCAGCGAGGCATTGTCCAGCGCCTTGAAGGAGCCGTAGCTGCGGGTAACGTCGCGGATCTCGATCATGGTGCGATCCGATTGCGTGCGATCGGACTGGACCCGCTCAAGCATAGAGGCCTCCCTCGTTCTGGGTGCGTCTCGCCGCACGGCGGCGCAGGATTTCGGCAATCGTCATCAGCAGGAAGGACGCAAAGAGCAGCAAGGTGCCGAGCGCCAGAACGCCGGGAAGTTTGGCCGCAAACCGCAACTGGCCCCAAATGTAGATCGGCAGCGTCGCCTCGGTGCCGGTGAGGAAGAAGGCGATGATGAATTCGTCGAGCGAGATGGTGAAGCAGACGAGCAGGCTGGAGATGATCGCCGGCGCGACCATCGGCAACGTCACGCGCCGGAAGGTGCCGAACGCGCTCTCGCCGAGATCGGCCGAGGCCTCCTCGAGGCTGCGATCGAAACCCTCGAAACCGGAGGTCAGCACGGTCATCGAATAGGGAATGCAGACCAGCACATGGCCAAGCACCACGGTGAACAGCGACAGGCTCAAGCCCAGCTGCAGCATGACCAGCAGCATCGAGATGGCGACGATCACCTCCGGCAGCACCAGCGGCGCCATGATCAGCCCGTTGATGACGCGGCGGCCCGGGTAACGGTAGCGGGTGATCGAGCGGGCGGCGAGGATGCCCAGCACCGTCGACAGGATCGAGGCGGAGATGCCGACGATGAGGCTGTTCCAGGTGGCGTCGATCAGCGCCGGCGTACGCGGCAGGTCTTCGTACCAGTGCAGCGTGACGCCCGAGAGCGGGAATTTGGGCGTCGCCGCCGCGTTGACCGAGAAGATCGGCAGGAACACCACCGGCAGGTAAAGGAACAGCAGATAGAGGACGGCATAGCTCGACAGCCAGCCGGGCAGGTAACGTCTGATCGCCGTCATCGTGCCAGCCTCTGCAGGGCGCGGAAGACCAGCACAGTGGCGCCGGCCATCAGCGAGACGATAATCATCGTGGTGACGGAAAGTGCTGCACCCAGCGGCCAGTTCGACGCCTTGCCGAATTGCGCCTGGATGGCGTTGGCGATCATGACGCCGTCCTTGCCGCCGACGAGCTTCGGCGTGACGTAGTCGCCGACTGTCGGGATCATGACGATCAGCGCCGCCGAGATGACGCCGGGCGCCGACAGCGGCAGGGTGACGCGCAGGAAGGAGCGCAGCGGCCCGTCGCCGAGGTCGGTCGCCGCTTCGACCAGGGTCCGGTCGACCTTCTCCAGCGAAACGAAGATCGGCAGGATCGCGAAGGTCGCCCAGGCATGGGTCAGCGTGATGATGACGGCGGTGGAATTATAGAGCAGCGCCGTCGACGGCTCGTCGATGATGCCGAGGCCCATCAGACCGGAGTTGAGCACGCCATTATAGCCGAGGATCACCTTCCACGACATCACGCGCAGCAGGTAGCTGGTCCAGAACGGGATGGTGATGAGGAACAGCCACAGGCTCTTGTGGCGGCCGCCATGGAAGGAAATGAAATAGGCGATCGGATAGGCCAGAGCCACGGTCAACAGGCTGACGGTCAGCGAGATGTAGAGCGAGCGCCAGAGCAGGTCGCGGTAGATCGGCTCGGTCAGCGCTATCCGGTAGTTCTCCAGCGTGAATGTGTGATCGATGGTGAGATAGTTCTGCGTCCAGAAAGAATGGGCGATGACCACCAGGATCGGCAGGACGAGGAGAATGAGAGCGTAGACGAAGGTGGGACTGATCAGGCCAAAGCCCTGGACGGCTTCCGATTGCAGAAAGGGACTTCGTCTCGATCCCGCCATGCGCAACGGGGACGACCCTTCCGCGGCAACCGTCATTGCAACGCTCCGGGCGTGATTTCGGTAGCTGGCTCGGACTGTCCCGCCATGCGCCTTCCCATTCGTGGCGCCGGCTGCCTGTTCCCGAATTATGATTGGAGCGCGATCGCTCCCTGGCTTGCCGGCTTTCTTTCATCATGAGCGCATCCGCCGATTGAAATCAAGCGCTATTTCTGAGATATTGATTGAACGGATATTCAAAATGAAGTGATGAAAAGCTGAATTTCCATGGTTTTCCGCGCAATTTGATATCCGGTGGAAATTCAAATACCTGACAATGCGAGGCGAAAATGGCGGCTCAAAGCAAGATCAAGGCAAGCGAACTCATCGATGCCGGCGATGACGACGCGGTCGAGCTCGCCAAGCGCCATCTCTTGCAGCCCTGGCCCTACGCCGGCTCGGTCGGCAACGAGGCGCGCGCGCTGATCGGCGAGGGCGACGGCATCTATATCACCGACGCTTCCGGTAAGCGCCTCATCGACGGCCCGGCCGGCATGTGGTGCATCAATGTCGGCCATCGCCGCGAGGAGCTGGCCAAGATCATGTACGACCAGGCGATGGCGCTCTCCTACAACACGCCTTGGTATACGATGAACGCGCCCTCGGCCGAGCTTGCCCGCCGCATCGCCGATGCGGCACCTGGCGATCTCAGCCACACCTTCTTCACCACCGGCGGCTCTTCGGCGGTGGAGACGGCGCTGCGCTTCATGCAGTTCTACAACAATGTGCGCGGACGGCCGGAGAAGAAGCTGATCCTCAGCCGTGGCGGCGCCTATCACGGCTCGACCTATCTGTCGGCCTCGCTCAACGGCCGGCCGCGTGACCGCGACTGGATGGACGGCGCCGACGATCTGGTGGTCAAATTGTCCTCGCCCGACCCGTTCCGGCGGCCGAAGGAGACGAGCATCGCCGCCTTCACCGATTTCCTGGTCGACCAGTTCCGCGACACCGTCGCGCGCGTCGGCGCGGAGCGCATCGGCGCCTTTGTCGGCGAACCGGTGCAGGCTTCCGGAGGCGTCATCGTGCCGCCGGACGGGTACCTGAAGCGTATCCGCGAGATCTGCCGCGAGAATGACATCCTCTATGTCTCGGACGAGGTGGTGACCGGCTTCGGACGGCTCGGCCATGTCTTTGCCTCAGGCGACGTGTTCGGCATCGATCCGGACATGATCACGTTCGCCAAGGGCGTCACATCGGGCTATTTCCCGCTCGGCGGCGTCATCATCTCCGAGCGCCTGCTCGAAGAGCTGCGCCGCTCCAACCATCCCGATGCGCTGTTCTGCCATGGGCTCACCTACACCAGCCATCCGATCGGCTGCGCCGTCGCGCTGAAGAATCTCGATCTTCTGGAAGAGGGCGTGCTCGCCCACACGCGCGAGATCGCGGCCTATTTCCAGGCGCGACTGAAGACGCTGGAAGAGTTGCCGCTGGTCGGCGAGGTGCGTGGCATCGGGCTGATGGCTTGCGTCGAATGCGTCGCCGACCGCGACAGCAAGGATCCGCTGCAGCTCGACAAGAATGTGGGCAAACGCATCGATGTGCATTGCCACGAGCTAGGGCTTCTGGTGCGGCCGCTGATCAACATGTGCGTGATGTCGCCGCCGCTGATCATCAGCCGCGAGCAGGTCGACGACATGGTGGCGATCCTGCGCGAAGGCATTTCACGCACCATGGATGATTTAAGGAAGGAAGGGGTCTGGCGGGGGTGACGGCCCTTCTCCTTCTCCCCGTGGAACGGGGAGAAGGAAAAGGCTCTACCCCCTCGACCGCAGCGCGTCGTTCAATCCCCACATGTCCTTTTCCTCGGGTGCCGTCTCCAGGTTCAGAACCGGGATCTGCCTGCGCAGATGGTCGTGGTGGGTGCGCACGCCGTATTCGAGGTCGGAGAGGTAAAAGCCCTCGAAGGCTTCCGACAGCATGGATTCGTTCGACCACACCGAGAGCTGGACGTCTTCGTTCATGGTGTCGCGGTCGATGCGATAGGCGAGATAGCGGGCCGCCGCCTGTTCGCGCGTCTCGTCCTTGTAGCGGTAGATGGCGCCGCGCAGCAGCGTCTCGCCGGTCCATAGCGGGAACTCCTGATAGAACTGGACGGATTCCGGCATGATCGACAGCGCGTTGTTGGGAAAGATGCCGTAATAGATCCAGGCCTTGCGCAGATGTTCCGGCAGATGCGTGGCCTCGGGCGCGAGCTTGATGTACTCGCGAACGCTCCAGCGCCGCCCGGCATGCGGATTGTAGGTGGCGAAGGACCGCGACACGCCGTTGATGAAGGGCTCGTCAAAATAGGTCGCGCCATAGAGGTCCTGCAACGCGGGATGCGCCATGGCGACGTGGTAGCCTTCATTGTCGACGTCGCGCACCGACTTCCAGTTGACCGGCGATTTCTGGGTCCAGATGCCCCAGGACGGAACCATGTCGGCGACATTGTAATTCGCCATCTCGGCCTCGATCGGCTTCAGCAGCTCGGCCACCGAAGGCTGCGGGCCGCCCTTGCGGAAGCGGATGAAAATGAAGCCCATCCAGATTTCGAGGTCGAGCGGCATCAGGCCGAACTCGGCCTTGTCGAGCTCGGGGAACGAGCCCGGACGGGCAGCACCGCGCAGCGTGCCGTCGAGATTGTAGACCCAGCCATGGAACGGGCACACCAGCGCGTTCTTGCAGGTGCCCTGGCTGTCGGCGACGACGCGGCTGCCGCGGTGGCGGCACATGTTGTTGAAGGCGCGCACGATGCCGTCCTTGCCGCGCACGATCAGGGCGCGCTCGCCGATGACATCCATGGTCAGATAGTCGCCGGAATTGGGCACGTCGGAAACGTGGCCGGCGATCTGCCAGTGGTTGCGGAAGACGTACTCCTTCTCGAGCTCGAGAAGGGCGTTGGAATGGTAGCTCCACCCCGGCAAACCCCGCCGGTCCCAATCGTTGGGGATCGCCACGTCACGAAGGTGCGGGTTCATGGATATACTCTGTTTCTTGTTGAATGATCATTCAATATAAGCATATTTTGCGTTGGAATGCAATGGCTTGCGGAAATGTGAAAATTCCATGGCGGCAAATCCGGCCCTGCCCGGGCTGGAAAAATCCCGGAAAATCCGGGTCTTAATTGAGGAAGCGGAACGGCAATTCAGAAGGCGGATACCCGTCTCGGAGAAGGCCTGTTTCGACGGTCAGGGGGGTGCGTAGACAGCGGCGGAGCGCTCGATTCAGGCGTTGCTGTGTGAGGCTGTTTACAGTCGGGCCGGCACGGCAGGCGCATATCTGAGCTGACCATTTCGATGGCCGCTCGAATGGTTGCCTCGGATTGGGAAGGCTGGCGCGTCCGGCATCTGTTTCAATCCTGTTACACAGGCAATCATCGCCGACCATCCCGCAGTTACCTGGTGCGGTTATGTTCGTTTCATAACCAAAAAGAAAGAGAACGAAGGGAACAACCGATGTTTGCGAAAGTTCGCACCACCGATGCCAATCGCCGTGTGCATGGACCGCAACGCAATGACCGCCGGCCGAAGCTTGCGCTGCGGCAGCGCGCCAGCGACCATCCGATGGCGATGTTCATGCTGATCGGCGCCTGCGCCTTTGTCGCCATGTTGGCCGCGCCTGCCTCAGGGCCGGCTTTCGCCTCGATCAATCCGCCGGCCAATGTCGTCGAGGGCGCGCAGACCACGCTTAAGACCGCTCGCCTGCCGGAATCCACGATCGACTTTGCCTGCAAGGGTCAGAACTGGGGCGCCGAGAGCCTCGAGTGCCTGCGCGCCATCGCCGAGCAGTCCGGCCAGCACAGGGAGCGCGCGGTGCGCATGATCGCCAACGCCGCGCCGCTCACCAACACGCCGAACGTTTTTTAAGACCTCCCCTGAGCGCGCCCTCCTGCGCTCCAGTCAGGCTCCCGCCGTGGAAATCGGTCGGGAGCCTCTTTTTTCGGCTCCGTCGATATTCAGGTGAGGCTGGTCTGCAAATGGCGACTTCCTGTGCTTCCGGTACTCACGTACTTAAAGTACGTTCCGTTCCGGTTCTCGGAAGTCACCATTTTCGACTCAGCCTGACCTGAATCTCGACGAAGCCGGCGACGGCGAGTTTAGGTTTAGATTCCGCCTACCTGGTGGTCCCAGGCTAACCCGCTCAGATGTGGGCGCCGTTGTCGGCGGCGGCTTCGTCGGCAATGGTCGAGAGGATGCCGCGGACGTCGAGCGTCGAGAATGGCTTTTCCAGGATGTGCGGGCGCTGCTGCGGCGGCAGCGCTTCGATTTCCGCCTTGGCGCCGATCAGATCGCCGGTGACCAGCACGAAGCGCTGCGCCAGCGCGGGCCGCTGAGCAAGCAGTTCGCGGTAGATCGCAATACCGCTGATGCCCGGCATGCGCAGATCGGAAAAAACGATGTCCGGCGGCATGTAGCCGTTCAACACGTCCGCCGCCGATGTCCAGCTTGCCACGGCGCGCGACTTCACGCCCATCAGTTCGAGTATGTCGGACAACGAGCCGGCGACGTCCGGCTCGTCGTCGATCACCAGTGCGTGGCGCAGCCCGCTTGAACGCGCCGGACCTTCGCCGGGCGCGGCGCTGCCGCCCGCGATCGCCGGCAACTGCACGACGAAGCGCGCACCTTGCGGCTCGACCTCCTCGAACCAGATGTTGCCTTTGTGGCGCTCGACGATCGATTTCGAGATCGACAGGCCGATGCCGGTGCCGACGCCGACCGGCTTGGTGGTGAAATAGGATTCGAAGATGCGCGAGCGGATCGCCGCCGGGATGCCCGGGCCGTTGTCCTCGACCGAGAAGCCCGGATTGCCGTGCTCGTTGCGGAACGTCCGCACCTTGATGCGCCGTTCGCCGGCGATGCCGGCAAGCGCATGCTGGCTGTTGATGAGGAAGTTTGCCGCGACCTGCGTGATGTGGTCGGCGTCGGCCATGGCAAGCAGCGGCCCGACGGTGAAATCGGTGTCGATGATGATGCCGCTGGAGCGCGCGCCATAGGCGGTGACTTCGAGCGCCGAGCGCACCACCTGGTTGAGATCGGTCTCGGCCTGCTCGGTCGGGTGTAGGCGCACCATCGACAGGAAGCTCTTGACGATGCGGCCGCAACGCTCGGCGGCGGCGCGCACTTTCTCGGCGCGGACCTTGGTCTGCGGATCGCCGGCGAATTCGTGCAGCAGCGTCGACTGCGCCACAACCACCGCAAGCGGGTTGTTGAGCTCATGCGAGACGCCGGCAAGCAGCGAGCCCATCGCCGCCATCTTTTCGTTCTGGTGCAGCTTCTCGCGCTGACGATTGATCTCTTCCTCGGCCTGCAGCTTTTCGCGCAAGTCGCGGATCGAGCCGAAGATCAGGCGGCGGTCGGCAACCCGCATCTCGGTCGCCGTCAGCTCGATCGGGAAAATCTCGCCGGCAGCGTTCTGCGTGACGGTCTCCAGCCGCTGGCCGACCATCGGCGCACCGCGGCCAGCCATGTATTCGGCGCCAGAGGCATAGCCTTTGCGGTAGTATAACGGAACGATGGTATCGAGCAGGTCCTTGCCGAGGATTGCGCTGCGCTGGAAGCCGAACATCTTCTCGGCGGCCGGATTGAATTCGATGATCGAACCCGTCTCGTCGATGACGATGATGGCGTCCAGTGAGGCCTGCAGCATGGTGCGGCGGATCACTTCACTGGCATGCGCTTCCGATGGCGAGCGCTCGATGGCGTCGCCGATCGCCAAGGCGATGATGTGCAGCGTCGCTTCTTCCTCATCCGTCCATTCGCGCTCAGCGATGCAGTCATTGATGGCCAGCGTGCCCCAAAGGTGGCCATGCGCGAACACGGAGACGGACAGGAACGACTTGATGTTCTGCTTCTCGAAATCGGCCCGCAGGAAACCCTCGAGGTCGCGCGTGTGGCCGGAGAAAATCTTGCCTTGCCGCTCGTCCTCCTGCAACTGCTCCAGCAGCGAGTCCGAGTTGATGATCGACTGCATGATCACCGTGGGCGAGGCCAGCTCGCCGCCGAAGTCAGGGTCGATCCAATAAGCGGCGACGGACTGGGCGAAGCCTTCGCCCGGCAATTCACGCAGGCGGAAAAGGATGCCGCGCTGGCAATCCATCTTGCGGCACATCGTCGCCAATATGTCGTCCATCTCGCGCTGCCAGTCGCCTGCCTCGCGCAGGCGGCGCACGACATGGACAGCCGCCATGGCGGCGCCGCCCGGACGCGAGCCATTCGTATCGGTGCGTGCTGCATCAGCAGTCATGGTCATCCAAGGCCCGGACGTCGGTCGTTCAGAGCGTTCCCTCCGTTCCACGGAAACGGCGACCCACTCTACCGCTTTGTTTTGACGCAATTCCGGACGGAAGGCTACGGCCAAGGCGCCGAGCCTAGCCGTTTCATGCATTCCCGGAATGCTCTAGTTGGCGTCGCCGCTCGGCAGCGAGAAGATATAGCCTTCGCCGCGCACCGTGCGCAGGAATTTCGGATTGGCGGGGTCGGCCTCGATCTTCTTTCGCAACCGCATGATGCGGATGTCGACCGCGCGCGAGGATTCCGGATCCTCGACGAAGCCGATCGCTTCCGAAATCGCCGCTCGCGTCAGAAGCCGGTTGGCGCGGGTGAGAAAAACCTCGAGCACGTCGAACTCGCTTTTGGCCATCTCGATCACCGCGCCATTGGCGCCGATGACCAGACGGCCGTCGAAATCGGCCTGGAAGCCGCCGAAATTCACGAAACGGCGATTTGCGGTTTCGGCCTTCGCCGCCTGCGGCTCGGCTGGCTGCGGCACGCGGCGCAGCACGCTGCGCACCCGCGCCAGCACCTCGCGCAATTCGTACGGCTTGACGATATAATCGTCGGCGCCGAGCTCCAGTCCGACGATGCGGTCGAGCGCGGTGCCGGCGGCCGTGGCGTAGATGACGCCGATCTGCGTTTTCGAGCGCAGCCAGCGGCCGAGCGACAGCCCGTCCTCGCCGGGCATGGCGATGTCGAGGATGGCGAGGTGGAAGGACTGCGCCTCAAACAGCGCGCGCGCGGCGGCCGCATTCTCGGCCGTGACGACGTCATAGCCGCTGGCGCCGAGATATTCGGCCACAGCCTCCCTCAGATCCGGTTCGTCCTCGACGACGATGATACGTGCCTTCACGACGCGCTCGCTCCCGCTTTCAGCGGAAAGTAGATTGGGTATAAACATGATGTCCAGCACTCATCTCGAGTTGTCTGTGGCGGGGTGAAGAAAATGGCCGCACGATCCGTCATTGCGCTTGTGTCCGTCGCCGAGGTGGTGGCCAAAAATCTCGCCGACCATCTCGAACGGCGCGGGCACGATGTGCGCCAGGCGCGCCAGCCCTGGGAGGCGGAGACGCTGCTTTCGGCCGGCGGCATCGATGTCGTGGTCGTCGGCGACGACGTCACCCAGGCCGAGGGCCGCGAACTGCTCAGGCGTTACAGCAGCCAGGGCGGGGGTGGCGAGGGCGGTCCCGACTTCATCCTGATCTGCCGGCCGCGCGACCTCGTCGACAAGGTGCTGGCACTCGAGCTGGGTGCCGCCGACGTCATCGAAAGCCCGCTCAACGTGCGCGAGCTTGCCGCGCGCATCGGCGGCCTGCTGATGAGACGCGGTAGGGCCGGCGGCGAGCTGATCGTGCTGGAAAACGCCACCGTCGACCTGCGGTCGGCCATGGTGATGCATCGCTCGGGCGCGGAGGAGCAGCTTTCCCCGGGCCAGGTGGCGCTGCTCAAGCTGTTCCTGGCCAGCCCGCGCAAGGTGCTGACGCGCGACGATATTATTGCCGCGGCGCCGGCCGAGAATGCCGACGCATTCGACCGTTCGATCGATTCGCGCATCGTGCGGCTGCGCCGCAAGCTCGACACCGAGACCATCACCACCATCAGGGGCGCCGGCTATCGTTTCGATCCGCCGGTTCCACGCAAAGAGTAAGCTTTGATCAGCGAGGCTTTTGAGCATCGGCTTCCCCAAAGCGGTGGTCATTTTGGGTCCGACAACGCCTGGCGTTCAGCGCACGACGATGACCGAGGGTCCAGTTGGAACGTTTGCGCTGACGGTTATCCCGGCCTGGGCGCGCTCCTTGAGCAATACCGTCGCAAGAGCGGCAAAGCCCAGCAAACCCTGCGCGTAAAGCAGCGCGGAAAGCACCGAGGCGGCAAGTTTCGTCTTCATCTCTTCAAATCCTCGATCTCGAAATCGGGCTTCAGGAAACTCCCGAAGCGCCCGCGCCGCTGACGGAGCCCCCCGCTGCGGCGCGGGCCTTCGGTCCTCTCGGCAGCAAGTAGCCGGAGGGGCCGCGCGTCCTCATCAACCGGAGGCCGACCCGCCAGAAGGCCTTCAGCCGGTGGACGCGCAGGCTGGACAAAATCCAGACCGTGGCGATGAACAGAGCCATGTGCAGCGTCGAAACCTCGCCGGAAGTCATCGCCGCCAGCGTCGTCGCCGGCTTGCCGGCTACCGAGCCGGCGCCGCCGAGCACGATCGCCGCGACGCTGATCCTGAGAAACCAGGAGCGGAGTTTCGATTTCCTGCCCATTTTCGTTTGTGGATGTCTGTTCCCGTTGCGTCAAATTTGATGCCGGCCTGTATCCAAATCATGCCGCCGCAGATGCATTTTGTTGCAGATCGGTTTCGAAAGTGGGTCCTAGTCTTTCATATACATATGAAATGAACTTTCGTTTCTGGCCGAAGCCGATTGTGCGACGCCTGACCGCCACCTCTCGCAAAGGTCCGCGGTACTGCTCAACCGGCCTCGCTGTTAATTTGCAGAAACGAATTCGAAACAGAAACGAGTATTAAGCGAAATAGGTCTGAAACGGACGAGCACGATAAGGCCCCATCGAAATTGAAGCCGGACACAACGGCAAAAAACAGAGGGATCGTCATGCACACCGCCATTTCGGCCAAGCTTATCCATATCACCGCCGCCGCGCTCACCGGCGCGGCGCTTCTGTTCGGCGCCGGCAATGCCGCCCACGCCAACCAGCTCGTCGCCAAGGTTTCGCTGTCGCAGCAGATCATGGAAGTCACGGTCCATGGCCGCCCGACCTACATCTGGAAGGTCTCGACCGGCAGCAGAGGGCACATCACGCCGACTGGCTCGTTCAAGCCGACCCGCTTGCATGAGATGTGGTATTCGAAAAAATACGACAACGCGCCGATGCCGCATTCGGTCTTCTTCAGCGGCGGCTATGCCGTCCACGCCACCTATGCCGTCAGCCATCTCGGCCGTCCCGCTTCCCATGGCTGCGTGCGGCTGCATCCCGATGCGGCGGCCGATTTCTATCAATTGGTCGAGGCCTTCGGCCCCGGCAACACCAGCATCGTCATTGTCAAGTAACGCCCTGGCCAAGTAACCGGCTGGGTAAGAGTAGCAGGCAGGTTGCCGCCTTCCACCCATCGAGAAGCCGTGAGGCAGCCGCCAAAAAAAGAGGCCGGAATTTTCCGGCCTCTTTTGTTTTCGCTTCGGTTGCCATCTCAGCTCGGCAGCGCCGGCATCAGATTCGGATCGGGCTTCTCGGCGAGATGCGGCAGGTCCTTGCTGGCGATGAAGGTGTAGAACATCGGCACGACGAAGAGCGTGAACATGGTGCCGACCAGGATGCCGGTGAAGATGACCAGACCCATCGAATAGCGCGCGGCTGCACCGGCGCCGCTGGAGACGATCAGCGGCACGACGCCGAGCGCCATGGCCGCCGTGGTCATCAGGATCGGCCGCAGGCGCACCTTGGCCGAAGCGATGATGGCGTCGCGGCGCCGCATGCCATGGATTTCACGCTGCTGGTTGGCGAATTCCACCAGCAGAATGCCGTGCTTGGTAATCAGGCCGATCAGCGTGATCAGGCCGACCTGGGTGTAGATGTTCAGCGTCCCCAGGCCGATGTTGAGCGGCACGATCGCGCCGAAGATCGACAGCGGCACCGCCATCATGATGATAAGCGGATCGCGGAAGCTCTCGAACTGGGCCGCCAGTACCAGGTAGATGACGATCACCGCCGCCGCGAAGGCGATCAGGATGGTGTTGCCCTGCTCCTTCTCCTGCCGCGACTGGCCGGAATAGTCGACGAAGAAGGTGTCGGGCAGGGTCTCCTTAGCGAGATCCTCCAGCACCTTCAGCCCGTCGCCGGTGGTCACGCCGGGCAGAGGCAAGGCCGAGATCGTCGAGGAGTTCAGCTGGTTGAACTGCTCGATGGCCGCCGGCGAGGCATTGGTCGAAATCTTCACGACCGCCGACAGCGGCACCATCTTGCCGTCGACGCTGCGCACGAAATATTCGCCGAGCTTGTCGGGATTGTCGCGGAATTCCTGCGGCACCTGCGGGATGATGTCGTAGCTGTTGGAGTCGCGGTCGAACTGCGCCACTTCGGAGCCGCCGACAAGCAGCGTCAGCGTATTGCCGATATCGGCGATCGGCAGGTTCAATGCTGCTGCGCGCTCGCGGTCGATGGTCACGGTCACCTGCGGCGCATCGTAAGACATCGAGTTCTGCACGACGATGAAGCGGCCGGAGGCCTGCGCCTTGCTCTTGATCTTCTCCGCCTGCTCGAAGACCTCCGAGGGAGCTCCGGTGGAGCGCACCACCATGGAAATCGGCAGGCCGCCGCCGGAGCCGGGCAGCGTCGGAGGCGCGAAGACGAAGGCTTCGACGCCGGCGACCTTGGCGAGGCGGCCCTGAATGTCGGCCTGGAGCTCCTTCGAACTGCGCTTGCGCTCTGCCCAGTCCTTGAAGGCGAAGCCGACGAAGGCGCCGTTGGTCGCGCCGCCGAAGGCGACGGCAGAGAATTGCGCCCTGGTCTCGGGAATGTCCTTCACAAGGCCAAGCATCTGGTTGACGTAGGCCTCGGTGTAATCCGATGTCGCATAGCGCGGCGCGGTGACGATCGAGAGCAGGAAGCCCTGATCTTCCTCCGGCGCCAGCTCCGTCGAGGTCTTGGTGAACATGAAGCCGGTCAGCGCCACGAGAGCGACGACGATGATCAGCGTCACCGGGCGGTTCCTGAGCGAAGCGGTGACCGCCCGTTCGTAGACGCGCTCGACGCGGCTGAAGGTTCCGTCGACGATCCGCTGGAAGCGGCCGTGCTGGCCCGGCTTCAGCAGGCGAGCGGACATCATCGGCGTGATTGTCATGGCGATCACGCCCGACAACACCACCGAGCCGGCCAGCGTCACCGCGAATTCGCGGAACAGCGCGCCGGTCAGGCCGCCGGTGAAGGCAAGCGGGGCGAACACGGCGGCCAGCGTGATGGTCATCGCCACGATGGCCGTCGCGATCTCGCGCATGCCGTTGAAGGCCGCCTGCATCGGCGACATGCCGTCTTCCTCCATGTGGCGGTGGATGTTCTCCACCACCACGATGGCGTCGTCCACGACAAGGCCGATCGCCAGCACCATGGCCAGCAGCGACAGAAGGTTGATCGAATAACCGACCGCAAACAGGATGAAGCAGACGCCGATCAGCGATAGCGGGATCGTCACGATCGGCATCATCACCGAGCGGAACGAGCCCAGGAACAGGAGGATGACCACGATGACGATGGCGACGGCTTCGCCGATGGTCTTGAACACTTCCTCGATCGAGGCGCTGATCTGGCCAGTGGCGTCGTAGACGACCTCGATCGTCATGCCTTTCGGCAGCGTCTCCTGGATCTGCGGCACGAGCCGGGTGACCGCGGCGGCGGTCGTCAGCGGGTTGGCCGCAGGCGTCGGGAAGATGGCCAGGAAGGTTCCCGGCTTGCCGTTGAAGCTCACCCTGGTGTCGGTGTTTTTCGCGCCGAGCTCGACATGCGCGACGTCGCGCAGGCGCACCACCTGGCCATCCGTCGAGCGTATCGGGAGCTGGGCGAAGGCCTCAGGCGTCTGCAGGGTCGAATGCACGGTGATCGAGGAGACCACATATTCGTTCTCGGTGTTGCCGGGCGCCGACAGGAAGTTCGAGTTGTTGATCGCGGTCAGCACGTCCACGGCGGTGGCGCCGCGGGCGGCAAGCCTGATCGGGTCGATCCAGACGCGCATGGAATATTCCTGGGCGCCGAAGATCTGGACGTCGGCGACACCTTCCACGGTCGAGATGCGAGGCCGGATGACGCGCTCGATATATTCGGTGAGCTGCTCCTTCGTCATGTTCGGGTTCTGCATCGAGATGTACATCATCGCAAACTGCTGGCCGGTGCCCTTGACGATGACCGGATCCTTGGAGGCGTCCGGCAAGGTGCCGCGCACGCCCTGGACCTTGGACAGCACCTCTGCCAGCGCGACGTCCGGATTGGAGCCGAGCTTCATCTGCACCGTGACCGTGCTCGAGGACGGACGGCTGGACGAGGTGACGTAATCGATGTTTTCGGTCGAGGCGACGGCGCGCGCGATCGGGGCCGATATGAAGCCCTGGATCAGGTCGGCACTGGCGCCGGGATAGGCCGTGGTGATGGTGATCGCCGTCTCGTCAACCTTAGGATATTGACGGATCGACAGGCCGAAGATGCCCTGGAAACCGAGCAGCAGGATCAGGCAGGCCAGCACCGTCGACAGCACGGGCCGGCGGATGAAAAGGTCGGAAAAGCTCATTGCTGAACCTGTTTGTTCGCCGATTTGCTGGGATCGATGGTGTTGTCGACGGCAACCGACATGCCGTTGAAGAGCCGGTTCTGGCCGGCCGTGACGACCTGGTCGCCGTCCTTGAGGCCCTCGACGATCTCAACCATGCCGTTGTTGCGGCGGCCGAGCTTGACGAAGACCTGCGAGATGGTGAGCGCAGGCTGCTGCGCGGCCTCGGCCGGCTTGGCGGCGTCGCCGGCCGCTTTGTCGGCCGGCTTCGCGTCCGCCGGCCTTGCGGCGTTGTCGGCTGGCTTGGTGGCGTCCGCCTGCGGCTTGGCGGCATCGCCGGCCGCCTTATCGGCGCTGGCCTTCTGCTCATCCGGCTTCGCCGGCGCGGCAGCGGCTGCGGGCTTCGCCGGCTCGACCACGAAGACATAATCGCCATAGAGGCTGGTCGTCACCGCCGTCTGCGGCACGGAAATGACATTGTTTTCCTGCGGCAGCTCGACACGGATCTGGACGAACTGGCCAGGGGTCAGCTTGCCTTCCGGATTGGCGACCTCGCCGCGAATCGAGACCAGCCGGCTGGCGGGATCGATCTTGGGGTCGATGCCGCGAATGGAGCCGGCAAAGGACATATCGGCGAGATTGGTGCCGAGCTTGATGGTCTGGCCGATCTTGAGCAGCGGCAGCTGCTGTTCGGGTACCGTGAAGTCGACCCGCATCGTGTCCAGGTCCTGGATCGTCACCACCGCGTTGCCTGGCGCCAGATACTGGCCGATGTCGATCTTCGGGATACCGACCGTGCCGCCGAATGGCGCGGATAATTGCTTCTGGTCGAGCACTGCCTGCAGCTTGTTGACCTGCGCGGCCGAGGCGTCCGCCGCAGCACGCGCGGCGTCAAGCGTCGCGTCGGTGCCGACGCCGCGCCGCTGCAATTCGATCGCGCGGGTCAGCGCCGCCTGGTCCGAGGCGGCCTGCGCCTTCTGCGCCACCAGATCGGCTTTCTCGACGGCATCGTCGAGCTGCACCAGCACCGCGTCGGCGGCAACCTTCTGGTTGGCGTGGAAAAGGATGTCCCTGACGATGCCGCTCGTCTCGAGGGTGAGATCGACGCCGCGCACGGCGTTGACGGTGCCGATGGCCTCGATGCCGGGGGTCCATACCGAAGGCTTGACCGTCACTGTCGAGACCGTCGCGGCCGGCGGCTTCATGGTAGCGAAATACTGCTTGATGCCGGCGTCGCGCATGAAGTTGAAGCCAACGATGCCGACGCACACCAAGGCAAGCAGCAGCAAAAATCCGGCGATGATGAAAAAGCGCTTCACGGATGGTCCCCTCGAGCCGGCAACCGGCAAATCAATCGATGCCGGGGCACATATCGACGATAAGTCCCGATTTCAAATCGGCGCGCTTTACTGTACCGGCTGGACGGTCTTGTCAATTCTGCCTAAGCTAATGTACGGGGAGGCGCGATGAGAGTACCCAGGGCGAACTCGCGCGAAAAGATACTTGCCGCCGCTGCCGACGTGGCGCGCGAGGCTGGTCCGGGAAGCCTGTCGCTCGAGGCGGTCGCAAGCCGCGCCGGCGTGTCGAAGGGCGGCCTGCTCTACAATTTTCCGACCAAAGCCAAGCTGATGCAGGGGCTCGTCGAAAGCTATCTCAACGACTTCCAGAAGGCGCTGGAAACACGCGCAACCGAGGCCGGCCATGAAAGCGTGCTCTCAGCCTATATCAAGCTGTCGGCCGATGATTGCGAGCGGCCGAAACCGTCGGCGTCCTGGATGTTCTCCGCGATTGCGGAGGATCCCGATTTTCTGACACCGATCAAGGCCTTCAAGCGCCAGCTGTTCGAAAGGCTGAAGGGGGAGACGGACGACCTCGGCTCGCTGCTGGTCTGCTTTCTCGCCATCGAAGGGATGCGCAGCATGAATCTGTTTGATTCAGACGTGCTCTCAGAAGACGAGCGCAAACTTCTGGTGTCCTCGCTCCTGAAAATAGCCGGATAGGTCACCAACGGTTTGGTGGTGACCAAACGGCTTGGTAGTGGTGGTGACCAAACGGTTAAGAGCGTCACACCAGCTTCATTCTAAGGACATAGCGTCCTTCCCGGTTCTTTGCTGCAATGCAAAAGGAGTGGGACAATGGTGGACGTAGTTTCGAGTGAGGCAGGGATCCCGAGACCGGATCATCCCCTGGAACAATCGGGCGGTGCCAAATGGTTCCTGCCGACTTTCGGCGTGCTGGTGCTCGTCGGCATCGTCTATGTCGGCTATGCGCTCAGCCAGGATTTGGCCATCGCCAAGACGGTGCCCTGGATCCTGCTCGGCATCGCGCTTCTGATCGCGCTGGGCTTCGAGTTCGTCAACGGCTTTCACGACACTGCCAACGCGGTCGCCACCGTCATCTACACGCGCTCGCTGCCGGCCGAATTCGCCGTCATGTGGTCGGGCGTCTTCAATTTCCTCGGGGTGCTGACCTCGAGCGGCGCGGTGGCCTTCGGCATCCTGTCGCTGCTGCCGGTCGAGCTCATCCTGCAGGTTGGCTCGTCATCCGGCTTCGCCATGGTGTTCGCCCTTCTGGTCGCCGCCATCCTGTGGAACCTCGGCACCTGGTTCCTCGGCCTGCCGGCCTCGAGCTCGCATACGATGGTCGGCTCGATCATCGGCGTCGGCCTCGCCAACCAGTTCATGGCCCCGGCCGGAAGCGCCACCAGCGGCGTCGACTGGGGGCAGGCGACCAATGTCGGCATCACCTTGCTGGTCTCGCCGATCGTCGGCTTCTTCGCCGCCGCCATCCTGCTCTATGCCATGAAGCTCCTGGTGCGCAATCCGGCGCTCTATGAAGCGCCGAAGGGCAATGCGCCGCCGCCATGGTGGATCCGCGCGCTGCTGATCTTCACCTGCACCGGCGTCAGCTTCGCGCACGGCTCCAATGACGGCCAGAAGGGCATGGGGCTGATCATGCTTATCCTGATCGGCGTGGTGCCGACAGCTTACGCGCTCAACCGCACGCCCGACATCAACTATCTCGACGCCTACAAGGCGGCCTCGGTGTCTGTCGAGCAGGCTCTGGGCAAGTACCTCAAGCCTGGCGTTGCTGTCGCCGATGCCAATGCTGCCAAGGCTGCCGTGCAGGAGGCCGTGCGCAGCAAGAGCTGGAACGATCAGACCACGATCGCGCTGCAGACCTATATCCACAACACCACCGCCGGGCTGCAGCCTTACGCCTCGGTCAATAACGTGCCGACCGACCTTGTCAGCAACGCGCGCAACGACATCTACCTGATCGGCGAAGCGCTGAAGCTGATCGACAAGAAGAAGCTGCTGCCGATGCAGGACGCCGATCTCAAGGCGGTGACCGACTACCACAAGGCGGTCGACAACGCGACGAAGTTCATTCCGCTCTGGGTGAAGATCGCCGTGGCGCTGGCGCTCGGCCTCGGCACCATGGTCGGCTGGAAGCGCATCGTCGTCACCGTCGGCGAGAAGATCGGCAAGAGACACCTGACTTATGGTCAGGGCGCCGCCGCCGAGCTGGTCGCGATGATCACCATCGGCATGGCCGACCGTTTCGGCCTGCCGGTGTCGACGACGCACGTGCTGTCGTCCGGCGTCGCCGGCACCATGGCAGCCAACGGTTCCGGCCTGCAATGGTCGACCGTGCGCAACCTGCTGCTGGCCTGGGTGCTCACGCTGCCCTGCTCGATCGCGCTGGCCTTTGTGCTGTTCGTGATCCTCCGCCACGTGTTCTGAGCGGGAAGGTCCTCAAGGAAACGGCGCGGCTGGCAGCGCCGTTTCTTTCCACCGCCGCGCAACTTCTGCCCTGCTAGAGCGGTTCACCGTTTCACGGAAACGGCGAACCGCTCTATCTCTTTGTTTTGCGCAATTCCGGACGGAAAACCGCTCACACTTTTCCTGGAATTGCTCTAAGGCGGCGCAGCTGGCGCAGCGACAAAACATGCAGCAGGATTGAGCTTGGCACCACGAAAGCAGGGGTCAGCACACCCGGATAATCGCCAGCGCCGATGCTCAGCACATCCGGAACGATCAACTGCCACGGGCCGGGCGAGGTGATTATGCCCATGGTGATTGCGACAGCGAAATCGGCAAGGCCGAGGATATTCCAGAGAATTGCTGCCCTCCGGCCCCCGGCTGTGCCGGTAGCCACCGCGATCGCCGCAGGCAATGCGAACAGCCCTGTCAGCACGTCGCCGACGCCTGCCGGCACCGCGAATACGCCGGGCAGCGCACCATGCAGCCACGCCGCGAGCGCCCAACTGCCGAATACGCGGTAGAGCTGAACCGCGACGAGCCAGCTCGCCGGCATTGCATCGAGCACCTGCCCGACCCGCCTGGAGAACAGCAACAGCGGCGCACCGATGATCACCGGCAGGAAGATGGCCGATGGCAACGCCGGTAAAGCCGTGGCGTCCGGATGGAAGATGCCATTGATCGCGGCGCTCCAAGCGACGGCGAACCACAGCGTATCCGGGATCATGATTGCCAGCCAAGTCGCGCGACGTTGACCCGGTGTCAGGCTCGTATGTTCGAGGCCGAGCCACAATCCCAGGGCGATGAGCCCGTGGGCCGCGAGCTGGTGGAACGTGGTCGGAACGCCGCTCTCCGGGATCGCCGGCCAACGATAGATCAAGAGTAGCCACAGCGTTGTGAGCGGCACAAACCACAGCAGGCCTCGCCAGGCGTCACGCAATGGAACGACGGCAGGGGAAACAGCTTCGGCGGTCATCGGCGGTACTCCATTGAGCCCAGCGCATTTTGCTGACGCCCAGATATAAGCCCGCTCTCCGCGAGGCGGCTATCCGCGACAATGTTGATGGCCTGTGAAGCAGAGCTTCACAGTTTGCGGGCTCCCAGGCGAGCGGCCGCTGTGACTTTTTCCCGAGATTGCTCCGCTTGTGGCGGATGCAAATATCAGGTCGGATCTTCGCGATGCAGGTCGTGGATGGTCACGCCGTCGGCGTTGTCGGGCAGCATCAGCCACTTCTTGTGACGCAGCGTGCGCTCGGTGTCTTCCAGGCCCATTTCCCAGTGCTCGCGCATCGAGGTACCGGAAAACTCGTAGTCCTTGGCGTGGCCTTCGTAGCCTTTGTGCTGATAGATCAGGTGGACGATGTTGACCACGCCGGCGTCGGAATAATCGGCCATCAGTTCCCTCTCGCCGTCCTTGAGCTGGTCCGGCGGCACGCGCTTCAGCGCGTCGAGCAGCTTCATCTTGAGCGCATGGATGCGCTGGAAGTTGTCCGTATTCTGGCGCGTGCGGCTGGAATACATGATGTCCTTGTGGCGCGACAGGACGTCGGCCAAGCCGCGCGGCAACACGCCGCGGGCGCTGAACAGATCGACCTGGAACACCAGCGAGGAGCGGTCCTCCTCCTGGTCGAGCAGATATTGCAGCGGCGTGTTGGAGACGATGCCGCCGTCCCAGTAATACTCGCCTTCGATGCGGATCGAGGGGAAGGCCGGCGGCAGCGCGCCGCTCGCCATGATGTGCTCCGGCCCGATGCGCACCTTGTCGGTGTCGAAATAGACGAAGTTGCCGGTCCTGACATTGACCGCGCCGACGCTCAGCCGCTTCTTGCCGTCGTTCAGCACGTCGAAGTCGATCAGGCTCTCCAGCGTGTCCTTGAGCTCGGCGGTGTCGTAGAAGCTGGTGGCACCTTCCGCTCCCGCCAGCTGGAACCAAGGGTTCGGGCTGCGCGGCTTGAAGAAGCCCGGCTGGCCCATGGTCATCGTCATCAATGACGAGGTCTGGTTGCGGATATCGCGATAGATGTCGCCTTCGGGCGTATAGGCCCAGATCTTACGGCCCGAGATCGTCTGCCAGAACTGCTCCAGCCGCTGCAGGCGGCGGCTCGGCTCGTTGCCGGCGATGATCGAAGCGTTGATGGCACCGATCGAGACGCCGGACAGCCAGGTCGGCTCGCAGCCGGCGTCGGCAAGCGCCTGATAGACCCCCGCCTGGTAGGCGCCGAGTGCGCCGCCGCCCTGGAAGACCAGGGCAATGCGGTCATATTGCGCCGTGATTTCCGCGATGGTGGCGGCGGCCGCCTTGTTGCGGGTACGCTCAAGCACCGGCTTTCTCCAGCTCCTTCGCGCCGGCAGCCGATCGGCCGTGGTCGGCGAGATAATCATGCACGACTTCGCCAAGACCCAGCGTCAGGTCGGCGGTGAAGTGAACGGCCGAGACGATGTCGAGCACAGGCAGCTTGGCGACATCGGCCATGACATGCGGGCGAAGGTCGAGCGCGGCGGGCGCCGTCCAGGCTTCCTTCAGCGTGATATCGGTGAGGTAGTAGCGGACCAGCTCGCAGATGCGTGGGCTGCCGTCGACATGCGGGATGATCTTGATGAGGAAATTGGGCGCGGCGAGCGAGGCGAGCACCTGGTCGTGGTCGGCTTCGCTGTGCTTGTAGCCCATGGTGCCGGTGGCGCAGAGCACGCTGCCATAATGCAATGTGCCGACCACCACCTCGCCCTCATGCACGATCTTGGGGTTGGCGAGCTTTTTTGGAAAACCCCAGAGCTCGCGGCCGCCGGCGATCGGCGCGTCATCGTCGAGATACATGGAATGCACGTAGCCGCCGTGCTGGCCCTTGTAGCGCACCGGAATGACCTGGCCGGTCTCGGTGTAGTCGCCGAAACCGGTCGAGTCCGGCATGCGGATGAATTCGTATTTGACCAGCGGCTCGTCGATCTCGAGCGGCGCCGGCACGACGGCTTCCAGCGCCTCGCGCGTCGTGCGGTAGGTGATGATGATGTATTCGCGGTCGAAGAAACGATAAGGGCCGGGCGGGAAGGAGGGGTTGGTGAGCGGCATGGCATAGGCTCGCTTCACGACATCGGCGATTTCCATGGCTGGTGCCCCAGTAAGGTTTGAATGACCCGCGCGAATGCGCTGGCAAATATGTTGCATGGCAGCATGACAGTGCCGTGTCAGCCCGGCGACACGCCGCCACGGAGCCGGCAAAATGGCGCTGCCGCGGTGTAATCGAGCCGACACATGGCCGTGCCATTGTCGTGCTGCACTGCACCAACTATCTGCTCTCCCAACTCGTTGCGTTGATAAGTCCCTCCCACCTCTTGCGAGATCTCCCATGGGTTCCCTGTCTTCGAAGAATGCGCTCGTCACCGGCTCGACCAGCGGCATCGGCCTTGCAATCGCCCGTGCCTTCGCCGCAGAGGGCGCCAACGTCACCATCAACGGCCTGGGCGACGCGGCGGCGATCGAGCAGGAGCGGGCCGGCATCGAAAAGGATTTCGGCGTCAAGTGCCGTTACTCGGGCGCCAACATGATGGACGGCGCCGCCGTCACCGCCATGATCCACGAGGCCGAGGCGGCATTCGGCAGCCTCGACATCCTGGTCAACAATGCCGGCATCCAGCATGTCGCGCCGATCGAGGAATTTCCCGACGACAAATGGGAAGCCATCATCCGCATCAATCTTCTCGCCGCCTTCTACGCCATCAAGGCGGCGGTGCCCGGCATGAAGAGCCGCAAATGGGGCCGCATCATCAACACGGCTTCGGCGCATGCGCTGGTCGCCTCGCCGTTCAAGTCGGCCTATGTCTCGGCCAAGCACGGCATCGCCGGCCTGACCAAGACGGTGGCGCTGGAAGTGGCGCAGGACGGCATCACCGTAAATGCGATCGCGCCCGGCTATGTCTGGACGCCGCTGGTCGAGAAGCAGATTCCCGACACGATGAAGGCGCGCGGCATGACCGAGGAACAGGTCAAGCACGACGTGCTGCTTGCGGCGCAGCCGACCAAGGAATTCGTCACCGTCGAGGAACTGGCGGCGCTGACTTTGTTCCTGTGCTCGGACGCCGCCAGGCAGATCACCGGCACGACCCTGCCGATGGATGGCGGCTGGACGGCGCAGTAAGCGCAACGGCGATCGCAAAACGAAGGCGGTCGGAGGCAACGCCTTCCTTGACAATCGGCGGTGATCGTTCCAGCATTCCGGCAAGGGGTTCCCCGCGACGACCCCGTGAGGCGTCAGCCCAACGATCGCGTCCAAACTCTCTTTGCTCAGGAGGTGGACGCTATGCCGTCAACAACCGCAATCACCGTTCCGCAGCTTTCCCGTCTCGTCGGCTTGCCCGATGCGCCTTGCCTGGTCGATGTGCGCATCGACGAGGACTATGAAGCCGATCCGCGCCTGTTGCCGGCGTCATGCCGGCGCGATTTCAGGACTGTCTCAAGCTGGGCGTCGGAATTTTCGGGACGCAAAGTCGTCGTGATCTGCCAGAGGGGACAGAAACTCTCGCAAGGCGTTGCCGCGTGGCTGCGCCACGAAGGCATTCCGGCGGAATCGCTTGAAGGCGGCTTCGAGGCCTGGGTCGCCGCCAGGGCGCCGTTGGTCAGCGCCGGCGCGATCCCGCCCCGCGACGAGAAGGGCCGCACCGTATGGGTCACGCGTTCGCGGCCGAAGGTCGACCGCATCGCCTGCCCCTGGCTGATCCGCCGTTTCGTCGATCCCCAGGCGGTTTTCCTGTTCGTCGATCCAGCCGAAGTGCCTCTTGTGGCGGACCGCTTCGCAGCGGTTCCCTTCGACATCGAGGGCGTGTTCTGGAGCCATCGTGGGGATCGCTGCACTTTCGACACGATGATCGAGGAGTTCGGCCTGCGCGTCGAAGCGCTCGATCGCCTGGCGCTGATCGTGCGCGGCGCCGATACGGCGCGCCTCGACCTCGTGCCGCAGGCGGCCGGGTTCCTCGCCGCCTCGCTCGGCCTGTCGCGCATGTTCCGCGACGACCTCGAGCAGCTCGAAGCCGGCATGCTCCTCTATGACGCCTTCTTCCGCTGGTGCCGCGATGCCGCAGACGAGACGCACAACTGGCCGGCAGGAGGCAAGGCGTAATGACAGCACTCGCCAAGAACGACGCCGCGCCGCTGGTCGATGTCCCGACCGTGCCGAGCTTTCGCGAGGCGACGCGGCTGTGGGCCAAGATCGGCCTGCTGTCCTTCGGCGGGCCGGCCGGGCAGATCGCGCTGATGCACAAGGAACTGGTCGAGGAGCGCCGCTGGATCGGCGAGGAGCGGTTCCTGCACGCGCTCAACTACTGCATGCTCCTGCCCGGGCCCGAGGCGCAGCAGCTTGCCGTCTATATCGGCTGGCTGCTGCATCGGACGGCAGGCGGTCTCGTCGCCGGCAGCCTGTTCGTGCTGCCGGGCGCGCTGGTCATGCTGGGCTTGAGTAGCTTCTACATGCTCTACAACGATGCACCGGTCGTCGAGGCGCTGTTCTTCGGCGTCAAGGCGGCGGTGCTTGCCGTCGTCGTCGAAGCGGTGATCCGCATCGGCAAGCGGGCGCTGAAGAACCGGGCCATGATCGTGATCGCGGTGGCGGCCTTCCTCGCCATCTACGTCGCCAGAGTGCCGTTCCCGCTGATCGTGCTCGCGGCAGGCCTCATCGGCTGGATCGGCAATCGGTTTGCGCCACGGCTGTTTTCCGGCTCGGCACATGGCAAGGGCAGCGTCGCCGACATCAAAGGCGTGGTCGACCTGATGTTCGAGCGCGGTGAGCTCGGCCACACCGTGCCGACCAGATGGCATGCGGCCCGCACCATCGCCATCTGGCTGCCGCTCTGGCTGGGGCCTGTAGCACTGGTCGCCGTGCTGGCGGGGCCGGGCAGCGTGTGGACGCAGATCGGCGGTTTCTTCAGCCTGATGGCCGTGGTCACATTCGGCGGCGCCTATGCGGTTCTCGCCTATGTGGCACAGGCGGCGGTGACCTCGTTCGGCTGGCTTTCGCCTGGACAGATGGTCGACGGGCTGGGGCTTGCCGAAACGACGCCCGGGCCGCTGATCCTGGTGCTGCAATTCGTCGGCTTCGCCGCCGCCTATCGCCATGCCGGTGCAATCAATCCTTTGCTTGCCGGATCGCTCGGGTCGGCGCTGACGCTCTGGGCCACTTTCGTCCCGTGCTTCTTCTGGATATTTTTAGGCGCGCCCTACATCGAGCAGCTGCGGCAGAACCGGGCGCTGGCGGCGGCGCTCGGCGCGATCACCGCGGCGGTGGTGGGCGTCATCATGAACCTTGCGCTGTGGTTCGCGCTGCATGTCGTCTTCGGCAAGGTCGCAAGCGTCGGCTGGGGCGTGGAGGTTCCGGTCCTGTCCTCGCTCGACTGGCGCGCCGCGCTTCTGTCGGCGGCGTCGATGGTCGCCATGTTCAGGCTGAAACTCGGCATGCTGCCGACGCTGGCGGGATCGGCTCTGGCGGGGCTTGCGCTGCAGGCGCTGTAGGCCCGCACGCCGTTCGATCAAGTTGGCGTTAACGAAAAAGCCGACCGGCCGGGAATAAACCGCCCGGTCTGCGGGTCTCCAGAGCATGCGCCATTTGTGCGCAACAGCAGGAGACCATCATGAAGCGGCGAGAAGACCAATACGCACGGGCTGAAGAGGGCGAAGGCGTCAGCCGCCGGCGTCCCCTGGAGCGGATGAGCCGGGCGCATCCGGTCCGGGCGATACCGCCCCGACGCCGGCCGTGATCCCTGCCGATCGCAACCATCGAGATCCACGACCATGACGGCGACCGCCCCGTTGCAGTCAGCGATGCGCCGTCCTCTTCCGAGGCACGCCTTGCTTCCGAGACACTTGACTCCGGTGACACCAATGCCTTCTCCTCCCTCGAAGCAGGCGCCATCGCCTGCGGTCGCGATCTTCACCCACACGAGCAGGGACAGATCGTCGCCTCCCGCTGAGGGCGGCAAACCCATGGCGGGAGCGCCCGACGGCGGAACGGTGTTGAGCGAAAAGATGCTGGCAGCGCGTTTTGCCGAAGTGGTGCTGCCGCATCTTAGCGATGCGCTGTCGCTTGCCCGCTGGCTGACCGGCAATCAAGCCGACGCCGAGGATGTGGTGCAGGAGGCCTGCCTCAAGGCGCATGCGGGCATTGCCGGGTTCGCTGGGGGAAACCCCCGCGCATGGCTGCTCACCATCGTGCGCAACGCTTCCTACACATGGATGGCGCGCAACCGCCCGCGCAGCGTGGTCGCCGTCGGCGACCTCGCCGATCTCGACGACGTGTCGCCGCCGCCCGACACTGACACCGACAGCCCGGAGGCGGCGCTGATCGCCAAGGCCAATTCGGCGGCGGTGGAAGCGGCGATCGCCAGGCTGCCGCAAGCCTTCCGCGAAACACTTGTGCTGCGCGACATCAACGGTCTCAGCTACCGCGAGATCGCCGCCATGCTGGGCGTGCCGCAGGGCACGGTGATGTCGCGGCTGGCGAGAGCCCGCGGCCTCTTGATGACGGAACTTGGAGGGCGCCACCATGAGCCCGCATGAAAATCGCCCGCGCGAGGACGGATTGCCGCAAGACCCGCAGGACATGAAGCTGATGATCCACGCCCTTGTCGATGGCGAGCTCGATGCCGCAGCCGCTTTGGCGGTCGAGCGGTGGATGGCCGCCGATCCGGAGCTTGCCGCCGAACATGCGCGCCTGGTGGCGCTGCGCGGCGCTGTCGCCAATGTGCCGCGTCCGACCGTCAGCGACGATTTCCTGGCCCGCATTGCGGCCATCGCCGAGGTGAGGGGGGCCGGCGAAGTCGTCCAATCCACGGCCGTGAAGGCGCAGTCACAGCCGCAACAGCAGCAAGGCAATGTCGTCGAGTTGCGGCCGCGCGCGGCACGCTGGTTCAATTCCTTCGACTGGCGCCAGATGGCGGCCTCGATCGTGCTGACGGCGTTTCTGGCCAGCGGCGCGACGCAGTGGCTGGCGACGGCGGACAATGGGTCCGACAGCTTCGCCGTGGCCGTCGCCAACGGCCATCGCCGCAGCCTGCTTGCGGCGACTCCAGTCGACATCGTCTCGTCCGACCGCCATACGGTGAAGCCATGGCTCGACGGCCGCATCGGCGTCTCGCCTGCGGCGCCCGACATGGCCAAGGACGGCTACGCCCTGCTCGGCGGACGCGTCGAGGTGATCGGCGACAGGCCGATGCCGGCGCTGGTCTACCGCCATCACGAGCATCTGATCACGCTGGTGGCCGAACCCCGGCAGAACGAGGCCAAATCGGTGCCGGTGGCGGACGATCTGTCGGCAGGTGGCTTCCTTCTGGTCCACTGGACCGACGATGCCTTCTCCTACTGGGCGATCTCGGATGCCGAACGCCCGGCGCTGGACGATTTCGTCGCCCGCTTCCGGGCGGCGATCATCGCCAATCCGGCGGCCGGTAGCCCGGGTTAGTGAACAAAACTTCTTTCGCCGCTATTTTTTGAGGCGATAACCCGTTTGGCGGGATGAGCGAAGGCAGATGCCTGTCCGTGCGAGATAATCGCGCCAAAGCACTTGCCCAGTTGCGCCGGCCCTTTGGCGCGCACGCAGATAAATCAAAGTCGACTTTGGTATGTTATACACGCTGCATTCTCGGGCGGATACGAGTCGATGGATCAGGAAAGACTTTTAGCCGCGGTCCTCTTGGCTGATGTCGTGGGCAGCACGCCGCTCTATGAGCGCATCGGCGACGATGCCGCTTTGCGGCAGGTCTCGGATTGCCTCGACGCGATACGCGAGATCGTCGCCCAACACGGCGGCGACTTCATTTACTCGAAGGGTGATGATGTGCTCAGCCTGTTCGAGAGCTCGGAGGCGGCGCTGATGGCGGTCTGCCAAATCAGCCATCAACTGTCGAAAAAGCCCTTGATCGCCCGGATCGGATTGCATTTCGGGGCGGTCATTCGCGCGCGGGACGCGGTATTCGGCGACGTTGTCAATGTCACCGCAAGGTTGTCCGCCACGGCCAACCCAGGGGAGGTGCTGATCAGCCAGAGCTTCTTCGAAGCCCTTTCCGCGGGCAGCCGCAGTACCTTGCGGCTCCTCGACAAGATGGCCTTCAAGGGCAAGCAAGAACTCTTCGATGTCTATACGCTGCGAAGCGACAATGAGGCCCTCAGCACGCACATCGCCAACCGAGGTACCTTTGTCGAAAGGCGCTCTGCCCCGCCGCCGCAGGTCAATCTGATCATCCATTATGGAGATCAGTCGCGATCCTGCCGAAACAACGAACTGGTGACGATCGGCCGATCTCCGGAATGCGATATCGTCGTCCAGCGGCCCTGGGTTTCAAGGCACCACGCGACCTTCACCATTTCGAATGGTAAAGCGCGCCTTGTCGAGCGAAGCTCGTCGGGCACATTTGTGTCGATGGGACCCGGCCATGAAGTGTTCATACGCCGCGAAGATATTCTTCTCTTCGGCTCCGGCGTCATCTCGCCCGGACGCAGATCGTCCCTCGGCGACGCCCAGATCGTTCACTACGAAATCATCTCAGGCTGACCCGGCCGGGCATTTGGCCACGATCAGTCCGATCCATGGAAAATTGTTCGGGGAGGAGCCCTCGAAAGGCGGATCGTTCCCTTCTAAGACAAGCCAGAATCTATAAAAATTATAGAAATTAGATCCGGCGCCGGCTTCCGAGGAACGCGCATGCCCGATCCAACCGTTGTCGGTTTCTCCGGAACATATGGTTGACGCCGACCAGGCCGGCTTCGGGCGCGAGCCTGCTCTTCTGCGCCTGCGCCATTTCGCGGGTTCTCACCTTTCAGAGCCGACAAGTTTTAACTTCCTTACGGCGATCTCTCGCTTGCGACCCGGATATGCCGTTTCGCGCGATCCATCGGATCACGGATTGGAGTAGCTGGAGACAACTGCAGGGAAACCACGCTCCATGACATCAGCCAATATTCTGATCTGCGATTTTGTCGGGCTGCGCTTTGGCGCGGACGGCAATCCCGACCACAGCGAGGTCAAGGCCTATATCGAAGCCAAGGGTGGCGTGTTCCACCAGACAGGCATCGCCAAGGCCGGCGCCCTTGACCCCGACAGGCTGCATTTCTTCTACCTGCCGCAATTGAGCACGCGTGACGAATTGCTGGCAGAGGCCGGTGACGGCCGCTACGACGCCGTCATCGCCGCCGCGACGTTCATTCCGGCGGAGACCAGATTCCGCCTTGGCGGCGTGCGCATCGGCGCCGGCACCGGCAATATGGGCTCGGCATCGTGGGGCGGAGGCAGCGGGGAAGGCGGCGAAGCGCCGTTGATGAACACGCCGGGCATCAACAGCCGCGCGACCGCGCAAATGGCGATGAAGGCGCTGCTGAAAGTCAGGCCGGATCTTCCCGTGGACAAGCTCAACACCCTGGTCGCCGGCGGGCAGTTCGATACCGGAAAAGATCTGCGGCATTATCCGACCGAGAAGCTCGAAGGCAAGAGGCTGGCGGTGATCGGCTACGGCAATATCGGCCGGGAATTCGCCAGGCTCGGCCAGGCCTTCGGCATGCGGGTCACCATCCATGCGCGGTCCCGTCACCATAAATGGATCGAGGCGGAAGGCTTCGACTATGCCGAGACCATGGAAGACGCCGCGCGCGGCGCCGACGCGCTTTCGGTCCACCTAGGCCTCGGTCCCTTCGATGCCGGCCAGCAGCGATACGCCAATGCCGGACTGATCGGAGATGAAGTCCTCTCCCTCCTCAACCACGGCGCGGTGCTCATCAACTACGATCGCGGCGAGCTGGTCGATGTGGCAGCACTGGAGCGCGCGCTGGCGTCAGGGCGCGTTTCCCATGCGGCGATCGATGCGGACCTGTTCAAGGACGGCAGCACGCTTTCGGGACCAATGCTGCCCTATCTCAGACTGGTCGAGGCCTATGGCCAGCGTCTGGAACTCCTCCCTCACGCCGCGGCCGACACCGACCACCCCTCCCGTGTCGCCGGCGCCAAGCAGGCTGTCGACCAGATCTACGCCGCCATCGTCGAGCATCGCGTCCACAATCTGAAAGGATCGCTGCCTCCGGGCTTTCTCGACATGGGAGCGAAAGTGCCGCCCGGCATCGGCGGCATTACATCTCGGCATTTGGCGGCGCTGGCCGCCGATCAGGCCGTGGCCGCCGACCTCGCGCGGTCGAGCGCACTCATAGCCGCATTCTGGGAACGCGTTCTGGCAGCGCCCGAGCAGGAACGACCGGCGCTGATCGCTTCCGGAGGCGAAGCATTCGCCGAAGCGGCGAACCGCCTCTCCACGCTTATGCGCAGGCACCATCTTTCGGGGCCGTTCACTTCGGGATCACTTTGACCCCAGCGTGCGGCGACCTGCTCGCCAAGCCTTTTGAAAATATGGTGATCCCGACAGGAATCGAACCTGTGACCTACAGATTAGGAATCTGCCGCTCTATCCTACTGAGCTACGGGACCACGCGGCCCGACACATAAACGCTTCGGGCCGGTTCGCCAAGGGGCATGCTGACCTCCCCTCGGGCTGCAATTCATCTCGGTGGGCCGCGCCGCCAAGCCGGATGGCGGAACGTCGCCTTCGCCTGCGTGCGCTCAGGCTGCCAGCGCGGTCTCGGCCAGCTTCACCCAATAGCTCATGCCGTGCGGGATGACCTCGTCGTTGAAGTCGTAGGCCGGGTGATGCAGGCCGGCCGAGTCGCCATTGCCGATGAAGATGAAGGCGCCGGGGCGCGCTTCCAGCATATAGGAAAAATCCTCGCCGCCCATCACCGGCTGGATGGCGCGGTGGACGTGGCTGTCGCCGGCGATGTCGGCGGCGATATCGCCCGCAAACACGGTTTCCTCCGCATGGTTGAAGGTGACAGGGTAGTTGGCGTCGTAATCGACCTCGATGGTGGCGCCGAAGGCGGAGGCGAGGCCGGCGCAGAGTGCGCGAATGCGCTCTTCCGATTTCTTGGCCACTTCTTTCTTCAGCGTGCGCACGGTGCCGGCGATCTCGGCGCTTTCGGGGATGACGTTATAGGCGTCGCCGGCGTGGAACTTCGTCACCGACACCACCACCGACTCGACCGGATCGGTGCTGCGCGAGGCGATGGTTTGCAGCGCGCCGACCAACTGGCTGGCGATGACGATCGGGTCGATCGTGCCGTGCGGCATCGCGGCATGGCCGCCGCGGCCCTTGACGGTGATGGTGAATTCGGCGGTCGCGGCCATGATCGGGCCGGGCTTGATGGCGAACTGGCCGACCGGCAGGCCCGGCATGTTGTGCATGCCGAACACTTTTTCGATGTCGAAGCGCTCCATCATGCCGTCCTTGACCATTTCGTTGCCGCCGCCGCCGCCTTCCTCGGCCGGCTGGAAGATCACCGCCACGGTGCCGGCGAAATTGCGCGTCTCGGCCAGATATTTGGCGGCGCCCAAGAGCATGGCGGTGTGGCCGTCATGGCCGCAGGCATGCATCTTGCCGGGCACGGTCGAGGCCCACGGCTTGCCGGTGATCTCGTCGATCGGCAGCGCGTCCATGTCGGCGCGCAGCCCGATGGTCGGGCCATCGCCCTTGCGGCCGCGGATGATGCCGACGACGCCGGTCTTGCCCAGTCCCGTCACCACCTCGTCGCAGCCGAAGGCCGTCAGCTTCTCGGTGACGAAACCGGCGGTCTGGAAGACGTCGAAATTCAGCTCCGGTGTCTGGTGCAGATGTCGTCGCCAGCCGGCAACTTCTTCCTGCATTTGCGCGGCGCGGTTCAGAATCGGCATGGTCGGTCCATCTCTTGGTTGACTGGCGGCAGTCGGTTCAGGGCCACTGCTCAGCAATTGTGAATATATGGCACTTTGCCATTTTGGCGTCACATAGGGTAAATAGCACCGCAACAATGCGGCCCGGGGTCGAGGGCCGGGTCGCATTATGCTGGCGATGGGTAACGAAATCTTACGGAGCCAGCGGCGATCACGGCAAGAGGCGATTTCGGATTTGATCATGCGGCAAAGGCATTTCCTCAACCTGTTGCTGGCAGGCGCGCTGGCGCTTCCGGCGCTTGCCGGCACGGTGCGCGCCAATCCGGTCGTGCTTTTCGACCTCAAGAGCGGCTTTGTGCTGGAGCACCAGGACGCGTTCAAGCGTTGGTATCCGGCCTCGCTCAGCAAGCTGATGACGGCCTATGTCGCCTTCCGCGCGATCCAGGCCGGCGAGGTGGCGCTCGATTCGCCGATCAAGGTGACGAAGCACTCGGCCGGCGAGCCGCCGAGCAAGATGGGCTTCAAGCCGGGTTCGGTGATGCGGCTCGACAATGCGCTGAAGATGATGCTGGTCAAGTCGGCCAACGACATAGCCATGGCGGTCGGCGAGAATATCGGCGGGTCGCAGGCCGCGTTCGCCGAGCGCATGAACGCCGAGGCGGCCCGGCTCGGCATGGTGGGCACGCATTTCGTCAATCCGAACGGGCTCTATTCGCCGGACCAGTATACGACCGCGCGCGACCTTGCCGTGCTGGTGACGGCGTTGCGCAATGATTTTCCGCAATATGCCCCGTGGTTCTCGATCGAAGGCCTTGCCGTCGGCAAGAAGGCGCTCCCGAACTACAATCTCCTGATCGGCCGCTATCCGGGCGCCGACGGCATGAAGACCGGCTTCGTCTGCTCTTCCGGCTTCAACATGATCGGCTCGGCGACGCGCAACGGGCGCACGCTCGTCGCCGTGGTGCTTGGCGAAAAATCGGCGGTCAGCCGCGCCGAAGCGGCGGCAAAGCTGCTCGACCAGGGTTTTGAGATGCCGGCGGTCGGTTCGACCACGCTCGCCGCTCTCAAGCCATATGGCGACACGCTGTCACCCAACGACATGCATGACGAGATCTGCGCGAAAAAGCCGAAGGCGGAGCAATCGGAGGCGGCGCCCGAGGTTGCCGCCAAGAATAAACCGAAATCGCCCTATCAGGTGAAGCTCGCCCATCCCACGCTCATCGCAGTCGGCCTCGGCGGCGCCACGGGACCCGCGCCGAAGGCCTTCGTCGACCAGACCGACCAGAACTATGCCGATGTGCCGCTGCCGGTCTGGCGACCGGACAGGCCGGCGCCGCCCGGCGCCGAGCCGCTGGCGACCGCCGCTGCCGGAGCGCAGGGCGACCAGCCCGTCAAAGCTGCCAATTAGCTAAACCAATGAGCGGCTTTCCCATTCCCGTTTCGGTGCTCACCGGCTTTCTCGGTGCCGGCAAGACGACGCTGCTCAATCGGCTGCTCAAGGATCCGGCGCTTGCCGATACGGCGGTGATCATCAACGAGTTCGGCGAGGTGGCGATCGACCATCTGCTGGTGGAGCGGGCTTCGGACGGCATCATCCAGCTTTCCGACGGCTGCCTCTGCTGCACGGTGCGCGGCGACCTGGTCGATACGCTCGCCGATCTTGTCGACCGGCTGCAGACCGGCCGTATCGCGAAATTGGCCCGCGTCGTCGTCGAGACGACGGGCCTGGCCGATCCGGCACCGGTGCTGCAGTCGATCATGGCGCATCCGGCGCTGGTGCAGTCGTTCCGGCTTGACGGCGTCATCACGCTGGTCGACGCCGTCAACGGCGAGGCGACGCTCGACACCCATGTCGAGGCGGTGAAACAGGCCGCGGTGGCCGACCGCGTCGTGCTGACCAAGACCGACCTTGTGGACGCGGCCGCAGTCGAGGCGTTGGGGGCAAGGCTCAAGCAGATCAATCCGGGCGCCGTCGTGCTCGATGTCGAGGAGGCCGGCGCCGCGGCGCTGTTCAATTGCGGGCTCTACGACCCTCAGTCCAAGTCCGCCGACGTGCGGCGCTGGCTTGGCGAGGAGGCGGCGCACGACCATGATCACGACCATCACCACCATGACGGCGACCATGGTCCCCACCACCATCATGAGCATCGCCACGACACGCGCGTGCGCTCGCACTCGCTTGTCCATGACGGCCCGGTGCCGTTCTCGGCGATCGAGATGTTCCTCGACCTCCTGCGCTCGACGCATGGCGAGAAACTCCTGCGCATGAAGGGCGTCATCGAACTCGCGGAGGATCCCTCGCGGCCGCTGGTCATCCACGGCGTGCAGAAGATCCTGCATCCGCCGGCGAGACTGCCGGCCTGGCCCGACGGCCAGCGCGGAACCAGGCTGGTGCTGATCACGCTCGACATGCCGGATGACTATATCCAGCGGCTGTTCGCGGCCTTCACCAACAAGCCGTCGATCGACACGCCGGACCGCGCGGCGCTGGAAGCCAATCCGCTCGCGATTGCCGGGCTTTAAGCTGAAGCAAGCAGGTCAGCCGCGTTGCCGCGTTCGACCAGGAAGCGGTGGCCGCCAGTGACGGCCGCCGTCTCGAGCAGCTGGTGGCCGGCATCGGCGCAGAAGGCCGGGATGTCGATCACCGCCAGCGGATCGGTAGTTTCGAGCCACAGCCGGGCGCCGGGTCGCATCGCAGCCAGCCGCTTGCGAGCCTTCAGCACCGGCAACGGACAGTTCAGTCCCTTGAGATCGTAGATGGCGGGCGGCTTTGCCAAGCGGAAGTCTCAGCCGCCGAACATGCCGAGAAGCTTCTTCTTCAGCTTCGACACGGTGCCCTGGTCAGCGTCGGCGGCGGCCTGGGTTTCCTGCGCCGGCTGGGCGGGCGCGGCTTCGACGCCAGCGGTGACGACCGGCTGCTGCGCCGCCTGTTTGGCGGCCTCCTTCTCGGCCAGCGCCTGCGCCCTTGCCTCTGCCTTGGCGGCCTTGGCCGCCTCGATCGCGGCCAGGCGCTGCTCTTCGGCCTTGCGCTTGGCTTCCTTTTCCGCGTCGGCTGCCGCCATCTTGCGGCCGAGCGGGGAATCGATGCGGCCCATGCGGGTCGTTTCGGTCACCGAGCCGTCGGAATTCAGCGACGGCGGGTCGATCGGCACGCGCTCGCCGCGGGCGCGGCGCTTCGACCAGTCGGAAACGATGCTCGCTTCCTTGATGCCGGCAATCGTCGGCTTCGGCGGCGGCGTGCTGGAATTGACGGCTGCTTTGAAGGCCGCGTCATAACGCTTCTCGTAGTCGGCGTAGGCCGTTTTCAACGAGTCAGGCTGCATGGTCGCGGGGCAGGGGCCGGTCGGGTCGAAGGTCGTACCTTCCGGCGCCACCTGGTTGAAGACGTAGCGCTTCTCGCAGACGTCGACCTTCGGCGGCACCTTGGTGATCTCGAAATTGTCATAGCCGACCTTCAGCATCTTCCAGAATTCGTAATTCGGGTCGTTGCGGTAGCGCGCCATGTTGGCGGCGGTCATGCGGAACGGGAAGGCCTGGATCTGGAACTCGGTCTGGCCGCCCTGGAAGGCGTCGCGGCCGAAGGCATAGATCTGCTCGATTTGGGCATCGGTCATCGAATAGCAGCCGGACGACGAACAAGCGCCATGAACCATCAGGTTCTGGCCGGTGCGGCCATTGGCGCGGTCATAGGCGTTGGGAAAGCCGATGTTGAAGGACAGATGGTAGCTCGAGCGCGGATTCATCTGCGAGGGACGCACCGTGTAGAAGCCTTCCGGCGCCTGGCGGTCGCCCTCGGTGTATTTGGGGCCGAGCTTTCCCGACCATTTGCAGATGTCGTAGGTGGCGACAAGATCGTAACGGCCATTGGTCTTGGCCTTCCAGATCTCGAGCTTGCCCTCTTCCTTGAAGATGCGCGCCATCACCGAGGAGGTGCGTACCATGCCCTTGGCCCTCATGTCGGCGAGGATCTTGTCGGGCAACGGCTTGTTGGCCTCCGGCGCGAAGTCCTTCATCGACGAATCGTTGCAGCCGGCGACGCCGATAGCGGCGATCAGGACTCCGGTGCGGGCAAGCTTGGCAAACATCGATACGGCTACGTCTCTTCTCTCGGGCCAACGGCTGTCGGCATGGCCAGGCCCATAGGCTGAACACCAGTGGACCGTAAGCCCGTTAACCTTGAAAATTCCTTACCGCAAGCCTTGGCAAACCCCTCACGGCGATTTCCATTGAGCCGAATCCGGCGGCATTTTTGTGGCGGAATTGCTTATTCCGGCCACAGTTGAACGTCTTGCCGGAACTTGGGAGGTCAGAGGCTGCGGCCCATCGCCAGGTATTTCTCGCGGCGCTGCTCGCGAAAATCGGTGTTGGCGCCGGCGAAATCCTTCATCGTCCTGGCGATGAGGTCGCCGGTGGACGCAATCACCGTTTCCGGCGCGCGCTGGGCGCCGCCCATCGGCTCGGGAATGATGGCGTCGATGATCTTCATCTCGAGAAGGTCCTGCGCGGTAATTTTCATGTTGGTCGCCGCATCCTTCGAGCGCGTGGTGTCGCGCCACAGGATCGAGGCGGCGCCTTCGGGCGAGATCACCGAATAAATGGCGTGCTCCAGCATATAGACGCGGTTGGCGGTGGCGATCGCGATGGCGCCGCCGGAGCCGCCTTCGCCGATGACCACCGAGATCGACGGCACCTTCAGCGAAAGACAGGCCGAGGTCGAACGCGCGATCGCTTCGGCCTGGCCGCGCTCCTCGGCGCCGACGCCGGGATAGGCACCGGCCGTGTCGACCAGCGTTAGGAGCGGGATCTGGAAGCGGTCGGCCAATTCCATCAGCCGCACCGCCTTGCGATAGCCTTCCGGCCGGACCGAGCCGAAATTGTGCTTGATGCGGCTTGCGGTGTCCGAACCCTTTTCCTGGCCGATGATCGCTACCGGCTCGCCGCGAAAACGCGCGAAGCCGCCGACGATCGCCTGGTCGTCACCGAAATTGCGGTCGCCGGCCAAAGGCGTGAAATCGGTGAACAGCCCTTTGATGTAGTCGACACAATGCGGACGGTCGGGATGGCGCGCTACCTGCACCTTCTGCCAGGGCGTGAGCGCCTTATAGAGGTCGCGCAACGCGTCGCGCGAGCGCTTTTCCAGCCTGCTGATCTCTTCGCCGACATCGACCGCCTCGCCGTTCTCGGCAAGCTTCTTCAGCTCAAGGATCTTGAGCTCCAGATCCTGCACCGGCTTTTCAAAGTCGAGGTAGTTGTACATGCTTGAGCGGACCGATCCGTCGGAAGGCAAATGGCTGGCGGAACCGCTGAAATGCCGGCTCCGGGCGGTGGAACGTCGCCCTCACATAGCGATATGAGGCCTAGTCGGCAAGCGGGTGATGATCGTTGACCAGCCGCACCAGCCGCTCCTCCAGCACATGGGTGTAGATCTGCGTGGTCGAGATGTCGGCATGGCCAAGAAGTTGCTGAACGGCTCTGAGATCGGCGCCGTTCTGCAGGAGATGGCTGGCAAAAGCATGGCGAAGCACATGCGGCGAGATCTTCGCCGACGCTATGCCGGACCGCGCGGCCAACCCCTTGAGATCGCGGGCGAAAACCTGCCGGGAGAGATGGCCGCTGTCGGAAGAGGCCGGAAACAGGAACGGGCTCTCGGCAAAGGCCGGCCGCTCGGCCCTTGCGGCGAGCCAGGCGCGCATGGCGGCGCGCGCCTTGGTCGAGAGCGGCACCATGCGTTCCTTGTTGCCCTTGCCACGCACCATGAAGAAGCGATCGTCGCGCAACGCCACCGTGACCGGCAGGCCGACCAGTTCCGACACGCGCAAGCCCGTTGCGTAGAGCACTTCGACCAGCGCGTGCAGGCGCAACGCGGCCAGTCTGTCGCCGTCCGGCCCGGATTCTCCGGCTTCCTGCGCTGCCCGGTCGAGCAGGCGCCCGGTCTCGGCTTCGCTCATCGTCTTCGGCAGCGGCCGGCCCTTGCGCGGGCTGTCCAGCGTGCCGGTCGGGTCGTCGCCGCGCAGCCCTTCGGCATAGAGGAATTTGAAGAACTGGCGGATCGCCGACAATTTGCGCGCCTGCGAAGTCGGCGCGAAGCCGCGCGCGGCGATGTCGTCGAGATAGGCGCGGATGTCGGCCGATCCCGCGCCCGCCAGTCCGCCGTTGATCGCCTCGGAAGCATCCTCCAGGTCGCGGCGGTAGGACGAAAGCGTGTTTTCGGCCGCGCCGCGCTCGGCGCTCATCATTTCGAGGAAGGCTTCGATGCGGGCGGCGCTGTTCATCGGGCCGGATCAGCTCCTTGTCGGTTTTCTTGAGTCAGTTTTTCTTGGGGTTGAGCTTTTCGGCCGGAATGCGGATGCTCATTTCCGCCTTTTTCGGCTCCACGAACATCGCCAGCGCGAACATCGCGCCATAGGCAATGCCTGCAAGAACCGCCAGCGTCACGACGAAGCGAAACAAAGTCGGCATTCAATTTTCGCCCGTCTTGTTGTTCTGCTTTTCCAAAGCCCTGTGCCCTTATGGGACGCCAATCCGGCCAATTCAAGCACGAAGGATTCCGGTGAACAGGAGGTTTTGCCGGGAAGCTTCGCGGCCGTTTGTCCGGCCGTGCTTGACGCAAACAGGCTTTTGATGTCGATACGGCGCAAAGAGGCCCCGATGAACGCTCTGCCACCAAATCCGACGGACGAAGGCCGTGCCGCGCTGATCGAACGGCTCGGAAGCCGGTCGATCGTCTTCGTCGGACTGATGGGCGCCGGCAAGACCGCGATCGGCCGCAAGGTGGCGACGATGCTGTCGCTGCCCTTCATGGACAGCGACCAGGAGATCGAAAGCGTCTCGCGCATGACGGTGCCGGAGTTGTTCGAGCGCTATGGCGAGCCGGAATTCCGCGCGCTGGAGCAGCGGGTGATCCTGCGTCTGCTGGAGAACGGACCGCAGGTGCTGTCGACCGGCGGTGGCGCCTTCATGAACGCGCAGACGCGCGAGGCGATTTCCGCGCATGGCGTATCGGTCTGGCTGAAGGCCGATCTGGACCTGTTGATGGAGCGCGTTTCGAAGAAGCAGAACCGGCCGCTCTTGAAGAATCCCGACCCGCGTGGCGTGCTGGAGAAGCTGATGGGCGAGCGCTATCCGGTCTATGCCATCGCCGACCTGACTGTGCCGACGCGCGACGACCGCAAGGAGATCATCGCCGGCGAAGTCGTCGCCGCGCTCTGCGCCCATCTTGGCATCGACGCGATCGCAACCGGCGCTACAAGCGCCACAACTGGCGAGATTCAATCGTGAGCAATGCCGAACCGGTGAAGGTCGAGGTCGGGCTCGGCGACCGCGCCTATGACATTCTGATCGGCTCAGGGCTGTTGACGCGCTCCGGCGAGGAGATCGCGCGCCGGCTTCCCGGTACCCGCGCGGCCATCATCACCGACGAAAATGTCGCCGCCGCACATCTCGACACGCTGAAGGCTGGGTTGGACAAAGGCGGCATCCAGTCCGCCGTCATCAAGCTGCCTGCGGGCGAGAAGACCAAGAGTTTCATCCATCTGGAGGAAGTGGTCGACGGCGTGCTCGCGGCAAGGCTCGAACGCCGCGACGTGGTGATCGCGCTCGGCGGCGGCGTCATCGGCGACCTTGCCGGCTTTGCTTCCGGCATTGTCCGCCGAGGCATGAATTTCGTGCAGATACCGACCTCGCTGCTGGCGCAGGTCGATTCTTCCGTCGGCGGCAAGACCGGCATCAACAGCGCGCGCGGCAAGAACCTCGTTGGCGTCTTCCACCAGCCCAGGCTGGTGCTTGCCGACACCCAGGTGCTCGACACGCTGCCGATCCGCGAGTTCCGCGCCGGCTATGCCGAGCTTGCCAAATCCGGGCTGATCGACCGCCCGGCCTTCTTCGCCTGGCTCGAACAGAACTGGGGGCAAGTCTTTGCCGGCGGTTCGGCACGGGTCGAGGCGATCGCCGAGGCCTGTCGCGCCAAGGCCGACGTCGTTGCCCGCGACGAGTTCGAGACCGGCGACCGCGCCTTGCTCAATCTCGGCCACACTTTCGGTCATGCGCTCGAAGCTGCCACGCAGTATGACGGGAGCCGGCTCGTCCATGGCGAGGGCGTCGCCATCGGCATGGCGCTGGCGCACCGCTTCTCGGCGCGTCTCAATCTGGCGAGCCCGGACGACGCGGAGCGCGTCGAAGCGCATCTGCGCGCCGTCGGCCTGCCTTGGCGGATGGCCGACATTCCAGGCGAGCTGCCGGATGCCGAGGCTTTGCTCGGCTTCATCACCCAGGACAAGAAGGTCTCGCGCGGCGCGCTGACCTTCATCCTGACGCGCGGCATCGGCCAGGCTTTCATCGCCAAGGACGTGCCGTCGTCGGAAGTGCTCTCCTTCCTCAAATCGAGCCATCCCGGATGACTCGAGATGAGCCATCCCAGATGAACGGCGCCGGCTGGATCGTCGCCGCCGTCCTTGCCGCCATCGTGCTTTTCGCGCTTTTCTTCCGCGCCCGATTGCTTGCCGCTTGCGGCTATGCGCTGCGGCCGATCGAGCCGCCGCAGCGGTCCGAGCGCAACGGTAAGGATGAAGACGGCGACGAACCCCGGCGCGAGGGCACGGCTGCCGAGGAGCGCAATCGGCTTGAGGGGCTGTTCGATCTCGACGAGCTCGAAGTGTCGGATGTCATGGTCCACCGCACCAATATGCGCTCGGTCAACGCCGACAATGCGCCGGAGGCGGTGGTGCGCGAGATCCTGCAGAGCCCGCACACCCGCATGCCGCTGTGGAAGGGCTCGCTCGACAACATCGTCGGCGTCCTGCACGCGAAGGATCTGCTGAGGGCTCTCAACGAGGTCGGCAACGATTTTTCGCGGATCGACGTCATGAAGATCGCGGCCAAGCCGTGGTTCGTGCCAGACACCACCACCTTGCAGGAACAGCTCAATGCCTTCCTGCGGCGCAAGGCGCATTTCGCCATTGTCGTCGACGAGTATGGCGAGGTCGAAGGGCTGGTGACGCTGGAAGACATCATCGAGGAAATCGTCGGCGAGATCGCCGACGAGCACGACATCGACATGCAGGGCGTCAAGAAAGAGGCCGACGGCTCGGTCGTCGTCGACGGCACGGTGCCAATCCGCGATTTGAACCGCGCGCTCGACTGGGACCTGCCCGACGAGGAAGCCACGACGATCGCCGGCCTCGTCATTCATGAGACGCAGTCGATCCCGGAGGAGAAGCAGGCCTTCACCTTCCACGGCAAGCGTTTCGTGGTGATGAAGCGCGAGAAGAACCGCATCGCCAGATTGCGGATACGCCCCGCCAGCGAGGGCTAAGGCGCGTGTCGATGTCCGGCGATGCCCTCAAAGTTCCTTGGTCCAACGCTCGCTGAGTATCGCGCCGGTACCGGCATCGATTGCCGCCAGGCTGACATCATAGCCCCAGAGGTTGCGGATATGGCGCAGCGTTGCGTCGCGGCTCTGGCCCTCGAGCATGACGCCATCCTTGACCGTGTGCTGGAGCCGCAGATGCCGGTCGCCGAGCAGGTCGACGTCAACCACCTGGATGTCGGGACGGTTGGCGCCGATATCGTAGCTTTGCGCCAACGCCGACCTTATCTTGCCATAGCCGCGCTCATTGTGAATCGAGGCCACCTCATAGTGCGGCTCGTCGGCACCGTCGGCCAGCACGAAGAGCCGCCATTTGCGGATCAGCCTTGGGCTCAGATACTGCCGGATGAAGGATTCGTCGCGATGGTTGGCCCAGGCGTCGAGCAAGGTGTCGCGCCAGTCGCCGCGGCCGGCGATGTCGGGAAACCAGTCGCGGTCCTCGGCGGTCGGCGCGGTCGAGATGCGCTGGATATCCTGCATCATGTCGAGACCCAGCGCATAGGGATTGATGCCGGAAAAGCGCGGGTCGTCATAGGCCGGCTGGAAGACCACGTTCGAGTGGTTGCGCAGGATTTCGAGCATGGCGCCTTCGCTGATGCGGCCACGGTCGAACAGCATATTCATGAGCGTGTAATGCACGAAGGTCGCGCAACCTTCGTTCATCACCTGGGTTTGCCGCTGCGGGTAAAAATACTGCGCGATGACGCGCACGATCCTGACGATCTCGCGCTGCCAGGGCTCGAGGACGAGACTGTTCTTCTCGAGGAAATAGAGCAGATTCTCCTCCGGCAGATTGAGCGATTTCTTCCGCTCCGCCGCGTCGTCGTCACCGGCTGTTTTGGTATCGTCGCTCTCTTGCGAAGGCGGTAGTGTCCGCCAGAGATCGTTGAACGAACGCTCCTCGTATTCCAGGCGCTCGCGCAGCCCTTCGCGCTGCTGCTCGGACGACAGTCTCGGCGGCCGATGATAGCGGAACACACCCTGCTCCATCAGCGCGTGGGCCGAATCCAGGATTGCCTCCACTGCCGCCATGCCATGCCGTTCCTCGCATCGGGCTATGTAGCTCTTGGCAAAATCCAGATAGCTCAGGATGCCGCCGGCGTCCGTCCATTGCCGGAAAAGGTGATTGTTCTTGAAGAAATGGTTGTGTCCCAGCGCGGCATGCGCCGTCACCAAAGCCTGCAGGGCCATGGTGTTTTCTTCCATGAGGTAGACGATGCAGGGATTGGAATTGATGACCAATTCATAGGCCAGACCGCGTGCGCCCTTACGGTAGAGCAGTTCGTTGTAGAGGAAGTGCTTGCCGAATGACCAATGCCGGTACATCAGCGGCATGCCCACCGACGAATAGGCGTCGAGCATCTGCTCGGAAGAGATGATCTCCATCTGCACCGGGTAGATGTCGAGGCGAAGCTCTTCGAGGCCGATCGCTTCGATCTCGTCATAGACGCGGGACAGCTTGTTGAAATCCCAGTCCGACCCGGAAAACAGCAATTCGGATTTGCGCGCTTGGCTGACCATCGGCCTATGTCCCTTCGAGCCTCAGTCCTCAAGCGCTCTTGCGCAGATCAGGTTGCCTGGCGAAGAGCTCGCGGAAGACCGGGTATATGTCGGCCGGCGCGGCGATGCGCCTCATCTGGAAATTCGGCCATTTTCCGTCGACGGCGTTGTAGGCGCGCCAGAGCGATGTGCCGTTCTCGGTCGAGCCGAAAATGTGGCTTTCCCGCTCGTCGATGATCTCCACATAGGCGAAATACTGGCAAAGCCGCATCAGCTTGCGGTCGAGCAGTTCTATGCAGCGCTCGGAATCGGTGGCGAAATTGTCGCCGTCGGAGGCCTGTGCGGCGTAGATGTTCCATTCGGCGACCGGGTAGCGTTCCTCGATGATGCGGTGCATTTCCTCGAGTGCGGTGGAGACGACCGTACCGCCGCTTTCGGTGTGGTAGAAGAACGTATGCTCGTCCACCTCCTTGGCTTCGTGGGTGTGGCGGATGAAGACGACCTCGGTGCGTTCGTAGCGCCGTGCCAGAAACAGATGCAGCAGCACGAAGAAGCGTTTGGCCAGATCCTTCTCGCGCTCTCCCATCGAGCCGGAGACGTCCATCAAACAGAACATCACCGCGCTGGCGTTCGGCACCGGCTGGGGATCGAAGCGATTGAACCGGATATCGACCGGATCGACATAGGCAATTCGCCTGCGCCTGCGCTCGATCCGGTCGAATTCCTCGCGCAGGGCAGCGATGCGTTCGCTCATGGCCGTGCTTGCCGGCTTCGCTTCAAGCTCGGCAATCTGCAGGGCGATTGCGTCCAACTCCGCCTGCTTGGGGCGTCTGAGCGCGATGCGGCGCCCATGGCTGTTGCGCATCGTGCGCCCGACATTGATGTTGGTCGGCGCTCCGCTTGCCGTGAAGCCTGCCCGTCTCGGCTTGAAGCTCAGTATCTGCTTGAGATTGAGCTTGACCAGATCCGGCAGTTCGAGGTCCTCGAAGAAAAGGTCGAGCACTTCCTCGCGTGACAGCACAAAGCGGAAGTCGTCTTCGGATTCCGTGGTCCCTGGAGCCGATCCGTAGCCTCCGCCGCCGCCCGGTTTGGAGATAAGATCGCCAGGGCTGAATGTCCTGTTGCCGGGCAGGATGTGCTGGCGCCTGCCGCTTTCCTTGTCGTCACCGAAGGTCGGTTCGCTGGTGCCCTTGCGAGGCATCGGCACGGCATGCTCGCGGTCAATGTCGGCGATACGACCTGTCCGGACGTGGTCGCGGATGCTGCGCTTGAGCTCATCACGGGCGCGCCGGAGGAAGCGCTGGCGATTGCCCAGGCTCTTGTCCTTCGGGTTCAGGCGGCGGTCGATGAAGATCGGCATGGAACCGTCCCGGCTTTGCTCAACCCGCCTTGTTCACGCGCATATACCAGTCGACCAGCCGGCGAACCTGCCGCTGGGTGTAGCCGCGTTCCACCATACGCTGCACGAATTCGTTGTGCCGCTTCTCCGTGACGCTGTCCTGCTTGGAGCCGAAGCTGATCACCGGCAGCAGGTCCTCGACCTGGCCGAACATGCGCTTCTCGATGACCTCGCGAAGCTTTTCATAGCTCGTCCAGGAGGGATTGCGGCCATGGTTGCGCGCCCGGGCACGCAAGGTGAATTTGACCACTTCGTTGCGGAAGTCCTTGGGGTTGGCGATGCCGGCCGGTTTTTCGACCTGCGACAATTCCTTGTCCAGCACCTCGCGGTTGAGGATCTGGCCGGTGTCGGGGTCCTTGTAGTCCTGATCCTCGATCCAGGCGTCGGCATAGGCGATGTAGCGGTCGAAGAGGTTCTGACCGTACTCGCTGTAGGATTCCAGATAGGCCTTCTGGATCTCATGGCCGATGAACTCGGCATAGCGCGTCGCGAGTTCCGACTTGATGAATTCGAGGAAGGCGGCCTCCGTTTCCTTCGGGAATTGCTCGCGCTTGATGGCCTCCTCGAGGATGTACATCAGGTGCACGGGATCGGCCGCCACCTCCTTGGTGTCGTAGTTGAACGTCTGCGACAGGATCTTGAAGGCAAAGCGCGTGCTGACCCCGGTCATGCCCTCGTCGACGCCGGCGGCGTCGCGATATTCCTGGACCGACTTGGCCTTGGGGTCGATCTCCTTGAGGTTCTCGCCGTCATAGGCGCGCATCTTGGTGTAGAGCGGCGAATTCTCGTGCTCGGCAAGGCGGGTCGAGACGGTGAAGCGGCTGAGGATGTCCAGCACTTCGGGCGCGCAGGGGCTGTTTGCCAGCTCGCTCTCGCGCAGCAGCTTCTCGTAAATGTGCCTCTCCTCGGTAACACGGAGGCAATAGGGGACCTTGACCACGAGGATGCGGTCGAGGAAGGCTTCGTTGTTCTTGTTGTTCTTGAACTGCTGCCATTCCGATTCGTTGGAATGGGCCACGACGATGCCCTGATAGGGGAAGGCACCGAAATTCTCGGTGCCGTTGTAGCTGCCTTCCTGGGTTGCCGTCAGCAATGGGTGCAGGACCTTGATGGGCGCCTTGAACATCTCGACGAATTCGAGCAGCCCTTGCGTGGTCCGGTTGAGGCCGCCGCTGTAGGAGTAGGCGTCCGGGTCGGACTGGCTGAAGTGCTCCAACTGCCTGATGTCGACCTTGCCGACCAGGGCCGAGACATCCTGGTTGTTCTCGTCGCCGGGCTCGGTCTTGGCGATGGCGATCTGGCGCAGCCGCGACGGCATCAGCTTGACCACGCTGAATTTGGAGATGTCGCCCGACAGTTCGTCGAGGCGCTTGGCCGCCCAGGGCGAAATCAATCCGTTCAGGCGGCGGCGGGCGATGCCGTATTTATCCTCCAGCAGATCGCCCATGCGATCGGGATGGAAAAGGCCGAGCGGCGATTCGAAGACCGGGCTGATCTTATTGCCGACCTTGAGCGTGTAGATCGGGCGCTCCTCCATCAGCTTCTTCAGCCGTTCGGCCAGTGAGGATTTGCCGCCGCCGACCGGGCCAAGGAGATAGAGGATCTGCTTGCGCTCCTCGAGGCCCTGCGAGGCATAGCGGAAATATCCGGCGATGCGCTCGATCGTATCCTCCATTCCGTAGAAATCGGAGAAGGAGGGATAGACCTTGATGGTGCGGTTGGAGAAAATGCGGCCGAGCCGCTCGTCCTTGCTGGTGTCGACCAGGTTCGGCTCACCGATCGCCTCAACCATGCGTTCGGGCGCCGACGCATACATGGATTTGTCTTCGCGGCAGGCCAGGAGATATTGCTGCAGGCTGATCTCTTCCTGAGCCGCGTTGGAATAAATCTCCGAAAACAGATCGAAGACGTCTGATTGGTTCTCGCGCATGGTGCTTTGCCTCGGAGCCGGTGGGCTGCCAATCGGCTCATCGCTGCATCAACTGCCGGAAAGCACTGTTTGTTCCCTTCACACGAAGGATAGCGCATGCAATCTGGCATTGACCCGGGGGATACCCGACGCGGCCGAAAATGCTCGCCCGAGAAATACGTGGTGATTGCCGGCGGAGCTTCAAGGTCCTGATTTGGTTTGCTGCCCACAAGTTGTCATTATTGATCCAATCGAGGTGCGTGGCGCGCTTGCGCCGCAACCTGGCCGGAGATGACGATGATCGATCGACGCGGCTTCATCGCGGCATGCCTTGGGGGGCTGCTGCCGGCAGGTGCGTCAGCCGCCAGGCGTCCGGGCCGGCAGGCACCGCAGACCCTCGACTACGGTCCGGCCAAGCTCGATATCTACGCGCCGGACGGCGCAAACAACCTGCCGGTGGTTTTCTTTGTCCATGGCGGCGCCTGGCGGTTCGGCAAACGCGGCCAGGTCGGCTCAAAGCCGGACTTCCTGCTCGCCAATGGCTTCGTGTTCGTCTCGATCGATTACCGCATGCTGCCGGAAGCCGATGTCGCCACCCAGGCCGGCGACGTCGAAAAGGCCTACGGCCATGTGCGCGCCAACATTGCCCGATACGGCGGCGATCCCAGTCGCATCGTCGGCATGGGCCATTCGGCCGGGTGCCATCTGATCGCGCTGACCGCCATGCGCGGCGGGTTGCCCGGCGTCGCCGCCCTGATCCTGGACGATACCAGGGCCTATGATCTTGCGGCGCTTTCCAGGAATGGCGGCATGATGGGCGCCTATGCGCGTGCCTTTCCCGACCCGACACAATGGGCGGCGCTATCGCCGTCGGCCCATGTCGACGGCAGGAAACATCCGCCGACCTTCATCGCCTATTCGCGCGCGCCCGGGCGAGGCGAGGCGTCGAAGGCTTTCGCGGAACGCCTGCGCGCCACCGGCGCCAAGGTCACGTTGTTCGACGGCAGCGCCTATACGCACATGTCGATCAATCGCGATTTCGGCCAGGACGGCGACGCCTTGACCGCGGCTGTGTTGGCCTTCCTCAAGGCGAGCGTCGGCTGAGAGCTTACCAGCGCGTCTTCTCGCCGGGCGCCGCCGGCTCGATCGCCAGCGCATGCACGCCGGCCTTCAGTTCGTCCGCGAGCAATTCGTTGACGGCACGGTGGCGCTCGATGCGAGTCATGCCGGCAAAGCTCGGCGAAACGATGCGAACGCGAAAATGCGTCTCGCCGGCGCCGTCGAACGTCGCGTGGTGGCCGGACTCGACGTGATGATGCCCGGCGTGAAGATGGCTCTCATTGATGACCGCTAGCCGTTCGGGCGAAAATGCCGCTTTCAGCTTGTTTTCGATTGTCGACTGTATGGACATCCGGGTTTCCCTTCCCCACATCTGCGGCATAGCCGCAAAATCTTGAATTTCGACCGCTTTTAAGCCGCGATTCAGCGGTTAGGGCGATCATCGGCGAAATGTCAATTCTTGTTTCGCACATGCGAACAGCCCATAAATGGGTGAGATGAAAGCGTACCCCAAATATTTCGAGAAAATTCGAATTCGGCCGGAGAAGGACGCGGAGCTGAAGTCGCGCGCCCCGATCTGCCAGTGGGACGGCTGCAACGAAGCCGGCACGCATCGCGCGCCGGTCGGGCGCCTCAAGGAGGGCGAGTATTTTCGCTTCTGCTTCGACCATGTGCGCGAATACAACAAGGGCTTCAATTACTTCTCCGGCGTGTCGGACACTGAGATCGCCCGCTTCCAGAAGGAGGCGCTGACCGGCCACAGGCCGACATGGCGCATGGGCGCCAATGGCGGCGGGACGCGCTCGGCGCCGGATTTCGCGCAGCAGCGTTCGGGGCGGGCCGGCTACTACAACCGCATGCGCGATCCCTTCAATCTGTTCAGCGGCGGAGCACGCGAGCCGCGTGAGCGCAAGGCAAAGCCACTTGAGGCCAAGGCGCTGGAAACGCTTGGCCTTGACACAAAGGCGACTGGTCAGGACATCAAGGCGCGCTATAAGGAACTCGTTAAGCGCCACCATCCGGATGCGAATGGCGGCGACAGAGGTTCGGAAGACCGGTTCCGCGATGTGCTGCAGGCTTATCGGGTGCTCAAGCAAGCAGGATTGTGCTGAGCGGCCCCACGGTACCAAGTCGTTTTTCCAACTTTCATATGGTTGGAAAAGGCTCTAAGACCGCCCCCGGACAAAATCGATTGCCGGCGAAACGCGGCGTTTCGCCCGTGGAGACGTTGATAGTGATGAACAAGGTCGATCGCGACATCGCCAACCTGCCCGACACGACCGTGCCGGTGAAGGAGAAATTCGGCTTCGATTCCAAGATGATCGTTCCCGCCTATTCGGCGGCGACGGAGCATGTGCCGGACATCGACCCCGACTATCTGTTCGACAAGGCGACGACACTGGCGATCCTCGCCGGCTTTGCCTACAACCGCCGCGTCATGGTGTCGGGTTATCACGGCACCGGCAAGTCGACGCATATCGAGCAGGTCGCGGCGCGGCTCAACTGGCCCTGCGTGCGCGTCAACCTCGACAGCCATGTCAGCCGCATCGACCTCGTCGGCAAGGACGCCATCGTCGTCAAGGAAGGGCTGCAGGTCACCGAATTCCGCGACGGCATCCTGCCCTGGGCCTATCAGCACAATGTGGCGCTCTGCTTCGACGAATATGATGCCGGCCGTCCGGACGTGATGTTCGTCATCCAGCGCGTGCTGGAATCGTCGGGTCGCCTGACCCTGCTCGACCAGAGCCGGGTCATCCGCCCGCACCCTGCATTCCGGCTGTTTGCCACCGCCAACACGGTCGGTCTCGGCGACACCACGGGCCTCTATCACGGCACGCAGCAGATCAACCAGGCGCAGATGGACCGCTGGTCGATCGTCACCACGCTCAATTACCTGCCGCACGACAATGAAGTGAACATCGTGCTGGCCAAGGCCAAGCACTATCGCGACAGCAAGGGCAAGGACATCGTCAACAAGATGGTGCGCGTCGCCGACATGACGCGTTCAGCCTTCATCAATGGCGACCTGTCGACCGTGATGAGCCCGCGCACCGTCATCACCTGGGCCGAGAACGCCGAGATTTTCGGCGATATCGGCATGGCGTTCCGGCTGACCTTCCTCAACAAGTGCGACGAGCTGGAGCGTTCGGTGGTGGCCGAGTTCTACCAACGCGCCTTCGGCGAGGATCTGCCGGAGAGCGCCGCGAACGTGGTGCTGAGGTAGGCGCGCGGCTGAAGAGGCCTCCAGCCTTTCAGCATGAATCGCGCAGGGAATGATCATGGCGGGTCCAGGCGACAACACGCGCAACAAGCCGAAGAACGGGTCTGAAGCCGACAGCTTCAAGCGCGCGGTGACCGTGTGCATGCGCGCCGTCGCCGGCGACAAGGACCTCGAGGTCGGTTTTGCCAAGGACCGGCCGGCTTTGGCCGGCAACCGCGCGCGCCTGCCCGAGCTGCCGAAGAAAGCGTCCCGCAACGACATCGCGATCACGCGCGGCCTGGGCGATTCCATGGCGCTGAAGCGCGCCTGTCACGATCAGCGCATCCACAACAGGCTGGCGCCGGAAGGCAAGCTGGCGCGTTCCATCTTCGACGCCGTCGAGCAGGCGCGCGTCGAGGCGATCGGCAGCCGCGCCATGCAGGGCGTGGCCGACAATATCGGCTCGATGCTCGAGGACAAATACGCCAAGGCGAACCTCGTCGACGTCAGGGACAAGGCGGACGCGCCGCTCGAGGAAGCGATTGCGCTGATGGTGCGCGAGAAGCTCACCGGACGTTCCGTGCCGAAGAGCGGCGAGCGGCTGGTCGATCTCTGGCGTCCCTGGATCGAGGAAAAGGCGAGCAGCGACCTGGACGGCCTGTCGGCCAAGCTCGAGGACCAGCAGGCCTTTGCCCGTATCGTGCGCGACATGCTGGTTTCCATGGAGATGGCCGAGCAACTCGGCGACGATCAGGAAACCGACGACTCGGAGGAAAACGAAGAGAACGAGCAGCAGGGCGAGGAACAGAGCGAGGAAGGCGGCGAGGAGGATTCAGGCTCCGAGCAGTCGCAGTCGGAAGATGCCGAAGCCTCCGCCGACGACGAAGAGTCGGCCGAGACCGAAGCGACCGACGCCACCTCCGACGACCTGTCCGATGAGGACGACGCCGACGCCGAGACGCCGGGCGAGGCCAAGCGAAACGACAATCCGTTCCTGAACCTGCCGAAAGAGATCGACTACAAGGTCTTCACCACCGCCTTCGACGAGACGGTAGGCGCCGAGGAGCTGTGCGAGGAAGAGGAGCTCGACCGGCTGCGCGCCTTCCTCGACAAGCAGCTTGCCAACCTTTCCGGCGTTGTCGGGCGGCTCGCCAACCGGCTGCAGCGCCGGCTGATGGCGCAGCAGAACCGCTCCTGGGATTTCGACCTGGAGGAAGGCTATCTCGATCCGGCCCGCCTGGTGCGCGTGGTCATCGACCCGATGCAGCCGCTGTCATTCAAGCAGGAGCGCGACACCAAGTTCCGCGACACGGTGGTGTCGCTGGTGCTCGACAATTCGGGCTCCATGCGCGGCCGGCCGATCACCGTCGCCGCGACCTGCGCCGACATCCTGGCGCGCACGCTGGAGCGTTGCGGCGTTTCGGTCGAAATCCTCGGCTTCACCACGCGGGCGTGGAAAGGCGGGCAGGCGCGCGAGAAATGGCTGAAGGATGGCAAGCCGCCTAACCCCGGCCGGCTCAACGATCTGCGCCACATCATCTATAAATCCGCCGATCATCCGTGGCGGCGCGCGCGCCGCAATCTCGGGCTGATGATGCGTGAGGGCCTACTGAAGGAAAACATCGACGGCGAGGCGCTGCTATGGGCGCATAACCGGCTGATCGGCCGGCCCGAGCAGCGCAAGATCCTGATGATGATCTCGGATGGCGCGCCGGTCGACGATTCCACGCTGTCGGTCAATCCGGGCAATTACCTGGAACGCCATCTGCGGGCGGTCATCGAGCTGATCGAAACGCGCTCGCCGGTCGAGCTTCTGGCGATCGGCATCGGCCACGACGTCACGCGCTATTATCGCCGCGCCGTCACCATCGTCGATGCCGAGGAACTCGCCGGCGCCATGACCGAGCAGCTCGCCTCACTGTTCGGCGAGGAGAGCGCACGCGACACGCGGCGCGGCGGATTGCGACGCGCCGGATGATCCTTTCGGGGCGGTGTGCGCGGCGGACGCTTTTCGCCTGCGTGCTGGCCTGCGCATCGCCGGCAATTGCCGCTCCGGGAACTCCCGTCGAAACAGTCGAGATTTCGGCGCGGCCGATCAGCCAGTTCCATATCGGCCGCGACGAGACGCGGTTCGGGCCGCTTGAATTCGTCGGCGGGCTGGAGATGACCTCGCAGGCACGCGATTTCGGCGCGCTGTCGGCTTTTCGCTTTCTGAAGCCGGGCAGCGACTTCATCGGCGTCGCCGACACCGGCTTCTGGTTCTTCGGCACGATCACGCATGACGCCGACCGACGTCCGTCGGGCGTTTCGAACTTCCGCCTGCAGCAGATGGTCGACGCTTCGGGCCGGCCGATCAACCGGAAATGGAAGGTCGACGCTGAGGGGCTCGCGGTCAGGGACGGTATCGCCACCGTCGGCTTTGAGCGCGACCAGCGCGTCGCCCAGTTCAAGATCGATCCCGACAATATGAAAGCGCCGATCCGGCAGCTCGATTACCAGATCCCCGCCCGGGAGCTGCGCCAGAACCGCGGCTTCGAGACCGTCACCCATGCCAATCCTTATGGGCAGCACGCGGGCGGCCTGGTCGTGGTCTCGGAGAGGAGCCTCGATGAAGCCGGCAATGTCTACGCCGCCATCATCGAGGGGCCGCATAAGGGCGTCTTCACCGTGAAGCGCGATGGCGATTTCGACATAACCGACGGTGTCTTCCTGCCGGATGGCGACCTGTTGCTGCTGGAGCGCAGTTTTTCGATCGCGCGCGGGGTGAAAATGCGGCTGCGGCGCATCTATGGCGAAAGCGTCGAGAAGGGCGCGGTCGCCGACGGGCCGGTGCTGATGGAAGCCGATATGGGCTACCAGATCGACAATATGGAAGGGCTGGACGTCTGGACCCGCGACGACGGCGCGCTGATGGTGTCGCTGATATCCGACGACAACCATTCGATCCTGCAGCGCAACCTCTACCTGGAATTCATCCTGCACCAGGACTGAGGACGGCGGGCCGGCATGGATTCAGCCGTGCCGACGGCGGGCGCCGAGAGATTACCGGCCGACGTGGCGGACTTCGTTCATCACGAAATTGGCCGCGCGCTTGCTCCGGTTACGGATCTTGAGCGTCGCGGTGTTGTCCACGAAATAGGTATGAAGGATGCTGTCGCGGGTGCGGACTTCCGGTCCGACAGTGTCGACCGCGTGCCAGGTGTCGGTGCCGACCGCAAAGGCGTAGCCGGTGTTCGGCGAAAACGACATCCGGTGCGAATTCTCGAAACGCCCGTCCGGCATGCGCTCGGCGAAGCGGGTGCCGATATGGTTGATCGAGTCGTCCTCCGGCAGGTAGAACTGGACCGTGATCCCTTTCCATTTCGTGTCGGTGTGGAAGCCGATCTTGTAGCCCGCCACGTCGCGCGTCAGCATCGGCACCGGATACATGCCGACCTTCATGAAGTCCGAGCCGAACCGGCGCTCCAAGCCCGGGGCAAGGCGGCGCATGAATGCGTCCTTCAGCTGCGGCGCATGCAATGCCTTGCCAACCAGGGACCAAATCGCCCGCTTCTCCTGCGGCAGATGGCGGATGTATTCGGGGTAGAGGTCGATCTTGATCCGCGTCGGGGTGCCGTCAGCCTTGATATTCACATTGTTGCGTCCCTTGAGCGCACGATATTCGCGCGCCTCCGGCATGGCGGCGAGCATGCGCTGATAAAGGTCCGCCGGGAAAACATCGGTCATTTCCAGATGCCAGAAAGGCTTTTCCACAAATGCGGCACGGTTCACGGCGTCCACCATGTGAGAGACAACATGCTGCAGCGTTTGTGTGGCTGATGCTGGCGCCGCCGCGCCCTCTATGGCCGACATGGATGTCTTCTCCCCAACCTAAAACCCCGAATCCAAATTTCTTGAATACATATATCGCCGCCTAAACGAGATGCTAACCAAAGCACAGGCTGGATTGCAACGATCCATGGAACTGATTTCGATAGCGGTTTTCTAAATCACGCAGTGAAATTGCATCAGCGCAGAGCAGGCGTATTGCGAAGGGCGCTGTCGACGATGCTGATATGGCCGCGGGCCGATATTCAACGAACCTTGTAGATCTCGATCGGCTTTCCCGCGGTAGACTGGTCCAGTTCGAGCCACTCAGGCAGGTCGCCCCGCAGCAACGCCGCGACAAGGCCCTTCGGCGCGTCCAGAGCCAGCGATATCTCTTCCGTGTTGCCGCGGCAGATCGCGACCAGCCCGACATGCTCGCGTTCGATGACGGCGTGGGCGGCGTCCGGCGTCCCCATGAACGCGTCGAGCATGGCGAGATTGCCGCCGACATTGCGGTGGTAAGGGCCGGCCAGCGCCCGGTGGCCGGTGAACGTCAATATTCCTGAGCCGAGATTGGACGAGGCAAGCACCGTCGTCGCGGGCATCGCGGCAAGATCATGGAAGTCGCCCGGCTTGCCGCAGGTCACGGCATGGTCGGGGTCGGAATTAACCCGCTGCGGCGCCTGCTGGACCACGGACTGCGCCGCCACCGCGACCCCAGCCCAGGTCGCGTTGAGCGAGACCAGCCACGCCATGACGATGCCGGCGGAAAGGCGCCACGAGGGCGCGGCGTTCGCCCGCAGGCGGATTCTCGCGATCCAGGCCGAAAGCGGCAGCACGGCGAAGGCGACGGAGAAGGTCGAGCCGCGCACCTGCCAGAGGCTGACGCCGAAGGCGACGACGAGCAGGGTGGCGGCGAGCTTTTCCTCGCGGCGCAGGCGACGGGTTCGGAGCTGAAGGCCGACCAGCAGGATCGCGATGAAGGGCGTCACATAGCGCGCCGCCATCAGTTTCGGCTGGTGGATGGCGACGCTCCAGAAGGGCTGCGCTTCGACCACGTCGGCCAGCCAATAGGTGCGGATACGTTCGTCCATGCCCGCATAGGGCGATGCCAGGCATTGCGGGAAGAACACGATCACAACGACCGCGACCGCCGCCATCAGCGCCAGCATCGAAACCAGCCGCGCCCGGCGGCTCGATGCGGCAAAGGTACTGGCGATCACGAGGCCGAAGCCGGACAATGCGGCAACGGCGAACTGGAAGGAGGAGAAGGCGTCGCATTGGGCCACGCCCCAATCGGCGGGCCGGATGGTCGCCACGAAGACCAGGGAGGCTATGCCGGCAAATCCGATGCCAAAGCCTCGTGCCGTGCCGCGCTCCTTGTCGTCGAGGATGAACAGGACAGCGGCGCAGATGCCGAGCACTGCCACATAGGGAGCCGTCTCCATGCCGACCGCGAGCGTCAGGCCGGCGCAAATGCCCGACAGAAGGGCCGCGGGCCGCCAGGAGGGCGCTTCCATCAGAAGCCAGAGGCCGGCCGCCGTCAGAAGCAGCTGGACATTGTGGTGATCGATCACGCCCGGGCTGTAGATCACCAGGTAGAAAAGCGCCGCCGTCGACAGAATGACTGCCGGCATCGCGACATTCGCAGCGGCGAAGCGCTGCGAGGCGCGCATGAGCACGAATATGGTCAGTCCGTAGAGGAGGGTCGGCCAGATGATTTGCACGGCACGCTCGGCGGTGGCGGGGCCGGCACCCAGCGCTTCGAAGGCCATGATGATCAGCGCGAGCGGCATGTCCAGCAAGCGCGACCAGTGCATGACGAAGCCGCCCGAGGTTCCCATTCTGTATTGATGGAGATCGAACCAGCTTTGCCCGCCGAGCAGGTCGCGAACCTCGACCAGCCGCAGCATGCTGTCATTGTCGGCGCCGTAGTCGCCAAGGGTCGGAAAACCGGAAACGGCGTTGATCGTCAGCACCATCAGCGTGGCGCACAGCGCAAGCAGAAGGTCGTTTTTCCAACCGGTGCCTTGCACGGTCATGCTGGTCGCAATGCCCTAGAGAATTTTCGCGATCCTGCACGATCGGGCGTAACAAAGCGTAAAGCCGGCCGAACGGTATTTTGGCGCAACCGCCACGGGCCAGCGACAGACCTAACCCACATGTCAGCGATTGCTGAAATGACCGCCCCCTTTCGACCTTATTGCTATGGCTGGGCCTACGTGGCGTCTTCCGTCACCATGTCCAAGAATCTGATTTCGTGATCCGTAAATGTGGCCGGATCGCCGTCGAAAGGCTCGTGGCCGATTCTGAAGATTTCCCGGATGCCGGACGTATAGCGAGCGCGACCGCCGGTCGGAAGGCCATAGTAGACACAATAGGCTACTATCGGCCGCACGCAGTTCTCGTCGTCTTCGGTCTTCCCCCTCAAGATGTCATCCCTGCTTACGCTGAAGCTCCACTTTTTAGAGCGAGGAACGGTGGGGAACAGCGTTTCACCAAACATATTTGCGATCATATATCTGGCGCTGTCTTCCATCTTGTTTCTCCACTCGATTGCCTTCTGAGTGGAAACAAAAAACTCGACGTGAGGATCGGTTCTGATGGCCGGCGACCGCCCATGATTGGTGATTGTCATGTCCAATTTGATGCTGCAATCATGGGCCGTAAAAACCAGCGGGCCGAGAATCTGAAGTTCTACCCCGACCCACGGTCGATCATTCAGCACCATGGTCCGTTCGGCAACTTCGGCAGACCTGTTAGCGGCCTTAGCAGCGTCTTCCGCGACCTTAATAGAAGCCTGCATGTCGGCGGATTGCAGAGCGGCGTTGTCCTGAATCAGCTTCATTTGCTTTTCGCCGGCCAGCCAGAGCTTATTGGTGGAGCGCCAAAGCAGGCCGGTGAATACACAAAGGATAAAGGTGAAGAACGCGACCGACCAATCCGGCGCGTGTTCAACGAGGTTTTCGCGCCATTCTTTGCCGGCGCTGCCTTGCTGGTCATCGGCGCCCTTTGCCTTGCCAACTGGCTGGCTCGGCTCAGGCGCGAGTGTCCGGGGTTCGCTATCCTGCTTAGTGGATTGCAGGTTTTCGGTAGTGCTTGGTTGTGAGGACCGGCTTTGCTGATCTGGCTTGGTGTCCTGTGACCAAGCGACACTCCCCCCGATCCAAAGACATCCGACGGCTACGAGCAACGACCAACGATGACGAGTGGCTGGCATGTCGCTAAGCTATTCTCCCACCAAAATCTCGGCACTATTGCCGTAGTTGTGATAGCGGGCTTTATCTGCGCCGATGAAAGCGCGGCTTTTGTTCGGTCTGCTATCCGGCTTCACACTGCGATCCCGACTAGCTGTCGCATACCGGTGGCAGAATTTCGTGAAGCATTGCTCCCCGTACCCATTGTCGTATCTGACTATCCCGTAGACGTAGACGTTGTGGTCCGGCACACAGAGTTCAGAAATGGCGAGGGTTGGCCGTTCGCTCCCTTGGCGCATTTCGCCGCCAGGCTGGATAACGCGATCCGAATTGGTCGCTACCTTAGCAATGTTGAAAACTTGTCTACGAAAGAAAGAGTCCATCTCCGGGCCGTCCGACAACTCCATCGAGACGAGCAGGGTCACATTTCGCGCCGGCAGTCTGCCAACGTTTTTCAACACGACATGTCCCATAACGTTGGATTCGCCGATCAATTGGTTGATCCCATCGGGGACGACAGTGAGATAAGCGCGAAGCTCCTTTTTGGCGTTGCCTTCGATGAGGCTCATCTGCCTCTCGCCGGCGAGCCACAAGTTTCTGGTGGACTGCCAGAGCGTGCCGGTGAATGCAGCGATGACGATAGTGGCCAGAGCGGTGATAAGCCCGTCGTTCTCGTCAATGGTTCTCCTGGTCCGGACCAGATAATACGCCGCAAGGTTATAGGGAGCGCACTGTTCCTCGCCGCTCTTTGTTTGCTCGCACATTGTTTCCTGAAACCCGGAAGTCCAGGCGGCGATTAAGAGCACGACTAAAAACAAAAAAAGCGCAGCTACTATTCGCGCCAATGTAGGTTTGTGCATCTCCAAGCCACCCCTCAAAGCCCTAGATGTCCTCTAGAGTTATGCTCTCTTTCCCTGTGGCGGCAAGTGCGGCTAAATAGAAATGCGCCGACGCCGCAATCCAGGTTAGAGCTTCGCCGCGATCCAGATGACGTGGCGGGCGCCGCGCTTGCCATTGGCCCGCGTGCTGATCTCCTCGACCGCGAAGCCGGCCTGTTTCAGCCGCCGGGTGAAGCCGCTGTCCGGCCCCTGCGACCAGACCGCCAGCACGCCGCCAGGCTTCAACGCGGCGCGCGCGGCCGTAAGGCCGGCGGCGCCATAGAGCGTGTCATTGCCCTTGTGGACGATGCCTTCGGGACCATTATCGACATCGAGCAGGATCGCGTCCCAGGCGGCTTTCTCCGCCCCTATCACCTGGCCGACATCGGCCTCGCGAATGGTGACGCGGGGATCGTCGAGGCAGCCGCCGAAGATCCCCGACATGGGGCCGCGTGCCCAGTCGACGACCGCGGGGACGAGTTCGGCAACGGTGACGGCAGCGTCCCGAACGAGCGCTGCGAGGGCGGCGCGCAAGGTAAAGCCCATGCCGAGCCCGCCGATAAGGATGCTTGGCCGCTCGCGTCCGGCGATACGCTGACAGGAAAGCCTGGCCAGCGCTTCCTCGGAACCGCTGAGGCGGCTGTTCATCAGCTCATTGGTGCCGAGCATGATCGAGAATTCAGCGCCGCGCCGCTTCAGGCGCAGTTCTTGGCCGCCATCGGGCGTGCGGGCGCAGTCAAGCTGAACCCAGGGGATCACGGCCTGATTCCACTTGCTGGGTTCATGGCCTAGAACGCGACCGCCGGTTGGCTCCAGCGCGCGGCGAGCAGCCGGTAGGGGATTAGCGCCACCACGGCGATGATCAGCTTGACCGAAAGGTCGCCAAGCGCCCAGGAGACCCAGCGCATCGTCTCGACCGGCAGCACGCCCATCAGCGGCGCGGTCTCCAGCGCGAAGCCGTCGTTGGGGCCGGCAAAAGCGAAGGCGGCGGAGAAGGCGACGCCGAAGAAGACGACGGTGTCGAAGATGGAGCCGACCAGCGTGCCGACGATCGGCGCGCGCCACCAGCTCTGCCGGCGCAGCCGGTTGAAGACGGTAACGTCCAGCAATTGCGCGGCGAGGAAGGCAGCTCCCGAGGCGGCTGCGATGCGCACCAGCCGGTCGGCGGCGGTTTCGAACTCGATCAGCCCATGACGGAACAGGAACGGCGGAATCAGGATCGAGCAGGTCACCGCAGTCATGAAGCCGACGAACACCACCTTGCGCGCCACGGCCGGGCCGTAGCGGCGGTTGGCCAGATCGGTGACCAGGAAGGAGAAAGGATAGGTGAAGGCGCCCCAGGTCAGCAGGTCCGCCAACGACAGGCCACCGACTTGGCCCTGCATCGGGAACTGCACGAGGATGTTCGACGCCACGACGACAAGCGCCATGGCGGCCACGAAGGGCAAATATCGCGTCAGGAAATACATTTTTTTATCCTGGGTAATGGAACCAGCCGAGCGTCATGCCGACGCTCGCTCCTGTTTCGAGCACCGGTCTGGCCGGGGCTCGAGGCGGTCGTCCCCCGCCTGAAAGCTGCTGGTTTAAGCGGCCGACTGCTCGGCCAGCTTCTTGGCGATCTGCTTCTTGAGCAGACGGGCGCGCTGCGACAATTCCTTGACGTCGGCCTTGGCCAGGAAGGCGTCGAGGCCGCCGCGGTGCTCGACCGAACGCAGCGCGTTGGCCGAAATGCGCAGGCGAACATTCTGGTTCAGCGCTTCGGAAATCAGCGTCACATTGACCAGATTCGGCAGGAAGCGACGCTTGGTCTTGTTGTTGGCGTGGCTCACATTGTTGCCAGTCTGGACTGCCTTGGCAGTGAGTTCGCAGGTGCGGGACATCTTGTCTAACCTCAGTTCTAAGCCTGCCAAACCATTCTGCCCGCGCCGGGCGGCGCGCGGTCTCGGTCAGGCGGCCTTTGGAAAAGTTGGCGTTCCATAGTGGCATTTCACCACTGCGTCAAGCTCCGGCACGCGCCCCGCTGTCAGGCACGCTCCATATAAAGGCCGGATTTCACAGTATAAGCCCATCGCGAAGGGATCTGCCAGGCTGGAGCCGCTGCGTTCCGGCCGAACCGCCAGGGATCAGCCAGCCGCCATGCTCCGTCCTTCTCATGCATTCGCCGCCCTGCTTGCCGTTGCCGTGCCGGCAACGAGCTTCGCCGCCGCGCCGCCGCAGTCGTTCAAGGGCGAGTATACGGTGTCATTTCTCGGCCTTTCGATCGCCAGGGCGACTTTCTCCAGCCGATACCAAGGCGACAACTATGCCATTGACGGCACCGTCTCGGCCGCCGGCCTCGGCAAGTTGTTCGACGACACGAAAGGCACGATTTCCTCGAAAGGCACCATTTCCGGCAAGCAGATGCAGCCGCATGCATTCCGGGCCGACTATACGTCCGGCAAGAAGGCCTCGATGGTCGATATCCGCTTCAATAACGGCGCTGTCACCTCCACGCAAGTCGTTCCCGCGCCAAAGAAGCGCGATCCGAAGAGCTGGGTGCCGCTGGGCGATAGCGACCTGAAATCGGTGCTCGATCCGATGGCCGCGACCGTCATCCACGCCGACAGCCTGGACAAGGTCTGCGGACGCACGGTCAAGTTCTATGATGGCGAGATGCGCGCCGACCTGACCTTGACCTATGCCTCCAAGGGTTCGATCTCGGTGCCGGGCTACAAGGGCGACACGGTGACCTGCAAAATGGGCTTCGAGCCGGTGGCGGGCTATCGCAAGGGCCGCAAGGCATTGAATTTCCTGAAGAACAAGAGCCGCATGCTGGTGACGTTTGCACCGCTCGGCCAATCCGGCATATATGCGCCGATCCGCGCCACGGTTGGGACTCAGATTGGTCCGCTGACCATCAGCGCGAGACGGTTCGAGGCGGTAAATTAGGACAGGCGCCACCGCGCGCCGGCGGGGGAAATATGGGGCGCGCAACACTGATCGGGTTTTCGGCGGTCGCCATGTGGGCGCTGCTGGCGCTGCTCACCAACGCTTCCGGACAGGTGCCACCCTTCCTGTTGTCGGCCATCACCTTCGCCATCGGCACCTGCGTCGGGCTCGTGGCGCGGCTGGTGATGCCGGCTTCCGACCGGGGCCGGAAGATCCCTCGCCAAGTCTGGGTGATCGGCATTGCCGGGCTGTTCGGTTATCATTTCTTCTACTTCACGGCGCTGCGCAATGCGCCGGCGGTCGAGGCGAGCCTGATCGCCTATTTGTGGCCGCTGCTGATCGTGCTCGGCTCGGCGCTGATGCCGGGCGAGCGGCTTGCCTGGAACCATGTCGTCGGCGCGCTGCTCGGCCTTGCCGGCACCTTCCTGATCGTCACCAAGGGCGGCGGGCTGGCCTTCGACGCGCGCTACGCCTTCGGCTATGCGATGGCGGCCGTCTGCGCGCTGTTGTGGTCGTCCTATTCGCTCTTGTCGCGGCGCTTTCCGTCGGTGCCGACCTCGATCGTCACCTGGTTCTGCGCGGCGACGTCGGCACTGTCGCTTGCCTGCCATCTGCTGCTTGAGAAGACGGTGCTGCCGGACAGCCTCGGACAATGGCTGGCCGTCATCGGGCTCGGCCTGATGCCGGTGGGCGCGGCCTTCTATGCCTGGGATATCGGCGTCAAGCGCGGCAACATCCAGGTGCTGGGCGCCGCGAGCTACGCCGCGCCGCTTCTGTCGACGCTGGTGCTGATCGCCGCTGGCGTCGCCGAGCCGTCGCTGCGCATCCTCGCGGCCTGCGTGCTCATCACCGGAGGCGCCGCGCTCGCGGCGAAGTCGCTGCTGATGCGCAAGCCGGCGGCCAAGGAGGTCAGCGCATGATGCCGTTTTCCGGCGGCATCGAGGCCAACGCCAACGCGACGCTTTTGTTCTCGTTCGTTGCGGCCGTGATCTACGCCTTTGCGCTCGACATGCCGCCGAAGTGGACGCGCACGGCGGCAAAGACGCTTGCCGTGGCTTTGCTGGCCGTGCTTGCCGCCATGCAGGGCGGTCCGCTGCTGCTGGTTGCGGCGCTGGCACTCAGCGCCGTCGGCGACGCCTTTCTGTCACGCGACGGCGAAAAGGCCTTTCTCGGCGGGCTGGCGAGCTTTCTCGCCGGTCATATCGCCTATATCGCGCTGTTTTCGCAGGCAGGCGGCGGGCTCGGCCTGTTGAGCGCCGAACCCTGGCGCGGCGCGATCGCCCTGGCCATGGCCGCATTCAGCATCGTCATGCTTGCCGCGCTCTGGCGCCGCGTCGGCCCCCAACTGCGCGCGCCGGTCGCCGTCTATGTCGCGGCGATCCTCGCCATGGGCATTTCGGCGCTCACCACGGACCATCCCTGGGTGATTGCCGGCGCGGTGCTGTTCATCGCCTCGGACGGGCTGCTCGCGGCCGAGCGCTTCATGCTCGCGGCGATCTCGCTGCATCGCGTCTGGATGCGCTATGCGGCCTGGGTGCTTTACTATGCCGCCCAGTTGGCGATCACGCTAGGATTTCTACTCGCCTAGTGCGTTTCACCGTTTCACGGAAACGACGAAACGCCCTATCTCTTTGTTTTTTACGCAATTCCGGACGGAAAACCGCTCACACTTTTCCTGGAATTGCTCTAGCCGGCTGCCAGCCCGGCTCGGCCAGCTCGAAAGCGGCGAAATCGAAACCGGGCGCCACGGTGCAGCCGACCAGCGTCCATTCGCCGAGGCTGCGCGCCGACTGCCACCAGCCGGCCGGCACGACGATCTGCGGCCGCTCGCCGGCGGTAAGGGCCGTGCCAAGCACCTGCTCGATGACGGCGCCTGCGCCTTCCTCATGCATCGACAGCGCCAGTGGCGCTCCGGCATAAAAATGCCAGACCTCGGCCGCGTCCTTCACCCGGTGCCAGGCCGAAAGCTGGCCGTGCTCGAGCAGGAAGTAGATCGCGGTCGAATGACCGCGCGGGCCGCCCGCGGCGTCGCGAAAGGTCTCGGCGTACCAGCCGCCCTCGGGATGCGGCTCGAGGCCTAGCGTTGCGATAATCTCGGCGGCGCTGGTCATTGGCGGCCTTTGCTGCGACGAACGTCGAGCCTTTTGGTCGACATGCGGTGGAACTAAAAATTGTCTTTGCGCTTGCGGATCTCGGCAAACACCTCGGCGTCCGAGGCTTTCTCCATGCCGAGATGCTTGCGGATCGCCGGGTCGTGCCAACGCAGGAACGGGTTGGTCGACAGTTCCTCTCCGATGGTCGTCGGCAATGTCGGCTTGTCGTCGGCGCGCAGCGCTTCGATCCTCGCCGCGCGCTGCTTCAGCGCCGAGTTGGTCGGGTCGACCGTCACCGCGAAACGGGCATTTGCCAAGGTGTATTCGTGGCCGCAATAGATGGCGGTTTGCGCCGGCAGCGCCGCCAGCTTCTTCAAAGAGTCATACATGACCGGCGGCTTGCATTCGAACAGGCGGCCGCAACCCAGCGCAAACAGCGTATCGGCGGTGAAGGCCACTTTCGACGCCGGCAGATAGTAGGAGACGTGGCCGGCGGTATGGCCGGGCGTCTCGATGACCTCGATTCGTTCCTCGCCAAGGAGCACGACCGAGCCTTGGCTGACCGTCTCGTCGATGCCGGGGATCTTCGCCTTCTCCGCTTCCGGGCCGACGATGCGCAATTTGAAGCGTTCCTTCAGCGCCAGATTGGCTTCGACATGATCAGCATGATGGTGCGTGGTGAGGATCAATGTCGGCGTCCAGCCGGTGCGCTTGACCGCCGCCAGGATCGGCGCTTCTTGCGGCGCGTCGATGATCGCCGTCTGTCCGCTTTTCGGATCGTGAACCAGCACGCCGAAATTGTCGGTGCGGCACATGAACTGCTCGATTTCGACCGGCATCGCATGTCTCCCTTTGTCGTCGCAGACATAGGGCGGCCGGCCGCCGATGTCATCCGGGTTTGTTGAACTCGGCGCCTTCGTTGAACTTTCCGCCTTTATTGAACTTGGGCCCCTTCGCGGCTACCGTCGCGCGCATGCATTCGGATATCGTCGACCTGCGTTCCTTCTATTCGACCACGCTCGGGCGCCTGGCCGAGCATTCGATCACCATGGCGCTGTCGTCCGTATGGGCGACCGTTCCCAATGAGCGGCTGGTCGGCCTCGGCTATGCGCTGCCATGGCTGGAACGCTTCGGCACCGATGCCGAGCGCGTCTTCGCCTTCATGCCGGCAACGCAAGGCGCGGTGGTGTGGCCGGTGTCGGGGCCGACGGCGACGGCGCTGGTCTTCGACGAGGAACTGCCGCTGGTCGATTCCTGCATCGACCGCGTGCTTTTGGTGCATTCGCTCGAACATGCCGAAAATCCGCGCGAGACGCTGAACGAGATCTGGCGCGTGCTGTCGCCGGCCGGGCGTGTGGTCATCGTCGTGCCCAACCGGCGCGGCGTCTGGGCGCGGTTCGAGCACACGCCCTTCGGCAACGGCCGGCCGTTCTCGCGCGGCCAGTTGACCGAGCTGCTGCGCGAGGCGAATTTCACCCCGGCGACATGGAGCGATGCGCTGTTCTTCCCGCCGTCGCCGCGGCGTTTCATGATGCGCTTCCACAATGTGCTGGAGAAGGCCGGCCGGCGGTTCTGGCCGATCTTTTCCGGCGTCATCGTCGTCGAGGCGCAGAAGCGGCTCTACCAGGGTGTGCCGGTCGCGCAGCGTGCCTCTCGCCGCGTCTTCGTGCCGGTCTTCTCGCCGCAGGGCGCAACGCGGCTTGGCCGGCGTGCGGCTGACGCCGCGCCTGGCCAAGTGACGCGTTCGTGATCGCCGCGCCTTGCATCGCGCGGCAATCGTCACCCTATCTGAGGCATGCCCGAGCTAAGGCATGCTCGCTCGGCGCGGTATTCATGACCGCAGCGGAAACCAGGAATATCCTTCATGGACGACCAGACCAATAAAAAGCCGGGGCCGCAGAAACCCGTTGTCTCGGTGGAGGCGAGCAGCCTCGCCGACCAGGTGGCGACGATCAAGCTGGGGCTGAAATCCTCGCCGGTGCGCAGGCAACTTGCCTGGGTCTCCGTCGGTATCGTCGCGGTCATCGTCGCAACCTCGGTCGGACAGGTCCTGCTCAATCGCTGGAACCAGCCTTTCTACGATGCGCTGGCCCGGCGCGACATGACGGCCTTCCTACACCAGCTTCTGGTCTTTGCGATGATCGCCGGAGGTCTTCTGGTGCTCAATATCGGCCAGACCTGGCTCAACCAGATGATCCGTCTGAGGCTGCGCGAGGCGCTGACGCTCGACCTGATCGATCAATGGATGCGCCCGGCGCGGGCCTTCCGGCTTGCCAATGCCGGCGCCATCGGCGTCAATCCCGACCAGCGCATGCAGCAAGATGCCGCTCATTTGTCGGATCTGTCGACGGATCTGGGCGTCGGCCTGCTGCAGTCGTTCATTCTGCTTGTCTCCTTTATCGGCGTGCTGTGGGAGCTGTCTTCCGGCTTCGTGTTCCATGTCGGCGGCCGTTCGCTGGAGATACCGGGCTACATGGTCTGGGCCGCGTTCCTCTATGCCGGCATCGCCTCGTGGCTGAGCTGGCTGGTCGGGCGTCCGCTAATCGGCCTCAACAGCGAGCGCTACACCCGCGAGGCGGAGCTGCGCTCCTCCATGGTGCGGGTCAACGAGAATGTCGATGCGATCGCGCTCTATCATGGCGAGCCCGACGCCAGACGCCGGCTCGAGCTCGATCTCGGCACGGTGCTGGGCGCCATGCGGCGCATCTTCACCGCTCAGATCAACCTGGCCTGGGTGACCGACACCTATGGCTGGATAACGGTGGTGGCGCCCATCCTGGTGGCGTCGCCGGTCTATTTCTCGGGCGACATCTCATTCGGCGGGTTGATGATGGCGGTCGGCGCCTTCAACCAGGTTCATTCATCCCTGCGCTGGTTCATCAACAACATCGGCAGTATCGCCGACTGGCGCGCGACGCTGATGCGCGTGGCCGATTTCCGCATCGCGCTCACCGAAACCGACGCGCTGCATGACACGGAAAAACACATCCAGTTCGGCGAAAACGCCAATGGCAGCCTGACCTTCGACACGCTTCAGGTGGCTTCGCCGGAAGGCTGCACCAAGCTTGCCCAGACGGATGTCGAAATCCACGCCGGCGAGCGCGTCATGATCACCGGCGAGCCGGGCGCCGGCAAGACATTGTTCTTCCGCGCCCTTGCCGGCCTGTGGCCGTGGGGAAGCGGCCGGATCGGCCTGCCGGCTGGCGAGACCCCCATCTTCGTGCCGCGCGTGCCCTATTTCCCGGCCGGCACGCTGCGCGAGGTGCTCGATCATCCGAACGGCAAGGCCCCGGCCAGCGATGCCGAGATCGCGGCGGTGCTTGGCGAGGTCGGCCTCGATCCACTGGCAACCACCCTTGATCGTCCCAGGCGATGGGAACGCGAACTCGGCGATGACGAACAACGGGCGCTGGCTTTCGCCAGGCTCGCCTTGCGCAAGCCGAAATGGGTAATCATCGACGAAGCCCTGGATGCGTTCGACGGGCCGACGTTGCGGCGGGTGCTGGCCATGCTGCAGAAGCGCCTGCCCGAAACCGCAATCATCAATATCGGGCGGGGCCAGCACAACACCCAGTTCTTCCCGCGCGCGCTGAATATCGTGAAGGATACCGGCGCACCGGCTTTGAAGCCGGCCCGTGTCCGCGCCGGCGCGATCGAGCCGCCACCCATCGCTGCCCGCCAGGGGAAGAAATAGCTTTATTTTCGCCGCGATCGCCGGGAAAATCCGCCGGGTCGTTCGAGGCTGCCATGCTTGCGATGCTCGGCCTGCTTGTGTGCCTTGCCTGCGCCGAGGCGGCGCCATTGCCGATGCCGGGCAAAGGCGCGCCGGTGGACGTGGAACTTGTGCTTGCCGTCGACATCTCGCAGTCGATGGACCAGCGTGAACTCGCCCTGCAGCGCGCCGGCTATGTCGAAGCGCTACGCCATCCCGACTTCATCAACGCCGTACGCGCGGGTCCAAATGGCCGCATAGCGCTCGCCTATTTCGAATGGGCGGGCGTCGTGCGCGAGGACGGGGCCATTGCCCGGCAGATCATCGACGGCGAGGACAGCGCCAACGCCTTCGCCGACAAGATCGCCACGCGGCCGTTCCGCAGCTTCCGCGGCACCTCGATCTCGGGCGCCCTCGGCTTCGGCGCCGGGCTCCTGGAGAGAACCGGCTTTTCGGCGCCACGCCGCGTCATCGACATATCGGGAGACGGGCCCAACAATACCGGGCTGCCCGTCACCGCAGCCCGTGACGCCGCCGTTGCCAGCGGTGTCGTCATCAACGGCCTGCCTATACTGATCAGTCCGTCGCCGAGTGTCGGCCGTCTCGACCGCTACTACGCCGACTGCGTGACCGGAGGAGCCGGTTCGTTCGTGCTGCCGATCTACGCGGCGTCCGAATTCTCGACCGCCGTCCGCCGCAAGCTGGTCCAGGAAGTCAGCGGCCTGACCAACGCCAGATCCTTCCACGTCGAGGATGCGATGCCGGTCGATTGCCTGCTGGGCGAGCGCCTGCGGCAGCGGTTTTCCGATCCTTATTTCCCGGAACTCGACAGATAGCCGTCGTGGGGTTCTCAGACCGCCCGGGCGCCGTATTTGGCGCGGAACTCATCATAGCAGTCGCGCCGCCAGCGGCGGCCGACGACATAGCCGCGCAAGAGTTCGGCGGGCGAGTAGCCGAGCGACTTGGACGCCCGGTTGGCATGATAGCCCGAAAACGCCTGCGGCAACCTGCCCTTGAGGATATCGGCGATGATCTGGCGCGCTATCATGTAAGGCGGAACGTCGGGATAGCGGTCGGCGATATAAGGATGCTTGTCGATCAGACTGGCATAGGCCTCGACATAGCCATCGCGGCGGCCTGAGATCGAATTCTCCGAATTGTACTTCTTCCAGTCGATGTCCTCGGACAGCAAGGCGCCGCCGCGTTGGGCAAAGCGCAGCAGCAATTCGCGATCCTGCATGCGCGTGATGTCGCTGTCATAGCCGCCGATCGCGAGCAGCGACTCGCGCCTTGCGGTGATCGCCGAGCCGGCAATGAAGATGGTCTGCGAGACCAGGGCGCGCTGCAGCGTGCTCTTGTCGAGGAAGGCGTCGCGATTGATGCATTTGGTGCTGCGGCCGCCTTTCAGCGATACGAACGAGCTGATGAGGACTTCGAGCGAGGAGTTCTGGTCGAAGCGCGCCAGCGTCCGTTCCAGCCGGTCGGGCAGGTAGACATCGTCCGAATCGAGAAACGTCACGACCCGCGCCCGCGCGCGCTCGATGCCCGCATTGCGCGCGGCATTTGCGCCGCGCCATTTGGCGCCGACATAAATCAGCCTCGGGTCGCGGATTTCGGCGAGCGCAGCGGCCGTCCCGTCGGTCGAACCGTCGTCGACCACAATGTGCTCGAAGCGGGTAAGTGTCTGCGCCAGAACGCTTTCCACCGCGCGCACGACCTGGCTGCGACGGTTATGGGTTGGCGTGATCACTGAGATCAGCGGAACGTCCTGGCTCGACATCGGGCTGCCACCACCGGTCGGATCTAGCGTTTGTCGGATGGGTCCGATGGCTATCTTCGTGTCCCACCTCTGATTTGCGGCCGACGCTACAAAAAAACCCCCCTTTGTGTCACGCCAGGCCGGCCGAGAAATGCCGAAATTAGCGGTTTTTCCGCAACATTGCGGTCTGATGGCAACACAACTGGCCTTCCTGTTGATTAGGCGGCCCGCCAACAGGAACCAACGGACGGTTTTGCCCTTGGCCCGGGCACCTGATCGTCATCGAATTCCCCGGCAGGCAGCATATGCGGGACTGGTACAATTCACCGGCCTATCAGGCGATCCTTTCGCTGCGCACCCAGAGCTCGCAGTCCGACGTGATCTTCGTCGACGGCGTCGAGCATCCGCACAAGGCTACGGATGTGCTTGGTTTAACGGCCGACGGCGTGCGCACTGCCTAAATTAGCTGTGCCCGGTATAATCGGGCAAGGTCTCGATCTGGTCGCGAACGATGCCGGCAGCCAGGCCGAAATGGCCGAGAAAGGCAAGGGTGTAGAATGCTAGGCCGAGCGCCAGCGAAAACGGAATCTGCCAGAAAGGCATGCCAGCCTGTGGCGCATGAGCGATCACGCGACGTGTTGTGCGCCACGACATCGTTCCCCAGCGAGAGAACGATTTGGCGATCCGCCGGGCGCGATTAGGGGCATGAAGCGCGACGAACTTCCGATCGGCATCCCTGCCAGTCACCAGAGCGCGCCAACAGAAGAAACGCAAACCGCGCGGCGGGTAGTGGTAAGCGCGCGCGTCGACATTGACGATTTTGTGGCCCTCGCGCCAAAGCTGATGCATCAACAGCGTGCAAGACACCTTGAAACCATTGTGTTCCGGAAAGGGATGACTGGAAATCCAGTCGCGCCGGAAGGCGACATTGTTGGCATTGATGGCTCGCTTCGCCGCAAATCTCTTGTCTCCACGGGCCATCGGGAAGAACCAGATCAAGGCGAAGGTTCGCGAAGAGAAATCATCGTACCAAAGATAGGTATGACCGTTGACGCAGACGGTTTCGTTATCGCGAAAGGGCGTCAGCATAGCTGCGAGCCAACCCTGCTCGGTAACCGTGTCGGAATCCGTGAAAATGACTGCGTTCCCTTCGGCTAAACGCACGCCATTGTTCTTGAGCTCGTAATACCGGCCACCTGGGCAGGCGGCGAAGATCATCTCGGCGGCTTCGCCCAACTGCGGCGCTTCGGCCTTAATGTGGCTTTGCAGGATCGAGGCGTCGGCGTCTGACCCGGCATGCGAGATGATAACCTTCGGTCGCGCAAAGCCTTTTGCGGAAACAGCGGCGATCTCGCGCGCCAGGGCCTTCAATCCCAAACCGATCTCGTCCCAGTCGACGGATCTGGCATTTTCCATTTCAATCACAATCGAATAGGTTGGATGTTCCATTGCCACCGTTCGCACCCATCTCGTAATCGCAGAAAACACAAGGTTCGACCAAAGCTACCGTCATCGCCTCAGCAAAAACACCGCCTGCTGACCAAAAAAATTCCAGAACCACCAGGGCATCGAAAGGCCGATCTTCTGGCCGTTGGCGTCGAGCGCGGTTGCCTTCTCCACGGTCGCGCCGAGTTCCTCGCACAGATTGACGAAGTCGCGGATGGTGCAGAAATGGATGTTGGGCGTGTCGTACCAGGAGTAGGGCAGGTCCTTGGTGACCGGCATCCTGCCCTTGACCAACAGCGAGAAGCGCACGCGCCAGTGGCCGAAATTGGGGAAGGAGACGATGGCGCGGTTGCCGATACGAAGCAGCTCGTCGAGCACCAGCTTCGGGTTGCGGGTCGCCTGCAGGGTCTGTGAGAGCACGACGAAGTCGAAGCCCTTGTCGGGATAGAATTCGAGGTCCTTGTCGGCATCGCCCTGGACGACGGAAAGGCCGCGCGCCACGCATTCGTTGACGCCGCGCTGCGACAGTTCCAGCCCGCGACCGTCGACCTGCTTGGTCTCCTGCAGGAGTTCCAGAAGCAGTCCGTCGCCCGAGCCGACATCGAGGACGCGCGAATTGGCCGGGATGAGATCGGTGACGACCTCGAGGTCGACACGCTGGGCGCGATTGACGCTCATGGCTTCGCCTCCTGCATAGCGCATGATTCCGGTCCGAAAAGTCGGCGACTTTTTGCGTTCGCTGACCTTCGGTTCGGGGTCATAGGCTGAGCCCCCTGGCGCGGGCGGCGGAGGCGATGAAGCCGTTGATGGCCGCGAACAGTTCCGGCTCGTCGAGCAGGAAGGCGTCGTGGCCGCGATCGGTTTCGATCTCGACGAAGGATACGGAAGCGCCCGCCGCGTTCAAGGCATGCACGATCGATCGGCTCTCCTCGGTCGGGAACAGCCAGTCGCTGGTGAAGGAGACCAGGCAAAAACGCGTCTTGGTGCCGGCGAAGGCGTCGGCGAGGCGCCCGCCGTGATCGGCGGCAAGATCGAAATAGTCCATCGCGCGGGTCAGATAGAGGTAGGAATTGGCGTCGAAGCGGTCGACGAAGGTCATGCCCTGATGGCGCAGATAGCTCTCGATCTGGAAATCGGCGTCGAAGCCGAAGGTCAGCGCCTCGCGGTCCTGCAAATTGCGGCCGAACTTGCGGTGGAGCGCGGCTTCCGAAAGGTAGGTGATATGAGCGGCCATGCGCGCGACGGCGAGCCCTTTTTCCGGCCGCTTGCCGAAATCGAGATATTTGCCGCCATGCCAGTCGGGATCGGCCATGACGGCCTGCCGGCCGACTTCATGGAAGGCGATGTTCTGCGAGGAATGGCGGGCGCCGGTGGCGATGGGCAGGACGCAGAACACGCGCTCCGAATGGCTCGCCGCCCATTCCAGAACCTGCATGCCGCCCATCGAGCCGCCAAGGACGCAAAACAGCTTCTCGATGCCGAAATGATCGACCAGCATCGTCTGCGCGCGCACCATGTCGCGTATGGTGATGATCGGCAGGTCGAGCCCGTAGGGCTTGCCGGTCGCCGGGTTTGTGGAGGCCGGACCAGTCGAGCCGAGGCAGCCGCCGACGACATTGGAGCAGATGACGAAGAAACGGTTGGTATCGATGATCCTGCCGGGCCCGATCAGCACTTCCCACCAGCCCGGCTTGCCGGTCACCGGATTGGTGTTGGCGACATGCTGGTCGCCGGTCAGCGCATGGCAGACGAGGATGGCATTGGAACGCGCGTCGTTGAGCGTGCCATAGGTCTGGTAGGCAATCTGGAAGGGCGCAAGAAAGGTGCCGGCGTCGAGCTTCAGCGGCTTGTCGGGGCCGAACCGCAGCACCGGGCTCGACGGATGGTCGGCCTCGTCGTTGGTTCTTGCAGCACGCTGAGCGGCCATGTCCGTCCTCATCCTGTCCCGCATCGGTTTCGTCCCGACGCGGTGTCCGGCCGGCAGCGGACAATAAAAAACCGGCATTGCCGTCGCAAAGCCGGTTACAGGTTGCAAACGGCCCTTTAGCGAGTTGTTTAACGTGGCTGCAAGCCGACCGGCCAAATCACCACGGAGTCTGGCAATCCTTCTAGGACCAGCGCCGCGCTTCGTCAACGGGTGGCCTCCTCGCGACCGGATACGGGTGCCAGCCGGCGGCACTCGACATTCCAGCCCGTGGCCTGTATTTCCGCTGCGGCCTTGAAGGCCTTCTCGACGGATTTGTGACATGAAGCAGGATCAGCCCCGTCCGACGCCCCGCGCGGGCATCATGGACATCGAGGCCTATGTACCGGGAAAAAGCACCGCGCCGGCCGGCGTGGCGAAAGTCTACAAGCTGTCGGCGAACGAAAATCCGCTCGGGCCCTCGCCGAAAGCGATCGAGGCCGCGCGCGAAGTGGCGGCGAAGCTCGATGTCTATCCCGACGGCTCTGCCCGCCGGCTGCGCAAGGCGATCGCCGAGGTGCATGGCCTCAACCCGGCCAACATCATCTGCTCCAACGGCTCCGACGAGATCCTGGGGCTCCTGGCGCAGACCTATCTCGCGCCGGGCGACGAGGCCGTGTTCACCGAGCACGCCTTCATGGTCTACAAAATCTATATCCAGGCGGCGGGCGCCAAGCCGGTGGCGGTGAAGGAGACCGAGGAGCGCGCCGATATCGACGCGATTTTGGCCGCAGTGACGCCGGCGACGCGGATCGTGTTCCTCGCCAATCCCAACAATCCGACGGGCACCTATGTGCCGTTCCAGGAAGTGCGCCGGCTGCACGCAGCATTGCCGAAGAACGTGCTCCTGGTGCTCGACGCGGCCTATGCCGAATATGTGCGGCGCAACGACTACGAGGCCGGCATCGAGCTCGCCGGCAGTTCCGAGAACGTGGTGATGACCCGCACCTTCTCCAAGCTCGGGCTCGGCGGCGCGCGTATCGGCTGGATGTACGGGCCGGCGCATATCGTCGATGCGATCAACCGCGTTCGCGGCCCTTTCAACGTCAACGCTACGGCGATCGAGGCCGGCATCGCCGCGATCCGCGACCGCGCCCATATCGAGCGCAGCGTGGCGCATAACGAGAAATGGCTGGCCTGGCTCAGCGCCGAGCTGACCGGGCTCGGCCTGCGCGTCACGCCGAGCGTCGGCAATTTCGTGCTGATCCATTTCCCCGACGGCGAGAAACATTCGGCGGCGGCCGCGGACGACTATCTGAGCGCGCGCGGCTACATCCTGCGCCGCGTCACCGGCTACGGCTTCCCCAATGCGCTGCGCATGAGCGTCGGCACCGAGGAAGCCAATCGCGGCGTCATCGATGCGCTGAAGACCTTCCTGAAAAGCTAGACACCATGGCATCACCGATGTTCGAGAAAATAGCGCTGGTCGGCATCGGCCTTATCGGCTCGTCGCTCGCCCGCGTCATCCGCCGCGAGGGCCTGGCGCGCCATATCGCCATAGCGACGCGCAGCGCTTCGACGCTCAAACGCGCCGAGGAGTTTGGCCTTGGCGATTCTTACAGCACCGACGCCAGCCAAGCGGTGCGTGACGCCGATCTCGTCATCGTCTCGGTTCCGGTCGGCTCGTCCGGCGAGGTCGCGGCCGAGATCGCGCCTGCGCTGAAGAAGGGCGCCATCCTCACCGATGTCGGCTCGACCAAAGCCTCCGTCATCGCGCAAATGCAGCCGCATGTGCCCGAAGGCGTGCACTTCATCCCCGGACATCCGCTGGCCGGCACGGAAAAGTCCGGACCCGATGCCGGCTTCGCCGATCTCTTCGAGAATCGCTGGTGCATCTTCACGCCGCTGCCGGGCACCGATCCCGCGGCGCTCGAGACGCTTTCGGAATTCTGGCGGCGCTGCGGCTCCAACATCGACACGATGGACCCGCAGCACCACGACATGACGCTCGCGATCGTTTCGCATCTGCCGCATATCATCGCCTACAACATCGTCGGCACGGCGGACGATCTCGAAGCGGTGACTAAGAGCGAAGTCATCAAATATTCCGCTTCCGGCTTCCGCGACTTCACCCGTCTTGCCGCCTCCGACCCGACCATGTGGCGGGACGTGTGCCTGCACAACAAGGACGCGATCCTGGAGATGCTGGCGCGTTTCTCGGAGGATCTGGCCTCACTGCAGCGGGCGATCCGCTGGGGCGACGGCGAGAAGCTGTTCGACCTCTTCACCCGCACCCGCGCAATCCGCCGTTCGATCATCGAGGCCGGCCAGGATATCGATGTGCCGGATTTTGGCCGCCAGGCGGTCGAGCACCCGGCCAAGCCTTAGGCTTTTCCCTCGTTCTCTGGCGTGGATTGACCTGTCAGCCTGGGCAGGCGCATGCGCTGGAGATTGGCCGAAACGCCCATCGCGATCGTCATCCACGGGCTGAGCAAGGAGCGAAGCGACGCGCGCAGACCCGAGCATCCATTCCGTGATTTCCGAGCGCTGTCGCGGTGCAGAATTCTGCTCCGCCGCATTCCATGGCTCAGGTCACGGAATGGATTCCAGGGTCTCCGCGACGCCGCTTCGCGGCTGCTCCGCCCTGGAATGACGAGGTTGAGCGGCTTACGCCAACCCCAGCGTTTGTGCCGATTTCGCGGAAATAGCCGAGATACTATTGCGTTCTAGCCCTGGGGTGGCGGCCAGTGCGCCGCCATCATGGCCAGCGTTTCGGCCCGATCCGGCGCGCCCAGCCGGCCGCCGAAGCGCAGGCATTTGAGCGCCGCGGCGGCGCTGGCAAAGCGCAGGGCTTCCTCCATGGGCATGGCCTCGGCGAGGCCGACGGCGAAGGCGCCGTGGAAGACGTCGCCGGCGGCGAGCGTGTCGATCGCCTTGACCTTCGGCGCCTCGACATGGCGCACGCGCCGAGTCGCGCGGTCGTGCCACCAAGTGCCGGCCGCGCCGCCGGTCACCGCGACAAAGGCATCGGTGCGCGAGGCGAGGTCGGCGCAGGCGCTTTCTGGGTCGAGCGCGTGGCCGCAGACGATACGCGCCGCCGGTTCGGAAGCGACGATGTGCGAGGCCAAGGGCAACAGCCGCTCCAGCACCTCGATCGGCGCGGTGTCGGCGTCCAGGATCGCCGGACGGCCGGTCGATCTGGCCGCGCCCAGAGCCAGCGCCGCGGCGCCCGGCCAGCGGACATCCACCAGCACGGCGTCGAAGGCGGAGAGGTCGGCGAGCGGCAGCGCCTCGGGATCGGCTTGCGCCTTTTTGTCATAGAAGGGGACGATGACGCGCTCGCCATGCGCATCCACCAGGATCGCGGCCAGCGCCGATCGCGCGCCGGGAACACGGCGGATAAGGCTGCAGTCGACGCCTTCGGCCTGAATGTCGGCGATAAGCTGGTCGCCGACCGGATCGTCGCCCGTGCTTGCCCAAAGCGAGACCTCGGCGCCAAGGCGATGTGCGGCGCAGGCGGCGCTCGTCGCCATGCCGGAAGCGATCTGGACGCCGTCGCTGGCGATGAATTTGCCTTGATGCGCGGGCAGCGTTTCGACGCGAAGGATCGTGTCGAGGGTGAAGGCGCCGACGCTGAGCAGTCTGACCGGCTGCGGCATCGTTGCGTTACTCTTCTCAGTCGGCATGATCTCACCCGAAAACCGGTCCCCACTTTTCGCTACGCTGACCTTCGGTTCGGGACCACGCTCTATTCAAGCGGCTTGACCTTGCCGAGCGGGATGAAGCCCAGCGAAGCCTTGCCCTTGACGATCTTGAGCGGCAAGGAGGGTTCCTTGCCAAGCATGGCAATGGCAGCAAAGCCCTGCTCGATCTCGTTTTTGTGTTCCGGCATGGCGCCGCCGAGGATGGCCGCCACCGCCTTGGGATCATTGAGCTTGATCGTCAGGTCCCCGTTGACCAGCCCTTCCGCGTCGACGGAGACCGGTCCGGACACGATGATGCGCGCCGTGCCCGACGACAGGTCGAGCTTAGCGATCTCGATCGACTGGCCGCGCAGGCTCTTCGGGGGCGCTGGGATCAGCGCCACGCCGTTCTTCAGCGTCACGTCGCCACTGCCGTCCAGCGCCGGCAGCACGCGTCCGTCGATGGCATCCGCGTTGATCTCCAGGTCGCCGAAGCTGCCGACATAATTGATGTCCTGGCCGGCCGGCTGCAATTGGCCGGCCGCCTTGCCGGCGCTGAACAATTGCATCGGATCCGTGTCGTCCTGCGGGTCGGTCTGAGCGTTCAGGCCTTCAGCCTGCACGGAAACGCTCCTTGGCAACGGCCACCACACTTTGACATTGGCCTGCAACCGGTCCCAGTCGATCCAGAGCGGCGGCATGCCGGGCGCCATCATCCTAAGCGGCCCGCGCAGGTCGGCGACCGGCGACAGGGGTCCGGCGATCCCGGCGACGGCGTTGAAGCTGCCGGTGGAGGCGGCGACCTTCCGGGCGTCGTCTTCATAGGCGAGGTTGTCGCAGGAAACCGTGAAGCTCATCGGGTAGCCGCTGACGGCGAGGTTGGCGCAGCCGGCGGCGATGCCTTTGCTGCCCAGTCTCGCCACCGCCTGATCTGCCTCGGTCTTGAGCCTGTCGGCGAGATAGAACCAGCCGCCGCTATAGGCGGCGAACAGCACGACAAGGAGCGCGGCAAGCCAGAACAGCCGGCGGCGAAGTTTGGGCGATCGCTCGTCACTTGACGTCATGCTGCGGCTCTCGTTAACCCGGCGAGCGGGCATTTACCAATATGCAAACAAGCGGGGGCCAGAAGAAGCACCTCGGCGGTGCGGTGTCGTTCACTCGAATGCGATCAGGCTTGGCGATATGGGCGATTTTTGGGTTTTTGGCTATGGGTCGCTGATCTGGCGGCCCGGATTTGCCCATGTCGAGACGCGCCGCGCCCGGCTTTACGGCTATCGCCGCTCGCTTTGCGTCTATTCATTCGTGCATCGCGGTACGCGCGCGCGGCCGGGCCTGGTGCTCGGCCTGGACCGGGGCGGCTCCTGCATCGGCCTCGCTTACCGTGTTCCCGGCAATCTGCGCGACGAGGTGCTTTCCTATCTACGCGAACGGGAATTGGTGACCAGCGTCTATCTCGAACGCATTCTCGATGTCCGGCTCGGTGGCGGAGGCGCGGTCGAGGCGGTCGCCTACACCGTCGACCGCCAGCATGAGCAGTATGCCGGCGCGCTCGACGCCGATCATGCGGCCAGGATCGTTCGCGGCGCGGTCGGCCAATCCGGGCGAAACGAGGACTATCTCTTGAGCACACTTGAGCATCTCGAGGCGCTCGGCATCCGCGATCACTGGCTGGAGGAGGTGGGCCGTCGGGTCGCGTCTTCGTGAAGCGCATTTTCGGCGAAATAATTTCGCCTCCAATGCTCTATCTCTTTGTTTTTACGCAATTCCAGACGCAAAACCGCGACGCACTTTTGCTGGAATTGCTCTGGTCCGATCAAAAAACAAAACCATGCCTTTGACCTCGCCCGGCCGCGACCTAGCTTAGCGGCATCCCATCCTTGGGCTTCAGGCCCGTTCCAGCATCACGGAGATCAGTCTTGCAGAAACGCCGTCTCGGTCGCACCGACCTTTCCATCGCGCCGCTGGTCCTGGGCGGCAACGTCTTCGGCTGGACCGCTGATGAGAAGACCTCCTTCGACCTGCTCGACCGGTTCATCGCTGCCGGCTTTAACGCCATCGATACGGCCGATGCCTATTCGCGCTGGGTTCCCGGCAACAAGGGCGGCGAATCGGAAACGATCATCGGCAACTGGATGAAGAGCCGCGGCAACCGCGATCAGGTCATCGTCATCACCAAGGTTGGTTCGGACATGGGCCAGGGCAAGCGCGACCTCTCCGCTGCCTATATCGAAAAGGCGGTCGACGCTTCACTGAAGCGGCTGCAAACCGATATCATCGACCTCTATCTGTCGCACTGGCCGGATCCGGCCACGCCTTACGAGGAAACGCTCGGTGCCTATCAGCGGCTGCTCGAAAAGGGCAAGATCCGCTATCCCGGCTGCTCCAATCTCGATGCCGGCCAGCTGCGAGCCGCGCTCGACGTCGCGAGCCTGCGCAGCCTGCCACGTTACGAGGTGCTGCAGCCAGAATACAATTTGTACGACCGCTCGTCGCTCGACGGACCGCTGCTCGACCTCTGTAAGGCAGAGGATATCGGCGTCATCACCTATTTCAGCCTCGCTAAGGGATTCCTGAGCGGCAAATACCGCAGCAAGGCCGATCTCGGCCAGAGCGCGCGCGGCGAAGACGTCGCCGAATATCTCAACGAGCGTGGCATGCGCATCCTTTCCGCGCTCGACGCCGTGGCCGAGCGCCATTCGGCCAAGCAGGCGGAAGTGGCGCTGGCCTGGATCATCGCGCGGCCGGGCGTCACTGCGCCGATCGCCAGCGCCACCACGCCGGCCCAGATGGACAGCCTGATCCGCGCCGCGTCGCTCAAGCTTTCGGCGGACGACGTCGCGGCATTGGACCGGGCCAGCGCCTGACAGCGCACTGCGCACGATCGTCCAAGACGGTCATGACAAAACCTGCATAAGTCCTGTCGCATAGCGGCGGCAGGAGGGTTCGGCATGGCCGATGGCATCTTGAACGAGGCGCAAACCTGGCAGCAAGTGCTGGCGCTGGTCCTGGCGGCGACGGTCGTCATGGGCAGCCCGGGACCGGCGACGATCAGCGTGACCGCCGTCGGCGCGGCTTTCGGTCTGCGTCCTTCCCTGGGTTACACCTCTGGCGTGGTGCTCGGCACGATCGCCGTGCTTCTGGCGGTGGCGGGCGGGATTTTCGGCATGCTGACCTCGGTGCCGGGAGTGGCGCCGGTGCTGGCGGTCGCCTCGGCAGGCTACATCCTTTATCTCGCCTTCAAAATAGCGACAGCGCCTCCATTGGCGGAGCGCGGGAGCACGGGGACGAAGCCCGATTTTCTCGGCGGCTTCATGCTCGCCGTCGCCAATCCAAAAGCCTATGTGGCGATCGCAGCGGTTTTCGCCGGCGCCGCATCGCAGGCCGATGCGCTGGGCGTCTCCACCAGGCTGCTGGTGCTTGCCGCGATGATCGTCGCCATCCACGTCGTGTGGCTGCTTGCCGGAACGGCGTTCGCACGCGTCCTGCGCCTTCCGCTGGCCTCGCGGATCATCAACCTGGTGTTTGCCGCCACGCTGGTGCTGACGACTCTGCTGGCGGTGCTGCGGTAGCCGATCAGGTCTTCGCGGTTACGCCGAGTTCCGCCAGCCGCTTCACCGCCGTCGGCGGCATCGGCGGCGGGTTCGGCGCCTGCGCCGCTTCGATAAGCATCTGGTCGCAGGCCGCCTCGGTCTCGCCGATCAGCCGCTGCATGAATTCCTCCTTCTGGAGGCCCGGCGGGATCGGCGGCAGGAAGCGGGCCTTGATGGTGCCGGGATAGCGCAGGAACTTGCGGCGCGGCCAGTAGAGACCGGCAACATGGGCAACCGGCACGACGGGAACGCCGAGCTGCGTGTAAAGCTCGACGATACCGTATTTGTAAGACGGCTCGGCGCCCGGCGGGCGACGGGTGCCTTCGGGATAAATGATGAGCTGGCGCGGATTGCGGTTCATCTCCTCCCTGGTGGCGACGACGACCGCCTTCAGCGCTTTCGAACGGTTGCCTCGGTCGACCGGGATCATGCGCATCTTCAAGATGTACCAGCCGAAAAAGGGGATCCAGGTCAGTTCGCGCTTCAGGATGTAGAGCGCGTCATCGAGATAGGGGAAGAAGGCGATCGCGTCCCAGAAGGATTGATGCTTCGGCGCCAGGATGAAGGAGCCATCGGGCAGGTTCTCGACACCCGTGATCTCGCTCTTCGTCGCGGCGATCTTGTCATAGAGCCACATCGAGGTGCGCGACCAGAATTTCGGCACGAACCAGGCGCGGTGGCGCGGCGACAGGAAATAGAAAGGCGTCCAGAAGATCATCTGGACGATCAGGCTGAGATAGAAGACGAAGTTGAACGCCAGCGAGCGGATGATGAGCATGCAAGGGGCCCGTGAGGAAGTGTGCGTTGGTTACACCAAGCGGCGGCAAAAAGGAAACGCCGCCATTGTCGAATGGTGCCGCTAGAGTGACCGAGCCAGCCGTTCCTTGAGACGCGGCGCGGCGAAATCGAGGAAGGCGCGCAGCTTTACCGGTAGCCGGCCCTGGCCGGCATGGACGAGGCTCACCGGCCAGGGCGGCGGTTCGAAGGCCTGCAGCACCAGCCGCAGCGCGCCGGCGCGCACCGCGGCATCCGCCTGGTAGGAGAGCACTTTCGTCAGGCCGAGCCCGGCAATCGCGGCATCAATGGCCGCTTCGGCGGTGTTGACTTGCAGGCGCGAGCGAACAGGGATTGTCGTTTCCGTCTTGCCGGTTCCGAAGCTCCATGCCGCGGGAGCGGCGAGACCTTCGAAGGTGACACAGTCGTGGCCGGCAAGGTCTTGCGGGGTCGTCGGCGTGCCATGCAAGGCGAGATAGGCGGGGCTTGCGCAGACGATACGGCGGATCGAGCCGACGCGGATCGCAACCATCGCCGAATCCGGCAGCTCGCCGATGCGCAGGGCGAGATCGATATGCTCCTCGACCAGTTGGGTGATCCGGTCCGACAGGGTCAAGTGGACATCCACTCGCGGGTAGACGGCGAGAAAGTCGGCGATCACCGGCAGCACATGCAGGCGGCCGAACACGACCGGCGCCGTGATGACCAGCTCGCCGGTTGGGCTCGAATATTCGCCGGCAGCATCGCGCTCGGCCTCGCCCACCTCGTCGAGGATGCGACGGCAGGCGGCAAGATAGGACTGGCCGGCATCGGTCAGCGTCAGGCGCCGCGTCGAGCGGTTGAGCAGACGCGTCCCCAAATGCTTCTCCAGTTCGGAAAGCTTGCGGCTCACCGTCGGCAGCGGCACGCCGGCGCGCTTGGCTGCAGCGGAAAGGCTGCCGGCCTCCACCGTGGCAACGAACAGGGACATAGCGTTGAGGCGGTCCATTATTCTTCCGAAATATGGAAAGATAGATTGCAAACATGCTCTCTACATCCGGTTTTCGGAAGAGCCTAACTGATGTGCGATCCTGTCCGCGGAGCGCCAGCATGAATGAATTCACCAGCGACGTTGCCTTCACGCCTACCGTCAAGGCCATCCAGTCCCGCAAGGGGTCGCGCAATTCCTATGCGCGTGTAGAGCAGCACGGCGGCTGGCGGGCAACGATCGCTCCGGATCTTGCCGCCTTCATCGAAGCACAGACCAGCGTGTTCCTGGCGACGGCCAACGCCGAAGGCCAGCCCTACATCCAGCATCGCGGTGGGCCGGCCGGTTTCCTCAAGGTGCTGGACGAGCACATGATCGGCTTTGCGGACTTTTCCGGCAATCGGCAGTTCATCACCCAGGGCAATCTCGAGGACAATGACCAGGCCTTCCTGTTCCTGATCGACTATATGCTCCGGCAGCGCATCAAGATCTGGGGCAGGGCGCGCGTCGTCGAGAATGACCCGGAGCTGACGGCGAAGCTGATGCCCGCGGACTACAAGGCGCGGCCGGAGCAGGCGATCCTGTTCACGGTCTCCGCCTGGGATGCCAATTGCCCGCAGCACATCCCGCAGCGCTTCGAGGCGGCGGATGTCGCGGCCGCACTTGCCGAGCGCGACCGGCGCATCGCCGGCCTGGAGCAGGAGATTGCGCGCCTGCGCGGCGGCTGACGTTTAATTCTTCACCACGGTCGAGGCCTCCGCCAGTGTGACGCCCTCGGGCGTCGTGCGCAGCGGCAGGAAGCCGCGCGCCAGAGACAGCACATATTTGCTGTATTCGGTGAGCAGCACACGCAGGGCCTCCGGCTTGGTCAGCCAGCTGCCGTTGCCGAGATTGGTATTGACCACCGGATAGGGCTCCAGGCGCGCGCCATGCAGCAGCCGGCCCATCTCAAGCAGGCTGCGCGGCATGTGGTAATTGTTGGTGACGATGATGATGCTGCCATAGGCGTGGTTTTCCACCCATTTGGCGCTTTCCTCGGCATTGCCGATGGTGTCGAGCGCGGCGCGGTCGATATCGACGCAACAGGAAAAGAGCTGCTTGTCGCCGCCCATCGCCGCCTGCAGCTGGCGCTTGGTTGCCGACGGATGGACGCCGCTGATCAGCAGCCGTTCGCCCTTGCCGGAGGCCAACAGGTCCATCGCCGCGTCGAGCCGCGACTGCCCGCCGGTGAGCACGATGATGGCGTCGGCCCTGGCCGGATTGGCCGGAGTCGTCATATGGCTGACCTTGTCGGCAAACCAGCCGAAGCCGCCGGCAAAAAGCACCAGCGCGGCCAGAACCACGAAACCGCAGACGCGCAAGGCGAGCCGCAGGCGACCAAGCCCGGCGGGGACCGCGCTGCGCATACGCATCGCCGGCATCCGTCCAGCCGTCTCGATCGAATCCCGCGCTTCCATCATCCCCAGGTTAATCCTGAAAGCCTCTAATGGTTAACTCCGAAATGCGGCCGTTGATAGGTGAGACGGCGCACATTGCGTTACGGCAGGTATCCCGCGTGTGATCATTGTCTTGTTTGTTTATAGCGCTTTGCGCCGGTTTCCGGATTGATCTCATGGGTCAGCCCGCATCCGGCTGGCGAACGTCGATGTCGCTGAGATAGGCGACGACGGTCGCATGCGAGGTGGCCGCGGTCAGCGCGCCGATCACCAGCACCATCAGACCGACGCCGAAATAGCCGGCTGAGCCGATGGCGAAATTGCCGAACAAAGCGGTTGCCTGGTCGGCCTGGGGCGTCGCCATGTTGCGCGACGACCACCAGGAAAAGACGATGAAGACGGCGATCGCCAGGGCGCCGCCGGCGGCCGCGCCCTTCATGCCGGTGACCAGGAAATGCCAGCGGAATTCGCGCGCGATGAAGCGCGCCTCGGCGCCGACGAAATGCAGCACCTCGATGATGTGGCCGTTGCCGGCCATGGCGCCGCGCGTGGCGAACACCACCGTCAGCACGGTTGCCGACAGCATCAGCACCAGAACGGCAATGCCGATCGTCACGGTCGTGCGCGCCATGGCGACCAGCCGGTCGACCCAGGTGCGGTGATCGTCGAGTGCCGCGGTCGGTATTTTCGGCGTGATGGCGGCGCGCATGGCGGCAAAATCGGGCGGGCTGGCCTCGTCGATGGTGACGATGATGAGGCGCGGCACCGGCAGCTCGTCAATGTTGAGGCCGCTGCCCAGCCACGGTTCCAGAAGACGCGCGGTCGCGTCGCGGTCGATGATCTTGGTGCCCTTCACGCCGGGGAACTCGCTGGCGATCTGCGAGGCCTGCGCAAGGGCCGCCTCCATGTCCAAACCGTCGGCCGGCTTGATCTGGATCGTCGCCTCGCGCGATATCTGGTTCTCCCAGACGGAGGCGGTATCGCGCACCAGCGTCACGGCGCCGAAGGTGAGACAGGACAGGAAGGTCATGATGGCGATGACCAGCACCAGCGCCCGTCCAGCGATGTTCTGCGCCGGCACGATCGGCGCCGTCTTGCGCTGGACACGCCGGACCGTCGTCTTCTCGAGCGTTTCGTGCTGGAGGTGATCGGCCGGAAGGTCAGTCATAAACGTCCAACCTTCCACCGGCCAGGATCATGCGACGCGCATCGACCTGTTCCATCAGGCCGAGGTCGTGGGTGGCGATCACCACGGCGGTGCCCAGCCGGTTAAGCTCGATGAACAGTCTTAGCAGCCTGCGCGCCAGCGGCGGATCGACATTGCCGGTCGGCTCGTCGGCAAGCAGGATCTCCGGCTGTTCGATCAAGGCCCGGGCGATCGCGGCGCGCTGCTTCTCGCCGCCCGACAGCACCGGCGGCAGCACATGCATGCGGTCGCCGAGCCCGACCCATTTCAGCAGCTCGGTGACGTCGGTGCGGTAGGTCGCCTCCTCGCGCCCGCGCACGCGCAAGGGCAGGGCGACATTCTCGTAGGTCGTCATGTGGTCGAGCAGGCGGAAATCCTGGAACACCACGCCGATGCGGCGGCGCAGCAGCGGCAGCTCGCCGCGCGATATGCGCGAGCGGTCCTTGCCGAAGATGGTGATCAGGCCGCGCGTCGGCTTCAGCGACATGAACAAAAGGCGCAGCAAGGTCGTCTTGCCGGCGCCCGAAGGGCCGCTCAGGAACTGGAAGGAGCGCTCCGGAATGTGCAGGGAGATATCGCGGAGGATCTCCGGACCCATGCCATAGCGGAGGCCGACATTTTCGAAGCGGATCACGTTCGGCGACCTGGAAACTCTCGGCGGCGACGCGCCACAATCTATCTTAACAGACCATCGGCCGGCATGGTTAACCGGCGGTTAATTTTGCAACGTCCAGCATGCATCAAAGCCATTCCGGTGGGGAAGCGTTAACCAATTCCGTTTACGCAAAAGAAACGAAGACTGCACTGGTGCCGTAATGGCTGACGAGAGAACCGCGCGCCCTGTTTCCGGCGAAATCATGACCGGCACGGCAACAAATGCCGCGCCGGGACGCGTCATGTTCGATGCGGCCGACATCGTCGATGCCGATTATGTGGTGCTGCCGCGTTTTGCCGCTTATCCAGAATCCGCACAGCCGCCGCAGATGCCGTCGACGCCATCGATCGGCGGCATGGGCATGCTGCGCAGACCGGAGGCGGCGCCGTCGCGATCCTCGCGTGGCGGTCCATTGTTCTGGATAGCCGGCGTCGGCATAGCGCTCGCATCCTTCTGGGTGTCGGGTGGTCATGCGCTGGTCCGGCAAAGCCCCTTTTGGACGACCGCCGCGCCGGCGAGCGCGCTCACCATCTCCGGCGTGACGTCGCGCATCGATGCGTCGGGATTGAAGCCGGTGCTGTTCGTGGATGGCGAGGCGGCGAATGACGGGATGAAGTCGGAAACGCTGCCGCCGCTCGAAATCCGCGTCACCGATAACAACGCCAATATCATCCGCTACAGGCTGGGGACATCGAACCGTTCGCTGGGCCCGGGCGAAAGATTCGGCTTTTCGAGCCGCCTCGATGTGCCTAAAGACGGCGTCAGGACAGTCTCCGTAATCTTCGCCGGCTAGGTGTGTCGATATCAGGTGAGGCCGGCCTGCGAACGAGGGCTTCCTTCGCTTCCGGTGCTCACGTACTTCAAGTACGCTCCGCTCCGGTTCTCGGAAGCCATCGTTCTCGACTCGGCCTGACCTGAATCTCGACACACCTAGCGCCAGGCGTCTTAGGTGGTTTTGAAGGACAAAACTATGCCAGTTGTACGCGGCAAGGACATCGAGGTCCTGTTTTCGGCGTCGGCGATCGCGCGCCGCAATCTCGAACTCGCCAAGGAGATCGCCGGGCGCGATTACCATGACCTGCTGGTGATCTCGATCCTCAAGGGCTCGTTCGTCTTCGCCGCCGATCTCATCCGCGCCATGCATGATGTCGGCCTGTCGCCGGAAGTCGAGTTCATCTTCATCTCCAGCTACGGCGCCGGCACGACCAGCGGCGAGGTCAGGGTGCTGCGCGACATCGACAACGAGGTCGCCGGCCGCGACGTGCTGTTGATCGACGACATACTCGAATCCGGCAAGACGCTTTCCTACACCCGCGACCTGATGCTTTCGCGCGGCGCCAAGAGCTGCGCCATCGCGGTGCTGCTCGACAAGCGGATGCGCCGCCAGACCTCGCTCAACGCCGATTATGTGGGCTTCGACTGCCCGGACTATTTTGTCGTCGGCTACGGCATGGATGTCGCCCATGCGTTCCGCGAGCTGCCGTTTGTCGGGGTGGTGAAAGGCGACGCCTGAGGAGGCGGGGCCATTCCGAAAAGCTGCCGATCGTTAGAATTTTCAGAAAACATCAATATTTCGGCGGCATCTATCTCGGCATGGCAAAGCTTCTGATCGTCGAGGACGATGAGTCCGTCCGCACCCTCGCTGCCCGCGCGCTCGAGCGCGATGGCCATAATGTCACCATCGCCACCGACGGCGCGCAGGGGCTGGACATGATCCGGCAGGCGCGTGGCGGTTTCGATCTGGTGGTCTCCGACATCCGCATGCCGGAGATGGACGGCATCGAGATGGCGACGGCGGCCTCGAGAGAGTTCCCGACGATGCGGATCATGCTGATGACCGGCTATGCCGACCAGCGCGAGCGCGCCGACGAGCTTAACGGCATCATCCTCGATGTCGTGCAGAAGCCGTTCACGCTTGCCGAGATCCGCGGCCGCGTCGGCAAGGCATTAAGCTGCTTCGCTTGAGACCGCATCGGCCGTGCCAGGGGCGGCCGGCGCCGCACTTCGCCGACGCCCGCCGCTGAGCGCAAGCAGGCCGGCGCCGATGATCAGCGCCGCGCCCAGCACCGTGGTTTCACGCGGCACTTCGGCGAAGAACAGGAAACCCCACAGCGGCGACCACAGGATGCCGGTATATTCGAACGTGGCGACGCGATTGGCCGGCGCCATCCGATAGGCTTGAGAGAGCAGGATCATGCCGGCGGACGCGACCAGGCCGCAGGCGGCCATCTTGAGGAAGTCCGGCATTGTCGGCCATGCCCATGGCCGCACCAGGAATTCGACGCTCGGATGCGCGGCATGGGTGATGCCGGCAAGGTGGAAGACGGTTGCGACGGCGATGGCGCCGCTGAGATAGGCGCCGTTCTGATAGAAGGCCATCACGGTCGATGATTCGGTGTCGCCGACACGGCGCGCCATCAGTTGCGAGAAGCCGTAGAGGAAGGCCGAGCCCAGCGACAGCAGCGCCGCCCAGTCGAACACGCCGGCGCCGGGGCGCACCATCACCAGCACTCCAACCAGGCCGATCAGCACCGTCGACAGCATCTTCCATGAGACGCGCTCGCCGAGATAGGGACCGGCCATCGCCATGATGAACAGCGGCGCCATGAAATAGAGCGCCACCGCATCGGCCAGCGGCAAGGCGGCGATCGCCAGATAATAGACCGTGTAGGACGAGAACTGGATGAAGGCGCGCAGCGTCAGCATGCCTGCCCGCTTCGACAGCACCGCCTTCAGGCCGACATCGGCCTGAACGAGCACGATCAGGATTGGCAGCGCGACGATGGCGCGGATCGCCATCACCTCGGTCACCGGATAGCCGCCCGAAACCGCCTTCACCAGCGGATCCTGCAACGAAAAAACCAGCACGCCGAGGCAGAGGCTCAGAATGCCAAGCACCGTCCGGTTCTGCATGATCGATCCAGCGAAAAAGAACCCGCCACCATTTTCAGGCAGCGGGTACGAGTGAGGACTCTTCGATTGGTCCGCGACCGATTTCGCGGCCGCATGTCCAATGGGTGTCATGACTATCCTGCGGCGTTTGACATCTGGCAAACGAATTGGAATGATGCCAGCAATTAACTTTGCTTATGGCGACTCGATGCGACCAGTCCTCGACAGCGATCTCTTGCGCACCTTCGTGGCGGTGGCCGAAACCGGCAATTTCACCCGCGCGGCGGAGAAAGCCGGGCGCACGCAATCGGCCGTATCCATGCAGATGAAGAAGCTGGAGGACATGGTCGGCGACAATCTGTTCGAGCGCGGCTCGCGCGGCGTGGCGCTGACGCGCCGCGGCGGCGAGCTCATCGCCAACGCGCGCCGCATCGTCTCGCTGCTGGACGAGACCGCTGCCTCGCTGGTGGCGCCGCCGCTGGGCGGGCTGGTGCGCATCGGCATTCCGGCCGAGTATGGACGTTCGATCCTGTCGCGGGCGCTGGGCGAATTCGCCAAGCGCCATCCGCGCGTCGAGGTCACAGTGCGCTACGCGCATTCGGATTCGCAGGTGCGGGCGCTCGCGGCCGGCGAGCTCGACCTCGCGGTGGTGTTCGAATGGGAGGGCTCTTCCGGCGGCGAGGTGCTGATGCACGACCCGACGGTCTGGGTGACCTCGACGCTGCACCACATGCATGAGGAACGGCCGGTGCCGATCGCGCTCTACAGCCGCAACGGCTGGTGCCGCGACTTCGCCATCAAGTCGCTGCAGCAGCGCGGCCTCGACTACCGCGTCGCCTACACCAGCGATACCAATGGCGGCCTGACGCTCGCCGTCACGTCCGGCCTGGCAATCGCGCCGATCTCGCGCAGCAACATCCCGCCTGATTGCCGCGAACTGACGGCCGCCGACGGTTTCGGCGACATCGATTCCTCCAACGTCGTCCTGCACCGCAACCCGCTGGCGACCGGCGAAGCGATCGACGGCATGGAGAACGCAATCCGCGAGGCGTTCATGCTGACCAGGCAGGCGGGCTCGGCGGCCGGGCTTTAGTCCGGCGGGCCACTTTCAATCTGCCTGAGCCAGCGCATGGCATCATCGAGGCGATCGTCGCCCCAGAACAGCTCGCCATCGACGAGGAAACTCGGCGAGCCGAAAATGCCGAGCGTCTTGGCTTGCTCGGTCGCGGCGGCGAGGTCAGCCTTGGCGGCATCGCTATCGGCCTCCCGCAGGATCGGTTCCGGTTCCTGCCCCCGCTTTCTTGATGCTTGCCGAGATGTTCGGCTCGCTGCCGGCCGGCTCACCCATCTCGAACCAGCGCCGGTAGCTCTCCCTGGCATAGGCCTCGCACCAGCCCTCCCGCGCGGCAATGACGGCGACGCGATTGGCGCGCTCAAGTTCGGCAAGCGGGTAAGGCGCGGGCAGTTTAGGCACCATCCTGTACATCGCCGCGCGACGCTCTATGTCGCGCCACATATAGGCGGCTTTCACCGGCTTCTTGGCGAAGGGGATATTGTCCATCTCGATCATGATCGAGCGCACGTTGAACGGCCGCCAGCGGAACTCGATGCCGGTCTCAGCCTGGATCTTCGCCAGTCGCATCACCGAAAGGTAGGTGTAGGTGCTGCCGATGGAAAACCAGAAATCGATCATCGCCCCATGCTCTCGGCCATGACGCTACCGGTTCTGAATGTGCAGGGCAATCTCGCAACGCCGATGACGGGCTATTTCAGCTCCAGCAGCCGCTCGAGATAGCTGCGCTCGATATCGGGGCTGAGCGCGTTGCCGAGCCGTTTGCGGATCGCGTCGAGGATCTGGCGGGCACGCTGGACGTCGATCTCGTCGGGCACCTTGACCGAGGTGCCGTCATCGGGACCGTTGGTGGCGCGGGGTCGTCCCAGCGGGTCGCGATCGGCGTCCTGCTGGCGGCCGCCCTGCTCGCTGCCGCCCTGGTCGCCCTGCATGGCCTGCATCTGCTTCATCATTTCCTTGGCGCCGCGGCGCAGCGCTTCCAGTGCGCGGCCCTGGTGGCCGACGGCTTGGTCACCGTCGCCCTGGCCGAGCGATTGTTCGGCATTGCCCATCGATTTGCCGGCCTCGCCAAAGCCCTCATTGGGCTCCATGCCCAGGCCTTCGAGGCCTTTCTTCAACTGATCGAGCTCGCTCTGCAATTGGCCCTGGCCTTCCTGCAGCTGCTTCAGCGCATCGGCCAAATCCTTCGGCGACATTTTCGGCCGGCCCAGCGGATCGCGGTCCTGGCCGGGACCGGGCCGCTGCTGCTGGTCGTCGGACTGGCCCTGTTCGCCATCCTCGCCAAGCTGCTGCTGCTCGCCGCCTTCACCACGCTGCCCGCGCTGCATCTGGTCCAGCCGGAAGGTGTCGTTCATCATTTCCTGCTGGCGGCGCATGATGTCGCCGAGCTTGTCCATCTGCTGGCGCATCTCGCTGTCCTGCTCGCCGCCCGGCTGCTGGCGGCCGGCCTGCAGGTTGTTCATCATGTCCTGCAGCTCGGAGAGAAGCTGCTGCGCCTTGTCGCGATCGCCCGATTTGGCCAGATTCTCGATCTGGTCCATCATGCGGTCGATATCGCTCTGGCGCAGCTCGCGGCCGTTCTGCTGCATCTGCGGCGCGTTCGGGTTCTGCTGCGCGCGCTGGGCGAATTCCTGCAAGAACTGGTTCATCGCCTCGCGCAGTTCCTTCATCGCCTTTTCGATCTCCTGATCGCTGGCGCCGTTCTTGATGGCGTCCTGCAACGCCTGCTGCGCCTGGCGCAGCCGCCGCTCGGCGGCCGACAGGTTGCCTTCCTCGATGCCGAGCGCGATCTCCCACAGATAGGACACGACGTTGCGCAACTGATCGTCGCTCTCGGAGAGCTTCAGCCGGCTCCTCGCGCTCATGATGGCGAGATAGTTCGACATGTTGTCGAACGTGTCCTCGGGCCGCAGCGTGACCGCATCCATCAGGTCGAGAACGCGCGGCTTGGCATTGGTGTCGAGCGCCACCAGCCGGCGCTGTTCGATCACCGCTCTAGCCAGCGGATTGGCGAAGGGCCGCTCCGGCATGACAAGCGTTTTGGTTTCACTGGTGGCCGTGTGGCCGGCGTCGTCCGTTGCAGTGAGCGTCAGCTTGATGTTGCTGCCGGCCCAGACATGCTCGGTCAGGTCCTTGGTCGTCTTGGCCGCGCTCGGCTTGCCGCCGCGGCGCGGCAGCGTCAATGGCATGTCGGGCGCGCCGTAGAGCGGATGCGCGTTGGCGGCAGGCGGATCCGACAGCTCGAAAACGGCCTTGGCGGAGGCTGCACCATAGTCGTCGGCGATCTCGTAATTGAGCTCGATGGCGCCGTTGACGGCGCGCTTCGCCTCGCCGACGAAGCGGATCGTCGGCGGCTTGTCGGGAATGACGGCAAAGGCCCAGTGGCCGAGATCGCCTTCGCCGGATTTCAGCGTCAACGTGCCGTTGGTGTTCAGCTTGCTGGAGAACTGGCGCACTTTTGGTGCGGTCTGGCCGGCGGCAGGCGCGGGACCTTTCGGCGCGGCGGGCTCGATGGCGCGGTCATTGCCGCCTTGATCGGCATAGCTCAGCGTCTCCTCGCCCGAACCGCCGGTGACGCGCAGCGAGATGTCGCTGCCTTGCGGAACGGAAAAGGTCTGGACGGCCTGGTTGGCATCGGCCGTCAGGAACACCGGGGCCTTGCCGGTGTAGGCAGGCGGCGTCACCCAGGCGTCGATGCGCGGGGGCACGGCATCGTGCGCGGCGCGGGCGACAAAAGCGTCGCTGGCCCTGCCGCCAAAGGGTCCGAAGGAGAAGGCAAGCGCCGTGACGAACAGCAGCCCCGCCACGGCGCGCAAGCCCCAGCGGTCGTAGTCCGGCACGCCGGTGCGCGGCCGGTCGGCGCCGAGGCTCGAAAGCCGCTCGGCCATGCGCTTTTGGTGCTCGCGCCACAGCGCCTGCGAGAAGATGCTCTCGGCGCCGCTCGGCCGGTCGGTCTGCACCTGCACCGGGCTGTGCAGCAATTCGTTCGCCGCCTCGATGCGCCGGTCGATCTCGGCGGCCGAGGGCATGCGGAAGAAGCGCAGCGGGTAGAGCGCGGCGACCGCCGCCAGCCCGAACAGGATCAGAAGGCCGATGCGTGCCGCGTCGGGCAGGCGCGGGAACAGGCCGAACCACGAAAAGCTGAAGAACAGGCTGGCGACGACCAGCAGCGGCAGCACGAGCGGCCAGGCGCGCTCGAAGGTCATGGAGGCCCGCGTCGCCAACCGGCTGAGCGCCAAGCGCCCTGCAAAGCCGCGTCCATCGCTGGCCCGGCTGCGTTCGCCGCTGGAAATGGGTCGTTCGGTCATCGGCCCTTCCTGCCCGGGCACGATAGCCCGGACGTCATCGCCAGAAGGATACCAGCAAACACGGCAAAGGCGAGGCGGGTTCCAAAAAACGTGAAGCGGTTTGGCCGGTTATGATCAGAAATTGGCTAGATTCGTGTTCGAGCCGCAGACGAGGACGGCCACGCGCTCGCCGTCTCCGGGCACATAGCGTCCGGAAAGCATGGCGGCGAAGGCGGCGGCGCCGCCCGGCTCGGCGATGATTCGCACGCGGTCCCACAGCGCCTTCTGCGCCGCGACGATGTCGTCGTCGCTGACCAGGATCGAGCGCTCGACGAAGGCCTCGGCGATCGGAAACATCATTTCGCCGACGCGCTTCGGCGCCAGCGAATCGGCGGCGATGCCCTCGGCCGGCGCATCGACCGGCTCGCCGGCCTCCAGGGCGCGGTAAAGCGTCGGCGCTCCCTCGGGCTCGATGGCGACGATGCGGATGCGGCCAGCGAACCAGGCCGCGATGCCGCCGATCAGGCCGCCGCCGCCGACCGCGACCAGCAGCGTGTCGATCCCAGGCAGATCGGACTCGATCTCCATGCCGAGCGTGCCCTGGCCGAGCAGCGTTTCTTCCTGGTTGAAGGCGTGGATCTGCAGGGCGCCGGTTCTGGCCGCGAAGTCTTCGCTGGCGGCCAGCGCTTCGGCATAGCGCGCGCCGCCGACGATCAGCTCGGCGGCGTAGCTGCGAATGCGCGCGAGCTTCGCTGGCGGGCTGACCTCGGGCACGAAGATGGTCGCCTTGTGCCCGAGCTTCATGGCGGCGTAAGCGACGGCGGCACCATGATTGCCGCCGGACGCGGCGACCACGCCGGCTTCGGGCACTCGGCGTTCGAGCAGGTTGGTGAAGGCGCCGCGCGCCTTGAACGAGCCGGAATGCTGGAGGCATTCGAGCTTCAGGTCGACCGGAAAGGCGGGCCGGTCGAAATCCGCCATGTCGACGCGCATGACCGGCGTGTGGCGTACATAGGGCCGGATGCGCGACTCCACGGCGCCGATGCGTTCGCGCGTGATCGTCTTTTTTTCCAGCATGGGCCAGCTCCTTAAGGCGCGCCGCTCGGTTACTTCAGCCAGTCGGGGACCGAATCCAATCCAATCAGATTCTCATAGGTCTGGCGCGGCCGCACGACATGAAAACGGTCGCCGTCGACCAGCACCTCGGGCACCAGGAGCCTGGTGTTGTAGGTGCCGGCTTGCACCGCGCCATAGGCGCCGGCGGTGGAAACCGCGATCAGGTCGCCCGACTTCAATCTCGGAAGGTCGCGGTCGAGGCCGATGAAATCGCCGGTCTCGCAGACCGGCCCGACGACGTCGACCTTCATACGCGGCGCCGAAGCAGGCGGCTGCACCACCGGCCTGATGTCGTGGAAGGCGTCATAGAGCGTCGGCCGGATCAGGTCGTTCATGGCGGCGTCAACGACGAGGAAGTTCTTGGCGTCGCCTTCCTTCACGTAGATGACCTCAGACACGAGGATGCCGGCATTGCCGACGATCAGGCGGCCGGGCTCGAACATCACCCTCAGGCCGAGCTTGGTGACGTGCTTCCTGACGATTTCGGCGTAAGCGTCGGGCAAAGGGGGCGGGCTGTTGTCGACGCGGTAAGGAATGCCGAGGCCGCCGCCGAGATCGACATGCTCGATCGCATGCCCGTCGGCGCGCAGCGCTCCGACCAGTTCGACCAGCAATGCGAAGGCATCGTCGAAAGGCTGCAATTCGGTGATCTGGCTGCCGATATGGGTGTCGATGCCGGTCACCTTGATGCCCGGCAGTTGCGCGGCGCGGGCATAGACCTGCCGCGCGCGCTGCCACGGGATGCCGAACTTGTTCTCGGCCTTGCCGGTCGAGATCTTCTTGTGAGTCCTGGCATCGACATCCGGATTGATGCGCAGCGAGACCGGCGCCACCTTGCCGAGCGCGGTCGCTCGCGCCGACAAAAGCTCCAGCTCAGGCTCGGATTCGACGTTGAAGCAGAGAATGCCGGCCGAAAGCGCAAAGTCCATCTCGCGCGCCGTCTTGCCAACGCCGGAAAACAGGATCTTGCCGGCCGGGATGCCGGCGGCCAAAGCGCGGCGCAATTCGCCTTCGGAGACCACGTCGGCGCCGGCGCCCTGCCTAGCCAGCGTCCTCAGCACGGCCTGGTTGGAATTCGCCTTCATGGCGTAGCAGACCAGCGCGTCGAGGCCGGAAAAAGCCTCCTTGAAGACGCGGAAATGCCGGGTCAGCGTCGCGGTCGAATAGCAATAGAAGGGCGTGCCGACCTCGGCTGCGATGTCGGGAATGGCGACGTCCTCGGCATGAAGCACGCCGTCGCGGTAATCGAAGTGGTTCACGGTGTTGGTTCCGGAAAGTTGAAGCTCGATTAGACCGGGTCGATCTCACCGGCTCTACAGCAGGGGATCGAGGATGAACTTCCTGTCCTTGACCGGTTTTTCCGGCTCGGGCGGCACCGGCTGCTTGGCGCGTTCGGCATCCTTGCGCGCCTGCTCCGCCGCCTCATAAGGCGTGTCGAGGCCGGTCTTCCTGCCGCAGGCCGTGACGGTGACTACCGCAGCCAGCAGCGCCAGCGTCACCAAAATCCTGCTACGGGTCATCGATCCATCCGTTCGAAACTGATTGCGTGCTGCGCTTTTAGCCGAGTTTTCAGCGCTTTGCATCCCGGCAATTTAAAGCGCGGCGCGCTTTAAATCTTTGTTTTGATGCATGTCGTTCTCCCAGAACGGCTGCACACTTCTGGGCGACATGCATTAAGCCTTGGCGAGCCGCTTTTTCCAGTAGCGGATCTGCTTTCGCACTTCCGACGGCGCGGTGCCGCCGAAGCTTGTGCGGCTCTTCACCGAATTCTGAACGGCAAGCACCGAGAAGATGTCGTCGGTGATGCCCGAATGGATCGAGCGCAGGTCGTCCAGCGAGAGCTTTTCCAGCCCAAGCTTCTTCTCCTCGGCCAGCGCCACGGCGCGGCCGGTGACATGGTGGGCTTCGCGGAAGGGGAGGCCCAGATTGCGCACCAGCCAGTCGGCAAGATCGGTCGCGGTGGCGTGACCGGCGCCTGCGGCCTTCTTCATGGCGGCGGCGTTGACGGTCATGTCGCGCACCATGCCGGCGGTCGCCGCCAGCATCAGGTCGAGTGTCTCGGCGGCGTCGAAGACCGCTTCCTTGTCCTCCTGCATGTCCTTGCCGTAGGTCAGCGGCATGCCTTTCATCACGGTCAGCAGGCCGACGAGATGGCCGTTGACGCGGCCGGTCTTGCCGCGCACCAGCTCGGCGGCATCCGGGTTCTTCTTCTGCGGCATGATCGAGGAGCCGGTGGAGAAAGAATCCGACAGGCGGATGAAGCCGAATTGCGGCGTCGACCAGATGATGATCTCCTCGGCGAGCCTGGAGAGATGCGTCGCGCAGATCGCGGCAAGGCTCAGGAACTCGAGCGCGAAATCGCGGTCCGAAACGCTGTCGAGGGAATTGCGCGTCGGCTCGCGGAAACCCAGCGCCTTCGCCGTCATGTGGCGGTCGATGCCGAAGCTCGTGCCGGCAAGGGCCGCCGCGCCTAGCGGGCTTTCATCCATGCGCTCGATGGCGTCGTGGACGCGCGAGAGGTCGCGGCCGAACATCTCGACATAGGCCATCAAGTGGTGGCCGAGGGTCACCGGCTGCGCCGCCTGCATATGGGTGAAGCCGGGCATGACGGTCGCCGCATGCTCCTCGGCGCGTTCCAGGAACGCGGCGATCAGCTCCTTCAGCGCCCGGGCGACGCGCTGGCACTCCTGCTTGACCCAGAGCCGGAGATCGACCGCCACCTGATCGTTGCGCGAGCGGGCGGTGTGCAGGCGTCCCGCCGCCGGGCCGATCAGGTCGGCAAGGCGGGCCTCGACATTCATGTGGATGTCTTCGAGCTTGGTCGAGAATTCGAACGTGCCGGCCTCGATCTCTTTCAAGATCGTGTTCAGCCCGTGAGCGATTTTTTCTTGATCGGCGGCCGAAATAATGCCCGTTTGAGCCAACATCTCGCTATGGGCGATCGATCCGCTTATGTCCTGCGCATAGAGCTTGCGGTCGAAGCCGATCGACGCATTGATCGCTTCCATGATCGCGGCCGGACCCGAGGCAAAACGTCCGCCCCACATCTGGTTGCTGGCCTTCTTGTCGCTCATCGCTATAACCCGTGCTCCGGAGCAGTTTTGAAAATGGCAGACGGCAAGAGATTGTTTTTTCCGACTACGCGCCTCATCCTCGCCGCTTTGGTGGCGGGCGTGCTGGCCGGCGCGGTCGCGGTATATGTCAGCGAGAGCGGTTCTGGCAACAACGCTCCCGAGAAGGCCGTCGCGGTCGCCGGCAAGGACGATGCCGCCTGCGCGCCAAAGGCCGCCCGCGCCAAGCAGGTCGCCGCCAAGGCCGTCGGCCAGGTCGCGGCGCTGCAGCCGGCCGATCCGCCGCAATCGCTGAAGAGCTTGGCCTTCAACGGCCCCGACGGCAAGCCAATGACAATTGCCGACTATGCCAGCAAGACCGTGCTGCTCAATCTGTGGGCGACATGGTGCGCGCCGTGCCGCGCCGAGATGCCGGCGCTCGACGCGCTGCAGAAGGAGAAGGGCGGCAAGGACTTCGAGGTGATCGCGGTCAATGTCGACACCGGCGACGATACGAAGCCGAAGAAGTTCCTCAAGGAAATCGGCGTCGAGACGCTCGGCTTCTACCGGGACCCGACGATCGCCCTGTTCAATGAGGCGAAGACGCGCGGGCTGGCGCTCGGGCTTCCCGTGACCATGCTGATCGACGCAGAAGGCTGCCTGATCGCGCATATGAACGGCCCGGCCGAATGGTCGAGCCCCGACGCCAAGCGGCTGGTGGAAGCGGCGCTCGAGCCCTGATCGTGGCCGCTATCTTACCCGCACCGTAACCACCAGCGCCTCGTGGTCGGCGCTCGGGCTGCCGTCCGGCAACACCGCCGGCAGTGTCTCCGGTGCGCTTGCCGCAAGGCCGCGGGTGAAGAACCAGTCGATATGGCCGGTGGGCGTTCTGTCGCCCGCCGGGCGCCGCTGCGTCGGCCTGTCGAACGCATTGGCGTCGCGCCAATCGTAGCCACGCCCGGCCATGACGGCGAAGAGGGGCTCGTGGCGGTCGGGGCACATCAGCCGGTCCGGTTCGGCGTCGATGCGCGCCTGCCATGCGGCCGGATCGGCGTGACGCTCTTCATAGGTTGCGGTCAGCGTGTTGAAGTCGCCGCCGATCAGGACCGGCGCTTCCGCGTCATACCTGTCGATGGCGTCGAGGAGGTGGCGCGTCTGGTCGGCACGGCCGGCAGGCGTCGTACGGTTCTCGAGATGCACCGAGACGACGGTGACTCGGCGCTCGCCCACCATCACCTGGCCGCCAAGCGCCATGCGGCCGCCGATGCGCGGCTGGCCGTGCTCCGGCAGGAACCAGGCGCCGGCCGCATCCAGCCGAACGAGGAAAGGCCGCAGCAGCGGGACGGCGCTGGTTATGGCATTGCCGTGGAAGCCCTCAACGTTCTCGGCGCCGCCATTTGCCGCTTGCTCCGCCTCATTGCCGGTGCCGAGTTCGAGGAACTCGACGCCATAGGCATAGGAATGGCCTAGACGATCGGCAAGCCGGCTCAGAAGATGGCCGTTGCCGGAGCGCGCCATGCCCTTGTCGACTTCGGACAGCAGCACGACGTGCGGCGCCCGGCCGGCGATCGTAGTAGCGATGGCATCGACATGACGCAGCCGCTCGACGTTCCAGGCCATGACGGTCAGGCTTTCGCCGGCGCTCTCGCGCGACGCCTTGCCGCCGATCTCGATCTCGCCGAGGGCGGGAACGGCGGCGGCGTGGCGCAGATGGGCGGCGCTGTCGCGCGGTCCGTCCCGCATGGCGTTGCGGGCGGCGACGGGCACGTGCGTGAGCTGCGGGACCAGCATGTCTCTTCTCATCCAGTTAGCCGGTTAATCACGGAGGCCTTTTCGACGCTTCGCAGCGCCCTAGCTTCCTAGAGCGCCGATGTGACGTTTTCATGCCGGCGCGACCGCTGCCAGGGGAGGAGAGACTGGCTGTCCATAGGGCCTCAGGGCCACAACAGAACTGTCACATACCTTCTCTATGAGAGCGGGCAAGGACTTGCGCAAAACCTTGTCACACTGCCACTCAAGAGGGAAAAACCATGACGATCATCAAGCGGGGCTTTGCCGCCCTTGCCGCCGGCGCGCTCAGCACCGCGCTTGCGGTTCCTGCATTTGCGGAGCCGGTCAAATTCGATTTCTGGTTCGGTCTTTCGGGCGATCTCGCCCGCGTCGTCGACACGCTGTGCAAGAACTTCAACGATTCCCAGAAGGACTACCAGGTCGTCTGCACCAGCCAGGGCAATTACGACGCCACGCTGCAGAACACGATCGCCGCCTTCCGCGCCGGCAAGCAGCCGACCGTCGTCCAGGTCTATGACGTCGGCACTGCCACCATGATGCTGTCGGGCGCCTACAAGCCCGCCGACAAGCTGATGGAGGAGAACGGCTACAAGATCGACTACAGCGACTATTTCCCCGGTATCGCCCGCTATTACGCGACCTCGAAGGGCGAAATGCTGTCCTTCCCGTTCAACTCCTCGACGGCGCTGATGTACTGGAACAAGGACGCCTTCGCCAAGATCGGCAAGAGCGAGGCGCCGAAGACCTGGGAAGACGTCGGCGCCGACCTCAAGGCGCTGAAGGACGCCGGCTATGATTGCCCGATGGCGATCAACATCTCGGCCAATGAGAGCTGGCAACTGATGGAGCAGTTCTCGGCGCTGCACAATCAGCCGATCGCCACCAAGAACAACGGCTATGACGGCCTCGACGCCCGTCTGGAAGTCAACAAGACCAAGTTCGTCCAGTACGTCACCGATCTCAAGAAGTGGTATGACGCAGGCCTTATCAAGATCAAGTCGAAGGATCTTGGCCAGGATATGGTGCAGGCCTTCGCCACCGGCACCTGCCAGCTCATCCTGACCTCGGTCGGCGACCACGGCACGGTCGGCCGCACCCAGAAGGAAGGCATGAAGTGGGACGTCGCCGAGCTGCCGGTCTATGCCGGCACCGAGCGCAAGAACTCGCTGGTCGGCGGCGCTTCGCTGTGGGTGCTGTCGGGCAAGTCGGACGCGGAATACAAGGGCGCGGCAGCGTTCCTCAACTTCATCCACGACCCCAAGACCGCTTTGTTCTGGTCGACCAACACCGGCTATATCCCGGTGACGAAGTCGGGTTTCGATTTCATGAAGTCCAACGGCTTCTACGACAAGGCGCCCTATAAGGGACGTGAAGTGGCGATCGCCAGCCTGACCGCGTCGGAGCCGACCGAGATCACCCGTGGCATCCGCCTCGGCAACTTCACCCAGATCCGCGCCGAGTTCGGCACGCAGATGCAGGCGATCTTCGCCAACAAGGTCAGCGTGCAGGAAGGCCTCGACGCGCTGGTCAAGAATGGCGACGCGATCCTCGAGCGCTTCCAGCAGACCTATCCGGGTAAGACCCTGCCCTGATCCCGGATACTGGAACGGCCGCCCGCCGAGCATCGACGGGCGGCCATTTCATATGGGTTTTTGATTTGGGCATGTCTTTGTCTCCCGAAACCGGTTCCCACTTTCGGGAGACATGCCTTAGTCTTGTGCCGCGCGAGCGGGTTGGCGGTTCAACGACATCGGCGGATCGATGGAAAAACGCGTCACTTTCAGCAAATGGACGATCGGCATCCCGTTCGCGGTGCCGCAGCTAATTCTGATCTTCACTTTCTTCTACTGGCCGGCCGGGCAGGCCGTGTACTGGTCGCTGACGCTGCAGCAGCCCTGGGGCGGCGGCAATATCTGGGTCGGGCTCGACAATTTCCGCTCGATCCTGTCCAACGCCAGCTACTGGGACTCGATCACCGCCAGCATGATCTTCGCCGGGATCAGCACGGGACTTGCGATGACAATCGCGCTGGTGCTCGCCGCCTTGACCGACCGCCAGCTTGCCGGCTCATGGCTTTACCGCGTGGTCCTGATCTGGCCTTACGGCATCGCCGCACCGGCGCTGGCGCTGGCGTTTCGCTTCATCCTGGCACCGGAAGCCGGCTTCATGGCCGTGGTCAACCAGGTCTGGCCCGGCTTCTGGGACCCTGGACTTGACGGCGCCGACGCCATGGCCTCGATCATCATCGCCTTCTCGTGGAAATATGTCGGCTATAATTTCATCTTCTTCCTCGCCGCCTTCCAGGCGATTCCGCGCTCGCTGATCGAGGCGGCGGCGATGGACGGCTCCGGCGTCATCCGGCGCTTCTGGGATATCCAGTTTCCGCTGATCACGCCGACCATCTTCTTCCTGCTGGTCATCAACATCACCGAGAGCTTCCAGGATTCCTTCGGCATCGTCGACATCATGACCGCAGGCGGACCGGCCAACGCCACCAATCTGATGGTCTACAAGATCTATTCCGACGGCTTCAAAGGCCTCGATTATTCGGGCGCCGCCGCGCAGAGCATCATCCTGATGCTGCTCATCATCGCGCTCACCATCGTCCAGTTCCGCTTCATCGAGCGGCGCGTGCATTATCGTTGAGGCGGGCCATGGTCGAGCGCACCCCGATCCTCAATTTCTTCACGCATCTGATCCTGTTCGTCGGCTTCGTATTCTGCGTGGCGCCGTTCGTCATCGTAGCGATCGCCGCATCGCATAATCTGAAGGATGTCAACGACGTGCCGATGTCGCTGCTGCCGGGCAGCGATTTCTGGGTCAACATCAGGACGGCTTGGACCACCGCCGACCTCGGTCCGAAGCTGCTCAACTCCTTCATCATGGCGTTCGGCGTCGCCGCCGGGAAAGTCATCATCTCGGCGCTGACCGCCTTCTCGATCGTCTATTTCCGTTATCCCGGCCGCATGCTGATGTTCTGGCTGATCTTCATCACGCTGATGCTGCCGCTCGAGGTGCGCATCGTGCCGACCTACGCGGTGGTCGCCAACGTGCTCGAGCCCTATCAGGCGATCATGGACCTGACCGGCCTCTCCTGGCTGATCGAAAAGGTCTCGGGCGTGCAGGTTTCGCTCAGCCTGGGATTGCTCAATTCCTATAGCGGCCTGATCCTGCCGCTGGTCGCGACCGCCACCGGCACCTTCCTCTACCGCCAGTTCTTCCTGACCGTGCCGGACGAGTTGACCGAAGCGGCGCGCATGGACGGCGCCGGCGCGCTGCGCTTCTTCGTCGATATCCTGCTGCCGCTGTCGCGCAACAACATGGCGGCGCTCGGCACCATCATGTTCCTGTGGGCCTGGAACCAGTATCTGTGGCCGTTGCTTATCACCACCGACCAGTCGCATGCGATGGCGGTGACAGAGCTGAAGCAGCTCATCCCCAATGTCGGCGGCGCGCCGGAATGGCATATCGCCATGGCCGGCACGCTGATCGTCATGCTGCCGCCGCTGATCGTCGTGGTGCTGATGCAGCGCTGGTTCGTGCGCGGCCTGATCGCCACCGAAAAATAGGGAGACGGAAAATGGCCTCCATCGCCATTCGCGGCGTCAAGAAGAACTACGCCAAGACGCAGGTCGTGCATGGCGTCGACCTCGACTTCGCTTCGGGCGAATTCGTCGTCATCCTCGGGCCGTCCGGTTGCGGCAAGTCCACGCTGCTTAGAATGATCGCCGGGCTGGAAGAGATTTCCGACGGCACGATCGCGATCGACGGCACGGTGGTCAACAAGCTCGAGCCGCGCGAGCGCGGCTGCGCCATGGTGTTCCAGAACTACGCGCTCTACCCGCATATGAGCGTGGCCCAGAACATCGGCTATTCGCTGAAGGTCGCCGGCGTTCCGTCGGCCGAACGCGCTCAGCGCGTCCAGGCGGTGGCGCGGGTCCTAGAACTGGAGCACCTGCTCGACCGCAAGCCGATGGCGCTCTCCGGCGGCCAGCGCCAGCGCGTCGCCATGGGCCGCGCCATGATCCGCGAGCCGAAGGTGTTCCTGTTCGACGAGCCGCTCTCCAACCTCGACGCCAAGCTGCGGGTGCAGATGCGCTCCGAGATCCGCAAGCTGCACCGGCGCCTCAGCGCCACCTCCGTCTTCGTCACGCACGACCAGGTCGAGGCGATGACGCTGGCCGACCGGCTGGTGGTGATGAATGGCGGCCGTGTCGAGCAGGTGGGCACACCGGCGGAAGTCTATAGCCGGCCGGCGAGCCGCTTCGTCGCCACCTTTGTCGGCGCGCCGGCGATGAACATGCTCGAAGGCACCGTCACGCTCGACGGGCTGTCATTGCTCGGAGGCAGCCGCAAGCTCAACGTGTCGCGCACGGGCGTTCCCGTGGGCGCGAAAGTCGCGGTCGGTATCCGGCCGGAGGCGGTGCGCATGGTGGCGCCGGGCACGCCGGGAGCGCTTGCGGCGACCGTCGACCTCATCGAGGAATTGGGCGCCGGCCGCGTCGTCTATGTGGATCTCGACGGCGCGCCGTTCTCTGTCGTGACGTCGGAGATCGTCCACTCCGAACCGGGCAGCACGATCGGCCTGCAGTTCGCCGAAGCGGACCTGCACTTCTTCTCCTCGGAGACGGGCGGCAGGCTCGACGTGTTCAAGGCCTCGGTGCCGGAACCGGTGCTGTAAGGCGGGCCTTGCAAGGCTGACTTTGCAAATTATCTGAGGGTTCACGGAATGAAGATCATCCAGGTCACCGACGTCCATCTCGATCGTCGGCGCCAGATACGCTATGGCGCGGATCTGAACGAGCGGCTCGATCGCTGCATAGATCATATCAATGCTCGGCATGGAGATGCGGCGCTCTGCATCTTCACCGGCGATCTGGCCGACGACGGCGAAGCCGAGAGCTATGCCGATTTGAAATCGGCGCTGAGCCGGCTCACTGTGCCTTACCAGCTGCTGCCTGGAAACCATGACCGGCGCGCCAATCTGATCGCCGCCTTTCCGGATAACGGGACGGACGGCAACGGCTTCGTGCAGTCGGTGCTCGACACGCCGGAAGGGCGCCTCGTCTTTCTCGACAGCATGGCGGAGGGCCGCGTCACCGGCGAGTTGTGCGACAACCGGCTTGCATGGCTCGACGCACGGCTTGGCGAGGCGGCAGGCAAGGCCGTTTATATTTTCCTGCATCATCCACCCGTCGAGCTTGGCCTCACTCTGCTCGACCCGCTCGGCCTCGAACAGCCGCAGCGGCTCATCGACGTGCTGACCCGCCACGGCAATGTCCGCTACATCTTCTTCGGCCATGTCCATCGCGACATCGCCGGCACCGTCGCCGGCATTCCGTTCTCGGTGCAGCGCGGCCTGCATGCCCGCTTCATGCTCGACCTGGTCGGCGACGAAGTGGTCGAGCAGGCGCCGCCCGCCTATTCGATTATCCTGATCGATGGGCAGCGCGTGGTCATCCACAGCGTTGATTTCCTGGAGCAATGGCCGCTTTGGTCGCCTGCAACTGGGCAGCGCGTGCGCTGAGGCATGCCGATATTCAGGTGAAGCCGGCCTGCAAACGGCGGTCTCCTGCGCTTCCGGTGCTCACGTACTTCAAGTACGCTCCGCTCCGGTTCTCGAAACCCGCCGTTTTCGGCTCGGCCTGACCTGAATATCGACACGCCTCAACCCCGACCTAAGCAAAGACATGCGCCTTGCCGGTGACGGTCAAGCGCACGATCTCGCCGATCTCCGGCGCGTCCATGCCCGTCCTGCGCAGGATCAGCGGCGTGTTGCCGATGGCGGCCGCATCGGGCGGGTCCGGGCTGTTGAGCAGCCGCACCGCGACGGTGCAGACCGAACCCGCGAACTCGCAGTCCGTCACTTCGCCGAACAGCATGTCGGGTGTGCCCGACATGCCTTCGCGCGAGGTCCGTTTGAGCAGGATCTGCTCGGGCCGCAGCATGATGCGGGCGACATCGCGCCGTCCCTTCGTGTCGACGGCGATGCGGCCGAGCCGCGAGACGGCGAAGCCATCCGCGATCTTGGCCGGCACGATGATGGCGTCGCCGAGGAACTCGGCGACCATCCTGTCCCTGGGTTGGAAATAGAGCTCTCGCGGCGTGCCGACCTGCGAGAACAGCCCTTCGCGCATCACCGCCACCTGGCTGGCGAAGGACAGCGCTTCTGCCTGGTCGTGCGTGACCAGGATGGTGGTGATGCCCGCCTCCTCCAGAAGCTCGGCCACCGCCTTGCGCATCGAAGCGCGAAGCCCGGTGTCGAGCGCCGAGAACGGCTCGTCAAGCAGCATCAGCCGGGGCTTCATCGCCATGGCGCGGGCAAGCGCCACGCGCTGCTGCTGCCCGCCGGAAAGCTCGTGCGGGCGGCGCTTCAGGATCGCCTTGTCCAGCCCGACGATGTAGGCGAGCTCGACGATATGCTCGGCTCGCTTGTCGGCATTCCGCGGGATGCCGAAGCCGATATTGTCGGCGATGGTGAGATGCGGGAACAGGGCACCGTCCTGGGCCACCACGCCGATGCCGCGGCGATGCGCGGGCACGGCCGCGCCGCCATTGGCGAGCACCTTGCCGTCGAGCGCGATGCGGCCGCGGTCCGGCGCCTCGAAACCGGCGATCAGCCTGAGCAAGGTGGTCTTGCCGCAGCCGGACGGCCCGACGATCGCGGTGCGGCTGCCGCTTTCGACTTTCAGGTCGACGCCGGCGAGCGCCGTCACCGGGCCGTAGCTCTTCGCGACGCCGCTGAGTTCGAGAAAGCTCATCGTCCGGCCATCCGCTTCGACTGGATGTAGAGCCACCAGGTCATCGGCAATGACATCGCCACCATGATCAGCGCGTAAGGGGCGGCGGAGGCGTAGTCGATCTCGCCGCTATAGGACCAGAATGCCATCGCCAGCGTGCGGGTGCCGTTGGGCGCCAGCATCTGGGTGGCGGTGAGCTCGTTGGTGATGCCGAGCGCCACCATCGCCATGCCGGCCGCGGCGCCCGGCGCCGAAAGGCGGATGGTCGTCGACCACAGCGCCTTGACCGGCGGACGGCCGAGGCTGGAGGCGGCGCGCTCCAGCTCCACCGGCGCCTGCGCGATCGAGGCGCGCAGGCTTATCAGAGCGCGCGGCAGGAACATCAGCGCGTAACCGAACAGGATGGTGAACAGCGTCTGGTAGAGCGGCAGCGCGACGCGCACGGTGATGGTCACCAGCGCCAGCGCGATGACCACGCCCGGCAACGCGCCGACGATATAGTTGCAGCTCTCGAGCAGCCGTTGCAGCGGCCCCGGCGCGCGGATCGAAATCCAGGCCATCGGCATGGCGGCCAGCGTTGCAAGCACCGCGCCGGCGATGGCGAGGAACAGCGTCTGGCCGAGCGCCAGGCCGATCTCGTCCCACCGCCAGACTTCGGTGCCCCCGGCAAGCAGCCAGCGGCCGACCGTGACGAAGGGCACGCCGAGCGACAGCAGCGCGACGCCGGCCGGCAAAAGCAGGCATGGCAAGGTGGCGCGGCCGAGGCGAGCGCGCTGCTGCTTGCGCGCGGCGCCGGAACCGACGCGGGCATAGCGCTCTTCGCCGCGTATCATCACCTCGAGGGCGAGCAGGAAGAGGCAGCAGACCACCAGCACGGCGCCCAGCATGTTGGCCGCCGGACCGTTGAAGGTCGACTGGAACTGGTCGACGATCGCGGTGGTGAAGGTGTCGAAACGGATGAAGACATAGAGGCCGTATTCGGCCAAGAGATGCAGGCCGACCAGCAGCGAGCCGCCGCAGATGGCGAGCCTCAGCTGCGGCAGCACGACACGCGCGAAGACCCGCCACGGGCCAAGGCCAAGCGCCGCGGCCGCATCTTCCAGCGCCGGATCGAGGCGGCGCAGCGCGGCGGCGATCGGCAGGTAAAGGAATGGGAAATAAGCGATAACGGAGACCAGCACGCCGGCCCACAGCCCGTGCAGGCCCGGAACGAAGCTGATCCAGGCATAGGAGTGCACGAAAGCGGGGATGGCGAGCGGTGCGACCGACAGCCAGGACCACCAGCGGTTGCCCGGCAGGTCGCTGCGCTCTGTCAGCCAGGCCAGCGCCACCGACAGCACGATGGCGATCGGCACCGTGACGACCACGAGGAGCACGGTGTTGACCAGCAATTCGCCGACGCGCGGGCGGAAGACCAGCGCCGCCGCGGTGTCCCAGCCGGTCTGGATCGCGACCCAGACGATGAAGGCGAGCGGCAGCAGCGCAACGAGCGAGATGAGGGCCGCGGCGAGCGTGATCCACGACGCGGACCGGTGCTTCTTCATCCCGGCCGGCAGCATTGCCGGCGTCATGTCGATCGCCGATTGCATCAGGCAGGCCGCTGGGTCGCCTCCGCCTGCCGGCGGAAGCGGTGCGATGTGCCATGCAGGCGGGTCGAAGCGCAGTCGACTGTCATCGACGAGGCGATCTCCAAACAAAAACGCTCCCGCGGAAGGCGAATTGCCGCGGGAGCACGGTCGTTCGCCCTTTTAGGACGAACGCGAACTAAAGCAAGCCGGCTTGCGTCATCAGTTCGATGACCTTCTTGGAATTCAATCTGGCCGGATCCACTTTCGGCGCCTGCAGATCGGCCAGCGGCACCAGCTTCGGGTTGGACTGGGCATCCTTGCCGACCGCATATTCATAGGACGTTCCGGTCTTCAGCACGTCCTGGCCGCCCTTGCCGGTCACCCACTTCAGGAATGCCTGGGCTTCCTTCGGGTGCTTGCTCGACGCCAGCACGCCGCCGCCGGAGATCGACACGAAGGCGCCCGGATCCTGGTTCTTGAAATAATGCAGGGCGACATTCCGGCTGTTCTCGCCGGTCTTGGCCTGATCGCCGAAATAGTAATAGTGATAGATCACGCCGCCATCGATCTCGCCGGCATTGACCGCCTTCATCACCGTCGAGTTGCCCTTGTAGGCGGTGAAATTCTCCTTCATCGCCTTCAGCCAGTCGGCGGTAGCGGCCTCGCCCTTGAGCTCAAGCAGGGCGCTGACAATGGCCTGGAAGTCGGGGCCGGACGGCGAGGCGGCCCAGCGGCCCTTCCAGCTTGGATCGGCAAGATCGAGCAGCGACTTCGGCAACTGGTCTTCCTTCAGCTTGTCCTTGTTATAGGCAAAGACGGTGCTGCGGGCGGCAACGCCGACCCATTTGCCAGTCGACGGCTGGTATTCCTGCGGAACCTGCGCCAGCGTATCGGCGTCGACCGGCGCGAACAGTCCGGCGGCTTCGACCAGCGCCATTGCCGGCGAATTCTCGGTCAGGAACACGTCGGCCGGCGAGGCCGCTCCCTCGGCGACGATCTGGTTGGAGAAGTCGCTGTCGCCGCCGTTGCGCAGCGTGACCTTGATGCCGGTTTCCTTGGTGAAGCCCGCTGCCCATTCCTTGGCGAGGCTTTCATGCTGGGCATTGTAGACGACGATGCCTTGATCCTTGGCCATGGCGGAGCCTGCGGTCAGGCCGAGCGCCAGCGCGGCGCCGGCGAGTGTGGAAAGGGCAATTTTCATGGGCATCGTCCTCACTTCGAGACAGGGGTTTTGGGCACGGCTGCACCTATCAATACATGATTGTTATAGTCAACATTGTGATCCTGCTTCAATCGGTCGCCGTTCCGCAAACTTTCGTGATTTTGCGGCAGTTTGGCTTGGACATTATTTCGCCGGCCACGTAACAAACCAGGGCCGAGACGCGAACATTGGGGGTAAACTCTTGTGACCGGCAAGGACGAGGCCGAGCTTTCCCGGCTGCTCAGGGCCGCGATCGCGGGAGACGAAAGGGCTTATGCCGACTTTCTGCACGGGATCGCCGCCCTCGTTCGCGGCTTTGTCCGGCGCAAGATCGTTCAAGGCGGGGTCGATCCCGAGGATGTCGTGCAGGAAACCTTGCTGGCCATTCATGTCAAACGCCACACCTGGCGGCCTGATGCGCCGGTGCTGCCCTGGGTCTATGCGATCGCCCGCTTCAAGCTGATCGATGCGTTCCGCCGGCGCGGGCGGCGCATCGAGGTCGAGATCGACGAGATCGCCGAAACCTTCGCCGAGCCGGAGGCGGAAACAGTGAGCGAGCGCGACATCAACCGGGCGCTAGACGGCCTGCCGCCGGCGCAACGCTCCGTGGTGGCATCGATCTCGGTCGATGGCCATTCGATCGGCGAGACGGCGAGCAAGCTCGGCATCAGCGAGACGGCGGTGCGCGTGTCGCTGCATCGCGGCCTGGCCGCGATCGCCAAAAGATTTGGACGAACAGCGACATGAGGACAGAGGATCTCATCAAGGCGCTCGACGCCGATGCCCGCGACGAGGCGATGCCGATGGGCAGGGCCTGGTGGCTGGCGGTCGGCGTGGCCATGGCGATCGCGGCGATGGTCTTCTTTGCGACCATCGGGCCGCGTCCCGACATCATGTCGGCCATGCATACGATGCGCTTCATGTCCAAATTCGTGTTCACGCTGACGCTCGCCGCCAGTGCTTTCGCGCTGATTCGCGCGCTGTCGATGCCGGGTGCTTCGACCATGCGGGCGATGGCCTGGATGATCGCCGCGCCGCTTCTGGTGGTGCTGGCGGTGGTTCTCGAGCTTTTCGTCGTGCCCGAGGCCGATTGGGGCAAGCGGCTCATCGGCTCGAACATGATGATCTGCATGAGCTTCATCCCGCTGATCGGCATCGGCCCGCTGGCTATCTTCCTCGGCATGCTGCGCTATGGCGCGCCGACGCGGCCGGTGTTGGCGGGCGCGGTGGCCGGCCTGCTCGCCGGCGGGCTCGCGGCGACCTTTTACGCCGCGCATTGCTTCGACGATTCGCCGCTCTTCGTCGCCACCTGGTATACGGTCGCGATCGGCTTCCTCACCGCGCTCGGCGCGCTTGGCGGACGGTTTTTCGTCCGCTGGTAGGATTACACCGATCCTTCGGTACGGTTTTGAAACAGTACCTTAATCATACCGGCAATTGTTTGCCGGTTATCGGAGCGGCCGCTGCCGCTCATGCAACCATTCCTTAAAATCGATCCGCCAGAGTTGTGGCAACGCGCAGTCGCGCATTGGGTGGGATCGCATTGTGGCGTGGTTGAGTTGGAAAGGTCCGCGGGCCGGCAAGCGCGCCGTGCCCGTCTTGATGGCAGCCGGACTCGTTGCCTTGACCGCATCGGTCCTGTTGCCGGCGCTGGAACTCGCCGCGGACGCGTTGAAGGTCTGCCTGCAGATATCCGTCGCCGTCACGGCCGTCACGCTGTTTGTCTCGGCGCTGTTCATCCGCAAGATCATCGACGACCGCCGGCAGATTGCCGAGAGCGAGCAACGCTTCCGCCGGGCCATGGAGGATTCGGCGATCGGCGTCGCCATTGTCGGCCTCGATGGCCGCATCCTTCAGGCCAACCCTGCCTTCGCCGACATGCTCGGCTACACACGCTCGGAAATCGAGGCGTTGACCTTCTTCCAGATCACGCATCCCGACGACCTGCAGATCGGCCGCGAGACGATGACGAGCCTGAAGGAAGGCAAGATCCACTCCTTCCATTTCGAGAAGCGGTATCTGCGCAAGGACGGCACCCCGGTCTGGGCGCAGCTCGCCGGCTCGGTCATTCGTGAAGAGGAGACGGGCCGTCCGCTCTATCTGGTGTCGCAGATCGAGGACATCGATGCGCGCAAGCAGGCCGAGGCGCGCATCGCCGAGGCAGAAGACCGGTGGAATTTCGCGCTCACCAGTGCCGGACAGGGTATCTGGAGCCTCGATATGCGCAAGGGCGGCACCACCTATTCCGAAACCTGGGTGAAGATGCTGGGCTATGCCGATGGCGAGCTCGACGGCGACCCCGATCGCTGGCTGGCCATGATCCATCCCGACGACCAGGAACGCGTCGCCGAGGCGGATCGCGCGCATCTTGCCGGCGAGACGCCCTTTTTCGAGGCCGAGTTCCGGATGCGGCACAAGGACGGCCGCTGGGTCTGGATTCTCGACCGCGGCAAGGCGATCGAGCGCGATGGCGAGGGCCGGCTGATCCGGGCAATCGGCAGCCTGACCGATATCACGGAACGCAAGGAGGCCGAGGCGCGGCTGATGGTTTCGGCGGCCATGCTGGCCGACGAGAAAGAGCGTCTCAGGGTGACGTTGCAGTCGATCGGCGATGCGGTGATCTGCACCGATGCCGCCAACCGCATCACCTTTATGAACCCGGTCGCGGAAAAACTCACCGGCGTCGTGGTCGGCGAGGCCCTGGGCAAGCTGCTCGGCCATGTCTACTGGGCGGTCGACGAGGAAAGCGGGCAGAAAATCGGGCTCTCGCGCCCTTCCGCGAGCGAGCAGCCGCACTGCGACCAGAACACGCGCGCTGTGCTTGTCCGGCGCGACGACACGCGCTGCAGCATCCGCCAGGTGGTGTCGCCGATCATGAACGACCGCGACGAGTTCTGCGGTCTCGTCATCGTCTTCCAGGATTTCAGCGACGCGCGCGCCCTGCAGCGCCAGCTGGCCTACGCCGCCGCCCACGACGCGCTGACCGGGCTCGCCAATCGCTCGAGCTTCATCCGCATCATGGAGGACCTGGTCGACCAGTGCCGCCTCAATGGCGGCGAGCATCAGTTCATGTTCGTCGATCTCGATCACTTCAAGGCGGTCAACGACACCGGCGGCCATGCCGCGGGCGATGCGCTGCTCAAGCGCGTGGCCGACGCCCTGCGCAATGTGCTTGGCCCGGAAGACATCGTCGCGCGGCTCGGCGGCGACGAGTTCGCCGTCGTTCTCAAATCGGGCGCCGCGGCGTGCGGGCCGATCGCGGCGCGCTCGATCATCGACGCCATCGGCAATCTCGACTTCAGCTGGGACGGGCGCCCGCATTCGATTGGCGCCAGCATCGGGCTTGCGCCGATCCGCGCCGGTTGCGGCGAAGTGGACGAGATCATCGCCCGCGCCGACGCCGCCTGCTATGCCGCCAAGGCGGCCGGGCGCGGCTGCGTTTCCGCCGCGCCCGACGAAGTTTCGACAGGCGAAATTTCGAACGGCGGCGTGCCACTTCCGCCGCTCGCCGCGGCGTCCTGAGCCGTTTCGAAAGGGTTCAGCCGGGGAAGATCAGCGCGTCGGCACCGGATGGTCGCCGCGATAGTCGTAGAAGCCGCGGCCGGTCTTGCGGCCGAGCCAGCCGGCCTCGACATATTTCACCAGCAGCGGGCAGGGGCGGTATTTCGAATCCGACAGGCCCTCATGCAGCACCTGCATGATCGACAGGCAGGTGTCGAGGCCGATGAAGTCGGCAAGCTGCAGCGGTCCCATCGGGTGGTTGGCGCCGAGCCGCATGGCGGTATCAATGGCGTCGACCGTGCCGACGCCCTCATAGAGCGTGTAGATCGCCTCGTTGATCATCGGCAAAAGGATGCGGTTGACGATGAAGGCCGGGAAATCCTCGGAAACGGTGATCGTCTTGTCGAGGTGCTTCACATAGCTCTTGGCGACCTCGAAGGTCTGGTCCTCGGTGGCGATGCCGCGCACCAGCTCGACCAGCTTCATCACCGGCACCGGGTTCATGAAATGAATGCCGATGAAGCGTTCCGGCCGGTCGGTCTGCGCGGCAAGCCGGGTGATCGAGATCGACGAGGTGTTTGTCGCCAGGATCGCTTCCGGGTTGAGCTGCGGGCAAAGCTGCGCGTAGATCTTGCGCTTGACCGTCTCATCCTCGGTCGCCGCTTCGATCACCAGATCGGCGGCCGCGAGATCGGCCATGGTCGGGGCGGCGGAAATACGCGCCATTGCTTCGTTGCGCGCCTTCTCCTCGAGCTTGCCGGAACCGACCTGGCGCGCCATGTTGCCGCTGATGGTGGCGATGCCCTTCTCGATACGGTCGGGCGACACGTCGTGGATCAGGACCTTGTAGCCGCCCAGCGCCGAGACATGGGCGATACCGCCACCCATCTGACCCGCGCCGACAATGCCGATCGTCTCGATCTTGCTCATGACCCCGATCCCGTCCGGAGCATCTTCCGCGTCTTGAAGCGCGGAAACGCTCCTGTTGTTCATTTCCTGCAATCCGGACGCAAACCCGCCGGATTGGCTTCAGGCCTTGATGGCCCGCTTTTTGTGCAGTGCAAACTAAAAGGGCGGGGCGACTTCGTCTACCCCACCCTTCCGATTTTAATATGCCAGAACCGGTGGCGTCAAAGCGCCTTTTGCAGCTCCGGCAGGATGACGAAGAGATCGCCGACCAGGCCGTAATCGGCGACCTGGAAGATCGGCGCTTCCTCGTCCTTGTTGATGGCGACGATCACCTTCGAGTCCTTCATGCCGGCCAGGTGCTGGATGGCGCCGGAGATGCCGACAGCGATGTAGAGGTCGGGCGCGACCACCTTGCCGGTCTGGCCGACCTGCCAGTCGTTCGGTGCATAGCCGGCGTCGACTGCGGCGCGCGAGGCGCCGACCGCGGCGCCGAGCTTGTCGGCGACCGGCAGGATGACTTCCTGGAACTTCTCCGAGGAACCAAGCGCGCGGCCGCCCGAGATGATGATCTTGGCCGAGGTCAGCTCCGGACGGTCGTTCTCGGAGAGCTTGTTCTCGATGAAGGAGGAGAGGCCTGGATTGGCAGCGGCGCCGACCGTCTCGACCGCGGCCGAGCCGCCTTCGGGCGCCGCCGCGAAGGACGCGGTGCGCACCGTGATGACCTTCTTGGCGTCGGTCGACTGCACGGTCTGGATGGCGTTGCCGGCATAGATCGGCCGCTTGAAGGTGTCGGGCGAGACAACCTCGATGATCTCGGACACCTGGGCGACGTCGAGGAGTGCCGCCACGCGCGGCGCGACGTTCTTGCCCGACGAGGTCGCGGGCGCGACGATCGCGTCATAGGAGCCGGCGAGCGAAACGACCAGCGCCGCCGTCGGCTCGGCGAGACGCTCGGCAAGCTCGTCGGCCTCGGCCAGCATCACCTTGCGTACACCCTTCAGCTTGGCGGCGGCATCAACCACGCCCTTGGCGCCCTTGCCGGCCACCAGCACGTCGACATCGGAGCCGATCTGCAGCGCCGCCGACAGCGCCTTGGCGGTCTGGTCGGAAAGACTCGCATTATCATGTTCGGCGATGAGGAGAATTGCCATTTTCTTTATCCTTTCCCGATCGCTTTAAAGCACGCCGGCTTCGTTCTTAAGCTTTTCGACCAGTTCGGCCACGCTCTTGACCTTGACGCCCGCCTTGCGGCCGCCGGGCTCCTCGGTCTTGATCACCTTGAGGCGCGGCTTGACGTCGGCGCCGTAGTCGGCCGGGCTCTTCTCATCGAGCGGCTTCTTCTTGGCCTTCATGATGTTGGGCAGCGAGGCATAGCGCGGCTGGTTGAGGCGAAGGTCGGCGGTGACGATCGCCGGCATCTTCAGTTCCACCGTCTGCAGCCCGCCGTCGACTTCGCGCGTCACCTTGGCCTGATCGCCTTCGAGCACGATCTTGGACGCGAAGGTCCCTTGCGGCCAACCAAGCAGTGCCGCCAGCATCTGGCCGGTCTGGTTCGAATCGTCGTCGATCGCCTGCTTGCCGAGGATGACGAGGCCGGGCGCCTCCGCCTCGACCACGCCCTTCAGCACCTTGGCCACGCCGAGCGGCTCGGTCTGCTCGTCGGTCTTGACCAGGATGGCGCGGTCGGCGCCCATGGCGAGCGCGGTGCGGAGCGTCTCCTGCGCCTGCTGCGGGCCGATCGACACGACGATGATCTCTTCCGCCTTGCCGGCTTCCTTGATGCGGATCGCTTCCTCGACCGCGATCTCGTCGAACGGGTTCATCGCCATCTTGACGTTGGCAAGCTCGACGCCCAGTCCGTCGGCCTTCACCCGGACCTTGACGTTGGCGTCCACAACCCGCTTCACGGGCACAAGGATCTTCATTTTCCTGTCACCTCTCCTGAGATAGTCGGGGCGCTATAGCAGCGTGCGCCCTGTCAGAGTTGTCGAAAGCCGACATCGCGGACGGAATATCCGCCCAACTGTGCCGTTTCCGTAGTGGCGACAAATCGGCGCGTCAATATCCCACGACGCACCCAAATCGGTTCAGTCCCGGGGCGCCGCTGCTCCACGGCCCCATTGCGCCGCGGGCTGGGCCGGATCGCTCGCGGCCAGCTCGACAGGAACAGGCGGCTGCTGGACGTTGGGCGTCGGGTCCGGCTCGCCGTCGGCGCCAGCCAGCAGCGGCACGCCGCGGCTGCGCAGCACCAGCACCAGGATCGATCCGGCGATGATGCCGCCGATATGGCATGCCCAGGAGATCTGGTCCTCGCCGGCCGCGGCGAACATCACGATCTGGAACAGGATCCATAGGATCAGCGGAATGAAGGCCGGGATGCGCAACGGAATGCGGGCAAAGGCCAGCACCCAGACCTTTACCCGGGGGTAGAGGATCAGGTAGGCGGCGACGACCCCGGCGATGGCGCCCGAGGCGCCGATCAACGGCACCTGCGAATCCCAGGCCACCAACCCTTGGAAGAAGGCCCCGGCGATGGCGCAGGCGAGGTAAAAGATCAGATAGCGGATATGGCCGAGCGCATCCTCGACATTGTCGCCGAACACCCAGAGGAACAGCATGTTGCCGCCGAGATGGAAGATGTCGGCATGCAGAAAGGAATAGGTGAGGTAGCTGAGACTCTCGGGGATGACGACGAATTCGGGCGAGAGCTCGACCTTGTCGTGAACCACCGACGGGATGAAGCCGAGACCGAGAACCGCGGCATTGGTGAAGTTCTCACCGCCGAGCGTGGTCGCCAGGTAGACCAGCACATTCGCCACGATCAGGCCGATCGTCACATATTGCAGCCGGATATGGCGCAGCCTGTTGGTGTCGTAAAGCGGGATGAACATCGGACCCTCCCGCCTCCGGATTCAGCGGTTCTTGCCGGGAACCCATAGCACGTCGGCCTTTCCATTGTCATTGACCGCGCGGGCGGCGACGAACAGGAAATCCGAAACACGGTTGATATATTTGAGCGCCTCGCGGTTGACATGCTCGGCCGGATCCTGCGCCAGCGCCACCATCAGGCGCTCGGCGCGGCGCGCCACGGTGCGGGCAAGATGGAGCGCGGCCGCGGCGGGCGTGCCGCCGTTCAGCACGAAGGATTTCAGCGGCTGCAGTTCCTTGTTGAGCGCGTCGATATCCTGTTCGACGCGGTCGGTCTGGGCCGCGATGATGCGCAGCGGCTCGTATCCCAGCGGCCTGCCGTCGTCCGGCACGGCGAGGTCGGCGCCCAGATCGAACAGATCGTTCTGGATACGCGACAGCATGGCGTCGATCGCCGGATGCTCGGCGCCGGTGTGGACGCGGGCCATGCCGATGCAGGCATTGGCCTCGTCGACGGTGCCATAGGCGTCGACGCGCAGGTCGGATTTCAGCCGCCGCTCGCCGGTGCCGAGCCCGGTGGTGCCGTCGTCGCCGGTGCGGGTGTAGATCTTGTTGAGCTTGACCACGCCGTCCTCTCAAAGTCCTCTATTTGCGCGTGAAATAGACAACCAGCAACAGCAGCGCCAGGGCCACGGCCTGCAACATGATGCGCGCCTGCATCAGCTTGTTCGAGGTGAAGCCGGAGCCGCCGCGCATCATGTTGATCAGGCCGCGAACCAGCACGATCACCACGGCGGCCATCGCGACGATGGCGAGGATTTTGAAGATGATGAGCATCTGGCTGGCTCCGGTTCAGGTTCGGTCAGGCGCGCCTGGCGAGCACGCGGTAGAGCAGGGAGGCCGGCAGGATGCGTTTCAGCGCCGCGCCGATCCTGGCCGGCACCGTTACCACATAGTGCGGGCGCGGGCGCTGTGACAGAAGCGCGTGGCGCAACGCCCTGTGCACGCTCTCCGGCCCCGGCTTCAGCTTCGACACGCTGCCGCCCGCCTGAAGCCTTGCGAGCTGCGCCTGATAATCGGCGCGGTGGACGGAATTTTCGACGTCGATGTTTTTTAGGAACCAGGGCAGGCCATTGCTGGCGATCTTCGACGTCACAGGTCCCGGTTCGATGAGGGAAAGGTGAATGCCGCTGCCTTCGAGCTCCTGGCGCATGCACAGCATCAGGCCTTCGATGGCGTGCTTGGAGGCCGAATAGGCGCCGCGGAAGCGGACCGGAGCCAGTCCGAGGATAGAGGAGCAGTGGACAAGCCGGCCGTGCCCCTGGCGGCGCATGACCGGCACGACCCGCCGGGTGAGATCGTGCCAGCCGAAGAAATTGGCCTCGAACTGCTCGCGAAGTGCTGCGACCGGCAGGTCCTCGACGGCGCCGGGCTGGGCGTAGGCGCCGTTGTTGAAGAGCGCGTCAAGCGTGCCGCCGGTCCGCTCCAGCACCGCATCGACCAAGGCGGCGATGGATTCGGGCTCGCGATAGTCGAGATAGAAGGCCTCCAGGCCGTCGGCCTCGAGGGCTGCGATGTCGGCCGGCTTGCGCGCCGTGGCGAAGACCCGCCAGCCTTCCGCCTTCAACGCCCGCGCGCAATAGGCGCCGATGCCGGAGGAGGCGCCGGTGACGATGACGGTGCGCAACTCTTCTGCCGCGGGGCGCGTTGTGAGACCTGGGGTTGCCATTTACCGCAATCACTTCCCATATTCGCGGCGTTGATACAATCGAGCGGAGCGCGGGCCCTTGCTGCGGAATATCGTCGCCCTCAAGCGCGTGCTCTACGATGCGATAGGCCACTTCAACACTGATGACGGCTGGGCGATGGCCAGCCATCTGGCGATCACCTCGCTGATGGCACTGTTTCCGTTCCTGATCTTCGCCACCACGCTTGCCAGCTTCCTCGGCGCGCGCGCCTTCGCCGACACGGCCGTGCATCTGGTCTTCGACACATGGCCGGAGCAGATCGCCAAGCCGATCGCGCATGAGGTGCTCAACGTGCTCACGGTGCGCCGCACCGACCTTCTGACCTATGGCGTGCTGCTTGCGGCCTATTTCGCTTCCAACGGCATCGAAGCCCTGCGCACTTCGCTCAACCGCGCCTATCGGGTCACCGAGACGCGCGGCATCATCCACCGCCGGGTGCAAAGCATCATCTTCGTCCTGATCGCCACCGCCTGCTTTCTCGCCATCAGCGTGCTTTTGGTGTTCGCGCCGCTGCTCGCACGGCTGGCGGAGGCGCATCTGGAGTGGATCAAGCCGTATATGGGCACGATCACCATCTGGCGTTACGTGATCGCCTCGACGGTCATCGTCATCGGGCTGTTCTCCGTGCATATCTGGCTGCCGGCCGGCAAGCGGCGCTTCGTCTCGATCATACCGGGCATCGTCTTCACGCTGGTCGCCTGGCTGGTCGGGTCGACGATCTTTGCCACCTATCTCGACCATTTCTCGTCCTATGTGACGACCTATGCCGGGCTCGCCTCGATCATGATCGCGGTCGTCTTCCTCTACATCATCTCGGCGATCTTCATCCTCGGCGGCGAGCTCAACGCCGCGATCAGCCGTTATCTCGAAGCCCGAGCGCGGGTTGGGTGAGTTGGCGCCGGTCAGAAGAGGAACTGAAGAACTGGAGAATTGAAGAATTGAGGAACTGGGGAAAATGCGCCGACGCTTGGCTCCGCCCTTCTTCTTCAATTCTTCAATTCTTCAATTCCTCAATTCCTCAATTCCTCAATTCTCCAGTTCCCCAGTTCTTCAATTCCCCAGTTCCCCTTTCCTCGCCTGCCGCGCCGTCGCCAGGGCGACGCCGAGCGTGGCGATCGCCATGCCGGCGATCTGCAGCAGATTGAGCTGTTCGTTGAAAAGCAGCCAGGCGATGACCGCGGTTACGGCCGGCACCAGGTAGAACAGCGAGGCGACCTTCGACATCTCACCATCCCTGATCATCACCATCAGCAGGAATATGGCGCCGACCGACAGCACCAGGACCAGCCAGGCCATGGCGAAGATCAATTCGCCATTGACGGTGACGGCGCGGGTCTCGAAGGCGAGCGAGCCAAGGATCATCACGGCGGAGCCGCCGACATACTGCCACATCGTCGCCGACACCAGATCGCCGCCTGAGGCATAGCGCTTCTGCCAGATGGTGCCGGCGCTCATGCCAAGCACGGAGACGAGCGAAGCCGTCAGCGTCGCCGGCGTGACGCCGCCGCCCAGCGCGCCCAGCTTCGGCCACAGCACGATGACGACGCCGAGAAGGCCGACGGCGAGGCCGGCCCAATGGCGCGGCAGGATCGCTTCGCCGAGGAACTTTCCGGCGAGCACGGCGGTGATCAACGGCTGCAGGCCGACGATCAGCGCCGAAAACCCGGCCGGCATGCCCCTGTGGATCGCCCAGAAGACGGCGCCGAGATAGACACCATGCATGAGGACGCCGGCCACCGTTGCGTGCAGCGCCTCTTCGCGCGTCGCCTTGCGCGAGCCAAGCAGAACGGTCAGCCCCGCGAACAGGGCCGCCGCGATCACGAAGCGGATGGCAAGGAAGGTGAAGGGTTCCGCCCAGGGCATGGCATAGCGCGCGCCGATGAAGCCGGTCGCCCACAGAACGACGAAGGAGGCGGGAATGAACCGCTTGATGCTCTGCATGGGGGAGGCTGCCGGGATGAACGGTTGATGACGGCAATTGCTCTAATGCCGTTCAATCCCGCAAGCAAAACGAAACGGTTGATCCATAAGCTAAGTTGAATTCATCAAACCGTGCCAAGAGGGGCATGGCGCGTCGCCGCGCCATGGTGGGGCATGTTTTTGCATCTGGACACGACCTGGCTGTTGTTCGCCTTCGCGATCATCGCCGGCTTCGGCTTCTTCTTCGGCACGGCGCTCGACGCGATCATGGGGGAGAGCGGCTTCGGCCCGACCGGCAACACACTGCTGTTCATCTTCGGCTTTTTCGTCGCGGTGGGGGTCGCAAACAAGCATGGCATCAGCCTGAGCGATCTCAAGCTGGCGGTGGCCTGCGGGCTGGGCGGCGCCTTTGTCTTCATCAGCGTGCTGGCGCTGATCAAGGCCGGGATGGCGCGCCTCTAGCCAGCTAAAAACCGACCAATCGTCTGACGTCCTGCGGCGACATGCCCGCCTCCCGGAGGGAGGCCAGGCCAGTGTCCTTGAAGCTCTTTGACAGTTTCCTGCCGTTGGGACCGAGGATCAGGCGGTGGTGGAAATAACGCGGCTGTGGCAGGCCGAGCAGTTGCTGCAGCAGGCACTGCACCCCGGTCGCCGAATAGAGGTCCTGGCCGCGCACGACATGGCTGACAGCCTGCAGCGCGTCGTCGACGACGACGGCGAGATGGTAACTGGTCGGGATGTCGCGGCGGGCGACGATGACGTCGCCCCAGGCCCGTGGTTGCGCTTCGATTGCTCGCGTCGCCGACATCGTCTCGTCGGTGAACTCCACCCATGACAGGCCGGCCGTGACGCGCGCCATCGCCGCCTCGACGTCAAGCCGCCAGGCGAAAGGCATGTTGTCCGCGATCCGCCGCTTGCGTTCCTTCACCGGCAAGTGCTTGTCGAGCGGCGGATAGAGCGGCACGCCGTCCGGATCGCGCGGCCAGTCGCGGCCGCCGGTCTCGGCGATAAAGGCGCGGATCTCGCCGCGACTCATGAAGGCCGGATAAACGAGTTCCTCGGCGATCAACCGGTCCAGCACCTCCCGGTATTCGGCGAAATGCTCGGACTGGCAGCGCACCGGTTCTTCCCAGTGCACTCCCAGCCATTCGAGGTCGCGAAAAATGCCGGCTTCGAATTCGGGTGTGCAGCGGGTGACATCGATATCCTCGATGCGCAGCAGCAGGCGCCCGCCGACCTGCGCCGCCATGCGCTGGTTGAGCAGAGCCGAGTAGGCATGGCCGAGATGCAATTGGCCATTGGGGCTCGGCGCGAAGCGGAATGTCAGGAGTGTCATATCTCGGGCGGTATTCGGGTTGAAAGGCGCTTCCGCCGGTTGCTAGTTAGCCATCAATTGCCATTTCGCGGGCGCCCTGGGAACAAGCAACGTGCAACGCATCGCCTCGCTGGACGACATTGCGACAGGGCTCGACGCGCTCTGCCGGATCGATCCGCGGCTGGCGGCCGTGCGCGGCCGGGCGGGCAAAGTGCCGCTGCGGCTGTCGGAACCTGGCTTTCAGAGCCTCGCTTCCATTATCGTTTCACAGCAAGTTTCCCGCGCCAGCGCCGACGCCATCTTCGGGCGGCTGGTGAAGCTTGTCGATCCGCTGACGCCGCAGGCGATCCTTGCCGCCGACGAGGGCGTGTTTCGCGAGGCCGGGCTGTCGCGGCCGAAACAGCGCGGGCTGCTCGCCGTCGCTGAAGCGGTGGCCGGCGGGCTGGATCTCGATCACCTGTGCACGCTGGACGCCGGCGAGGCGATCGCAGCGATGACGGCCGTGCCCGGCATCGGTCCTTGGACGGCGGAATGCTACCTTTTGTTTGCCGCCGGCCATCCGGATGTGTTTCCCGCGCGCGACGTCGCCTTGCAGACGGCGGTCGGCCATGCGCTCGGCATCGACCCGCGTCCGCCGGAGAAAATGCTTATCCGGCTGGCCGAATCATGGAGGCCGTGGCGGGGTGTCGCGTCGCGGCTTTTTTGGGCTTATTACCGGGAATTGAAGGGCAGGGATGCGGCGCCGACTATCGAAATGGCAAAAAAAGCCTGAAAATCATGCGGTTTTGGCGATTTCGACGCACGACAATCCGCTTCACATCCCTGTCATGTCGGGCTTACAGTATCCGCGCCGTTCGGTTCTAGAAGCAAGGAGGCGAAGGACGTGACGGTTGCCGTATCTCCGGATGGGCTTCCCGCGCTGGTGCTGAACGCGGACTACCGTCCGCTCAGCTACTATCCCCTGTCGCTCTGGTCGTGGCAGGACGCCATCAAGGCCGTCTTCCTCGACCGGGTGAACATCGTCGCCGAATACGAGCACGCCGTCTCTTCGCCGACCTTCTCGATGAAGCTGCCGAGCGTGGTCAGCCTCAAAGCCTATGTGAAGCCGTCCAGGCATCCCGCCTTCACCCGCTTCAACGTCTTCCTGCGCGACCGCTTCCAGTGCCAGTATTGCGGAACGCCCGAGGATCTGACGTTCGACCATGTCATCCCGCGCCATCGCGGCGGAGCGACGACCTGGGAGAATGTCGTCGCCGCCTGCTCGCCCTGCAACCTCCGCAAGGGCGGCTTGATGCCGGCCCAGGCCAAGATGTGGCCGCTGCAAAAACCCTATCAGCCGACGGTGCATGACCTGCACAACAACGGCCGCCTGTTCCCGCCCAACCATCTGCATGAAAGCTGGATGGATTATCTCTACTGGGATGTCGAACTGGAGCCTTAGAGTTCGGCACAAATTCGCCATGCTGGTCGCCTGCCGCAGCTTTCTGCGCTTCCGGTGCTCACGCACTGTAAGTACGCTCCGCTCCGGTTCTCGACGCTCACTTCATACGACTCATCCTGCCGAATTCTGTGAACGATCTCGCGCCGCCGCTTTGGTGTCGGCTCAATCCCGCGCGAGCGCGCTGCGGAAGGCGACGGCGGCGAGGACGAGGCTGGCTATGGCGTTCCAGCCGGCGAGCGACAGGCCGAGGATGCGCAGTGCGGCCTTGTCGCAGGAGGGCGGCACGAACTTGTCGAGCGCGTCGAGCACGCCCTTGCCGCCAGTGTCGACCGGACCGGCGCCGGCGGTGCAGTCGGCCGGACCTTGCCACCATGCCCATTCGACGCCCGAATGATAGACGCCGAGATAGAGGCCGTAGAGCATCAGCAAGCCGCCGATCGCGAGCAGCCCGCGCGTCACCCAGGCCGGCGCTCGCAGCATCGAGGCGATCGCCGCCAGCAGCATCAGCGGCACGCCGATATAGTAGGGCGTGCGCTGCTCCAGGCAGAGATGGCAGGGGATGTAGCCGCCGATATATTGGAAGGCGAGCGCCGAGCCGACCGTCGCGGCCATGGCGACGGCGAGAAACAGCGCCGCGCGCATGCGCTGGCGTCCGGTGTCGGCATTCATGGTCGCGGTCATCTATCGGTCCGTTGTTGCGTCGCTATCCGTGGGCGTATCTGACGAGGATATAGAGCAAAATCAGGGCAGCGGCGCCGGCGCCGACAATCAATCCCAAGCGCTTTTCGATGAACTCCCTGATCTCCTCGCCATAGCGGCGAAGCAGCCAGGCAAGCAGCAGGAAACGGGCGCCGCGCGCCACGATCGCGAGCCCGATGAAGAGCAGGAGATTGACGCCGATGACGCCGGACAGGATCGTCACCACCTTGATCGGCGGCAGATGGGCCGCGCCCGAGGTGACCAGCATCAGGATGATGAAGCCGACGCCGGACGAGGTGCGCAACTGCTCGAACTCATCATATTTGCCGTAGAATTCAAGCACCGGCTTGGCGACTGCCTCATAGGCATAGTGGCCGATGAACCAGCCGGCGACGCCGCCCAGAACCGAAGCGACCGTGGCGATCAGCGCATAGCGATAGGCGCGCTGGGGTTTGGACAGCGCCATCGGCAGGAAGAGCACGTCGGCCGGCACCAGGAAGACCGAGCTTTCGACGAAGGCAATGAAGGCCAGCCACCATTCGGCCGATTTGCGCGCCGCCAGCGACAGGGTCCAGTCGTAAAGTCCGCGAAGCATCGGCTCTCCTAATGCGATTGACACAATTCCGGACGGGAAAACCGCTGCGCTTTTCCTGGAATTACCTAATGCATGTCACCCCAAACGGCGCAGCGGTTTTCGGCCACCGGCACGTACGAAACAAGGACCCAAAGCGCCGCAGCCGTCATTATCGACCGGGCACCTTAAACATTCGCCTCTCTAGAAAGATTTCCTGCCGCGCACAATGGCGGTGGTCCTTACAAGACCGCCGGATGCTGTTTGGCCCAAGCGGTGCCGGCAAATCCGCAACAGGCCAGTTGACGAAAGGCCGTCCAACCGTATAGTCCGCGCCCATCCAGGCCGCCCGGCCTGAGCCCCTATGGCGGAATTGGTAGACGCGCTCGACTCAAAATCGAGTTCCGCAAGGAGTGCTGGTTCGATCCCGGCTAGGGGCACCATCCTTCGCTCTGCGAGCTTCGGATGGCGGGCCTTCACAAAAGTGCCCTACCGCATATTCCCCGTATGCCCCTGCGAGTAGCGCCCCGGCTGCGGCCACACGGTGAGGCCATGCGGCTCGGCGCCGACGCGGATTTTCGTCACGGCGCCGCTGGTGGTGTCGATCATATAAACCTCGCTGTCGAAGCGGCCCGACAGCCATAGCTGCCTGCCGTCGGCGCTGACATTGCCCATGTCGGGGCTGCCGCCGCCGGGGATCGGCCATTGCGCGACCACGGCGCGGGTGGCGAAGTCGATCACCGTGACGCTTCCCGGACCCCTGGCCTTGCCCTGCTCCATCCTCTGCGAGCCGCGGTTCGAGACGTAGAGCCGCTTGCCGTCGCGGCTGACGACGAAGCCGTGCGCGCCGATGCCGGTTTGGATGAAGCCGATTTCCCGAAAACTGTCGCCGTCGACCAGGAACACGCCGTCATTCATCATGTCGGCGACGTAGAAGACCTTGCCGTCGGGCGACAGGCGGATGTCCTGCGGCATGCCCATCCTGGAGAAGTCGAGATGGCCGAGCAGCTTTTGGTTCTTCAGGTCGATCTTGGCTAGGCCGCCGTCGCCATATTCGCAGGTGAAGATCGCGTAGGAACCGTCGGCAGAGAAGTCGGCATGGTTGATGCCCGGGCAAGTCGGCGTCGGCAGGCTCGATTTCAACGTCATGGTGTGCGGGTCGCGGAAATCGAGCTGCTCCATCGCCTCGTCGACGACAATTGCCGCGCTGCCGTCCGGCATGAAATACAGATTGTAGGGGTCGTCGACCGGGATCTGCTGGCCGGGCATGGCCGTCATCGGGTCGATCGGCGTCAGGCTGCCGTTTTTGCCGGTGCCGTTGTTGGCGACCCACAGCGTCTTCAAATCCCAGGACGGAATAACATGCTGCGGCTTGCTGCCGACCGGGAAGCGGTCGACCTCCTTCAAGGTGACGGTGTCGATCACCGAGACGCTGTTGGAGGAGCGGTTCGGCACATAGACGCGCGGCAGCGCGCCGGCGGTGGCGGGGCTCAGATGGCCGGCCATGGTCTGGCTGTAGATGTTGACCGGGGGAGGCGCCGGATCGCTGCAATCCTCCGGGCAGGTGTCGGCCACGGCTCGAGCCGGAAGCATGGCGAGCAGGACAAGCGGCGCACAAAGGCGGGCGAAGCGCAGGACGATATCGATCATTTGAAGTGCTTTGTGGTGAAGGCACGCCGGGTCCGGCCGCCGCAAGCCATAGCCGGTGTCTCGCCGCCCATCTAGCGTCTTTTCAGCAGGCTCCGCATGCGGTTGCGCAGGATGCGCGCCATGTTGCGGGTTTCGCGGTAGAGATGCAGTTGCGAGGCGGCCTGCCGGGCCAGCCGGTCGGCATCCGGCGTCAGCCCGATCACCAGCGTGCCCATCGGCTTGCGCTCGCTCCACAGACGGCTCATCACCGGATGGTCCGGAACCGCGCAGGAATCGGTCATGACGATGTTGGGATCGTCGAGATGCTGCCTGGTCACCTCGATCATCAGCAGCGTTCCCGGCGAGTAGGCGGAGAGCGTCTCGTCATAGGCCGTCTTCCAGGTGTAGGCGACGCCGGCCTCGACGAAGACGACCAGGCAGGCGATGGTGCGGCCGTCGAGCGTCAAGAGGTGGATGCGGCACATGTCCTGCTCGGCCAGCCTGTGCACGGCCTCGCGGGCGAAAGCGGCGCGGTAGCGGTCGATCGCCATCGCGGTGCGCTCGCGGCCTTTCCAGCCGGCCGCTTCGAGCGTCAGGAAGCTTTCGATGGCGTGGCGGATCTCGTCCGGCCCGCGCGCCACGACGTGCTCCAGCTTGCCGAGGTCGGCGAGACGCCGCTTCAGGCGGCGGAATTCGCGATAGTGATGCGCGCGCAGCGAGGTCTTGAGGTAGTCCTCGCCGTCGGCATCGCTTTCCAGCACCGGCCGCTCGACCTTGCCGGTGGTCACCATGGTCAGGCCGCGGCTGTCGGCAAAAGAGGTGAGCAGGCTCGCAACCGGACCGTCGAGGCGCATATCGGGCAGCACGAAGACCTTGGGCAGCTTGAGATGCGGCCGCGACAGCATCGAGAAGAAATCCTCGATGACGCCGACCGGATCGTCGCGATCGACCAGCGGCGTTCCGAGCGGGCCGAACGGGCTCGACCATGTGCGCATCACCGGGACGCCGAGCGGGATCGCCGGCCGCTCGACCGAGAACGGCGCCAGAAGCCGAAGCCGGTTGCGGTATTCGTCGCCGTCGCGGATGACGGCCAGCCGCACCTCGCGGTCTTCCAGCCGCGGCATCGCCGGCGCCAGGAAGCGCGGGTTGAAGAAGACATTCGGCTCGATCGTGCGGGCGCTGAGATAGTCAAGCTCCTCGACAAGATCGAAGCCGGCCGAGGCCGGATAGATGGCGAGCTTGCGCTCCGGCCTGTTGCTGGCGAAGAGCTCGATATGGGCGGGGTCGACCTCGCGCGCCAGGCCGGCAAGGTTGGAAACCATGGCGCCGGCGGTGCCGCCGCTGGTCTCTTCGAGCAACGGGACGGCGGCCATCAGGCGACTTCCTTGTTTGCGGGCACAAAGATCGCCATCACGATGCCGAGCTTGCGCCAGACGGTGAAGGAGAGCGCGCTGGCCTCGAAGACCATGGCCAGGCTGGTGGCGATTGCCGCGCCCCAGAGGCCGAACAGCGGAATGAGGATCACGTTGAGGCCGATGTTGAGCGCAAGCGTCATGGCATAGACGGCGGCGCAGATGTTCTGGTTGCCGCTCATGGTGAGCAGGCTTTCGCAGGGGCCGACGGCGGCGCGCGCCACGACGCCGAGAACCAGCAGGAAGAGCAGCGGGTAGCCGGCGGTGAATTCGGGACCGAACAGCACCAGCATAGGCTCGCCCAGCGCCAGCACCAAGAGCGCCATCAGCAGCGAGGGCCAGAAGGTCCAGGAGACGGTCTCGCGGGCGAAGGCGGCGAGCCGATGCGGCTCGCCATGGGTGAACTGGGCGTAGCGCTGTGCAACGCCGGCCTTGACCGCGAAATAGACGAAATGCACCAGCGCCAGCGTCTTCACCGTGGCGAAATAGACCGCGACGTCATTGGGGTCGAGATAGGCGCCCACCATCAGCACGTCGGCGTTGGTGAGCAGGAAGAAGAAGCCCTCGACCAGGAAGATCGGCAGCGAGACGAGGATCCACTGGCTAAAATGCACCGCCCTCGGCCCGGCCGGGATCTTTTTCTCCATGCGCGAGGTGACGGCCATCAGCTGGCCGAGCGTGGTGACATAGGTTGCGGCGATGGAGGCGAAGATCGCGGTCTTGGCGTCGGGCACATAGTGCAGGCCAAGCATCAGCGCCATGAATGCCAGGATCAGCACCGGCCGCACCAGATAGGTGGGCGACAGCGCCAGCAGCGCCCAGGAATTGGCGCGCGCCAGCCCTTGCAGAAGGTCGCCGAGCGCGATCATCGGCAGACAGATGACGCCGAGTATGAAGGGGATGACGTAGTAATCCTCGATCCAATCCGAGGCGAGCCAGACGCCAAGGGCGCCGAGGCCTGCCACCAGCGTCGAGGCGACGAGCACGAACAGGCGGCTCGCCTGCACGATGCCGCGCAACTCGGCCAGCATGCCGCGCTCGCGATATTCGGGAATGAAACGGATGACCGAGGTGTGAAAGCCGAGGCAGGCGAGATTGCCGACGATGACCATCGTCACCCAGACCAGCACCGAGATGCCGTATTCGAACGAGCCCATCCAGCGTGCCATCAGCACCTGGCTGACGAAGGCGATGAGGGCGCTGACGATGCGGATGGAAAAGGCGATCAGCGACATGCGCCCGGCTTCGCCGCGTTCGTCGGCGGTGGACAGCACGGCGTCGATGCGGCCAAGCAACGGCCGCATGCGCAGCGCCCAGCGCTGCGGCAGGAACCGCCCGGCAGTCGTTGCCGCGGAAAAGCGCACCCCGAATACTCTCCGTTTTCCGCCTCTTTCCAAGGTTTCGGGTCTATCCGAAACACCTTAAGAAAGGGTGGGTGGGGGAGCGGGCTTTTCCTTCTCCCCTTGTGGGAGAAGGTGTCGCCGAAGGCGACGGATGAGGGGTGTTCCAGGGAACGCAGAGCTCTCACTCCGCTGGAACACCCCTCATCCGTCTCGGCGCTATCGCGCCGATCCACCTTCTCCCACAAGGGGAGAAGGCTAGGGCGCTGCTCACATCCCCTGCATGGCATCGCACGACACGTTCGGGTTCATGTCGGCGAAGGCGCCGGTGGGGTTCTGCTTCCAGGCCCAGACATGCAGCTCATAGAACGGGCCGAGGCCGTAGCGGTTGGGCGCCGTGTTGAAGTTGAACAGATGGCCTTCGAGCGAGGCCGGGCCCTTCGCGGTGATGTATTCGACCGCGATCAGCTTCAGCGTGCCGTCGGCCATCGGCTCGTACATCACGGCTTCCGGCTTGGCGACGTCGACGGCGTCGTCCTTCAGATAGGCGGCGTTGACGTAGTGGATACCCATCGCGCCGCCGGTGAGGCCGCTGGCGCAGGGGATCGGCGCATAGCCTTCGGCTTTCGCCACGGCGACGTCCTCGAAGCGGCTGTCGAGCGCCCGCACCTTTTCGGCAAGCGGATTGACGGTTTCTGCCGTGGCCGCGCCCGCCATCAGCATGATGATCGAGGCAGAAGCGCCGACAACGCATTTGATTAAGGTCTGAATGTTCATTTGTCTCTCCAATTGAGGCGCGCAAGCGGCGGCAGTCGGCCGGTAGGCCAACTCCGAACGCCGGCGGCGCCTGTCGGTAAAAGGGATGGTCGCTGATCCCGACCAGAGCGGTTCACCGAACGAACCGCTCCAAGTCTTTGTTTTGCGCAATTCCGGACGGAAAACCGCTGCGCAGTCTTCTTGGAATTGCCCGGTGCGGGATCAGCTGTGATGCCACCAATGTTCCCAGTATTCGCGCGGGTTTTCCCGCTCGTGCAGGCCGATGTCGCGTCTCAGGTAGTCGTCCTGCGGTGGCAGAAAGCGTCGCCGGTGTCGCAGGGGCGAAAGCAACGCCGACACAGCCCGTCGCATGAAGCCGCGCCGTGACGGGACGATGTCCGCCGCGGCGGATGCAGCCTCGTCTTCTGGCACGGCGTCAGGTCCGCCGGCGACGGGTATGGTCTGCCCAACATGGTCTGCCCGATCAGCGATAAAAGTAGGGGTCGAGGACCCGGACCTCCGTGATCTTGTCGACGGGAAGCGAATTCTTCTGCGCGGTGCTGCGGATCGCCTCCGGCGAGGGCGCATCGTAGATGCAGAAGCTCTTGCTCTTGTCGGGCGAGACGAAGGATTGCACCCAGGTTACGCCTTTCTCGGCATTGCGGGCGATGACGCCGCCCATCGCGGTTGCGCCGGCGTCGTTCATCGGCACGTGCAGCCCATCGGGGAAGGTACGCTCAATCAGGTAACGAGGCACGATCGGTTTCCTTTCATTGGTGAATTGCGCTCGGTTCAAGCGCGACCCAGCAGAAATCACCTTCGTGGCAGGCGCGCATCGGAGCCATTCCCCATATTGGCCGGGACGAATCCCTATCTTTGCGACGTTTTATGTGGAAGATGGCACCTCAGTGTGTGGAAAGTCACATTGTCGCGCCGTTTCCCAGGCTATCGCGGCGGCGGCCCGCCACGATGGAAATTCTGATTTGGCGAGAGGGTGACAATGCTTCTGGAACGGCAGACGCAGCTGCAGCAAATGGGTGCCTTGCTGGCGGATGCAACAGGCGGCCGCGGCCGCGTCGTGGTCCTGTCGGGAGAAGCCGGCGCCGGCAAGACGGCGCTGGCCGAGGCGTTCGCAAGCCGCTTGGGCAAGGACCTGACCGTGCTTCGCAGCGCCTGCGAGGATCTCTCCATTCCCGATCCCCTGGGGCCGCTTTACGATCTGGCGCGCGAGGCGCAGTGGGAGCCACCGCGAGCGATCGACGACCGCCAGGTGCAGCGGCTGCCATTGTTTTCCGAGGCGCTCGACGTTTTCGAAGCGAAAGGTCCATCCCTGCTCGTCATCGAGGACCTGCACTGGGCCGATGACGCGACGCTCGATTTCGTGCGTTTCCTCGGCCGGCGCATTGCAAACACGCACATCCTGCTTCTGATCACGGCGCGCACCGACCGCAGCGAAGGACAGATGCGCGTGCGCCGGGCGCTCGGTGAGATACCGGCCGGCAACATCCAACGCATAGAAGTGCCGCTGCTCAGCGAAAGCGCGGTGCTCTCGCTCGCCGCGGCGGCCGCGCGCGACGGCGACGCGATCTACCGCGCAACGGCGGGCAACGCCTTCTTCGTCACCGAGCTGCTCGCCGCCGCGGTCGATGGCGCGTTGCCGGCGAGCGTCCGCGACGCCGTGCTGGCGCGCGCCGAAAGATTGTCGCCCGGCGCCCGCTCGATGCTCGACGCGGTCTCGGTGTTTCCGCGCCGCGCCGATGCCTGGGCGCTGAGCGGCCTTTGCGGGATCGCCGCCGCCGGCCAGCTCGCCGAATGCCTGGCCCACGGCCTGCTCGAGGATTTCGGCGACGGCTACGCCTTCCGGCACGAGATCGCCCGCACGGCCATCGAGATGGCGCTGACGCCCAGCAAACGGCGGGAGTACAATGAGCGTGCCCTGGCAGCCTTGCGGGACAATCCGCAAGTCGCCACCGCAAGGCTGGTGCATCATGCCGTGGAAGCACAAAGCCTCGACGTGGTGCGCGAGCTCGCGCCGCTTGCCGCGCGCGAGGCATCCCGCGTCGGCGCGCATCGCGATGCGGCGGGCTATTACGAGGTCGCGCTGCGCTATGCGGATATCCTGCCGATCGAAAAGCGGGCGGAGCTCTATGAGGGGCATGCCTTCGAGTGCCACCTGATCGGCCGCGTCGAGGCGGCGATGGAGGCGCAGGGCCGGGCGCGCCAGCTGCGCCAGGCGCTGGGCGACCGGCTCAAGGAAGGCGACAGCCTCAGGTGCTCGTCACGCTTCGCCTATCTGCTCGGCGATCGCGAGTCGGCGGATCGGTTCGGAGAGCAGGCCGTGGGGCTTCTGGAGACCGCGCCCGACAGCGCCGAGCTGGCGATGGCTTATTCGAACCTCTCGCAACTGGCGATGCTGGCCGAGCGGCTCGAGGACGCCCTTTCGCTCGGCGGCAAGGCGGTCGAGCTGGCGGAGCGGCTCAACCGGGCGGACATTCTATGTCATGCGCTGAACAATGTCGGCGCCGCCGGACAATGGCTGGATTTTGCCAAGGGGCGGCGCGATCTCGCCCGCAGCCTTGGGATTGCGCTGTCGGGCAACTACCAGGAGCATGCGGCGCGCGCCTTCACGAACTGCGCCTGCGTCGAGATGAACAGGCTCAACTTCAAGGAGGCGGCGTCGTTCCTGGATCGCGGCATCGGCTATTGCGTCGAGAACGATCTCGCGACATGGCGCGACTACATGCGCGGCGTGCAGGCGCAGCTTTTGCTTCGCCGCGGCTTCTGGAACGACGCCGCGACAATGGCGCATGAGGTTGTCGACGACGACGCAACGACGCCGCTGGTGCGCTATCCGTCGCTGGTGGCGCTGGCACGATTGCGCATCCGCCGCGGCGACCCGTCGGCCGAGCCGATCGTCGAAGAGATGAGGCGGTTCCTGGACAAGGGCATGGAGCTGCAGCGCCTCGTGGCGTTTGCCCAGGTGCTGGCCGAATCGGCCTGGCTTGGACAAGCCGACAAGCAGGAAGCCTTGCGGCTGATCGCGGTTGCCGAAAATCTCGCGCCGACGCCGGCCGTGTTCGGCGAACTTGCCACTTGGCGGGAACTGTTGTCGCCGGGATCCGAACCCGGCGACACGGACGGCATGGCGGAGCCGCACCGCCTGCAACTGACGGGCGACTGGCGCGCCGCCGCCAGGTTATGGGCCGACATGGGGGCGCCTTTCGAACAGGCAATGGCCTTGCTGCTCGGCGACGAAGCGGCGCAGCGCGAGGCGCTCGCCATTTTCGAGGACCTTGGCGCGAGGGCGGTCGCGCAGCAGGCGCGCAGCCTCATGCGGGAAAGCGGCGTCAGTCACATCGCGAGAGGGCCGCGACAGGCGACGCGCGCCAACCAGGCCGGCCTCACGCAGCGCCAGATGGAAGTCCTGGAACTTCTCGAGCGAGGCTTTTCCAACAAGAAGATTGCCGCGCATCTGACCATTTCGCCGAAGACGGTCGATCACCACGTTTCGGCCGTGCTGGAGAAGCTGGAGGTCATCTCGCGCGGCGAAGCGGCTGCCGCGGCGCGCGCGTCGGGTCTGGTGTGAGGCTTGTTTCTGCGCCTGAAGGAAACCGCCGGCCCCGGCGCTGCCCCTCATCCGCCCTTCGGGCACCTTCTCCCCGTTGAACGGGGAGAAGGAAATAGGCGTCAGGCGAACGTGCCGTGGCAGTGCTTGTACTTCTTGCCGGAGCCGCAGGGGCAGAGTTCGTTGCGGCCGACCTTGCCCCAGCTCGCGGGGTTCTTCGGATCGCGGTTTTCCGGTGCGACGACGGCGTTGGTGTCCTGACGCACCAGAAGCGCGGTCTCGCCGCCCTGGAAATCATCCTCGCCGGTGGAGCCGTCGATATGGCTGCCGAACATCTCGGGCGCTTCAGGCGGCGGCGCATCGGCCGCCTGGCGCACCAGCTCGACGCGCATCAGCTGTGCGGTGACGGCCTGCTCCAGATTGCCGAGCATGGCCTGGAACAGCTCGAAGGCCTCGCTCTTGTATTCCTGCAGCGGGTCGCGCTGGGCGTAGCCGCGGAAGCCGACGACCGAGCGCAGATGGTCGAGATTGACGATGTGCTCGCGCCACAGATGGTCGAGCGTCTGCAGCACCACCGAGCGTTCGACATAGTTCATCACGTCGGGGCCGAAGCGGTCGGCTCGCTCCTTGGCGGCGGCATTGGCGGCGGCCGTGATGCGCTCGCGAATGTCATCCTCGGCGATACCTTCTTCCTTGACCCATTCCTCGACCGGCAGGTCGAGGTTAAGGTACTGCGCCACTTCCTCCTTGAGACCGGCGACGTTCCACTGCTCGGCATAGGCGTTTTCGGGGATGTTCTTGGCGACGATCTCCTCGATGACGCCTTCGCGCATCTCGGCAATGGTTTCGGCGAGACCTTCTCCGTCCATCAGCTCGATGCGCCGCTGGAACACCGCCTTGCGCTGGTCGTTGGCAACGTCGTCATATTTCAGGAGGTTCTTGCGGATGTCGAAGTTGCGCGCCTCGACCTTCTTCTGCGCTTTCTCGAGCGCCTTGTTGATCCAGGGATGGATGATCGCCTCGTCTTCCTTGAGGCCGAGCTTCTGCAGCATGCCGTCCATGCGCTCGGAGCCGAAGATGCGCATCAGGTCGTCCTGCAGCGACAGGAAGAATTTCGACCGTCCGGGATCGCCCTGTCTTCCCGAACGACCTCTAAGCTGGTTGTCGATGCGGCGCGATTCGTGGCGTTCGGTGGCCAGAACATAGAGGCCGCCGGCGGCCAGCGCCTTTTCCCTCAGGCGCTCGACGTCGGCGTGGATTTCCCTTTCCCTGGCCTCGCGCTCGGGGCCCTCGGGCATGTCTCCAAGTTCCTCCGCGATGCGCATCTCGGCATTGCCGCCGAGCTTGATGTCAGTGCCGCGGCCGGCCATGTTGGTGGCGATGGTGATGGCGCCGGGCTTGCCGGCCTGGGCGACGATGGCCGCCTCGCGCTCGTGGTGACGGGCGTTCAGCACTTCGAAGTCCTTGAAGCCGTCCTTGCGCAGGCGCTCGGCCAGCTGCTCGGATTTCTCGATCGAGGTGGTGCCGACCAGCGTCGGCTGGCCCTTGGCGCTGGCTTCGCGGATTTCCCTGACGATCGCCTTGTACTTCTCCTCGACCGTCCGGTAGACCTCATCGTCCTCATCCTTGCGGATGACCGGCAGGTTGGTCGGGATTTCGGTGACCTCGAGACCGTAGATGTTGCCGAATTCCTCCGCCTCGGTCAGCGCCGTGCCGGTCATGCCGGCGAGCTTCTTGTAGAGGCGGAAATAGTTCTGGAAGGTGACGGAGGCCAGCGTCTGGTTCTCGGGCTGGATCTGCACGTGCTCCTTGGCCTCGAGCGCCTGGTGCAGGCCTTCCGAATAGCGGCGGCCCGGCATCATGCGGCCGGTGAACTCGTCGATGATGACGATCTCGCCGTTGCGCACGATGTAGTCCCTGTCCTTCTGGAACAACAGATGCGCCTTCAGCGCGTTGTTGACGTGATGGACGATGGCGACGTTCTCGACGTCATAGAGCGACTCGCCTTTCAACAGGCCGGCGTCGCGCAGCATGTTTTCCAGCTTCTCGGTGCCGTCCTCGGTGAAGATCGTCGTCTTCTGCTTCTCGTCGACCTCATAGTCGGCCGGGCTGAGCTTCAGCATGAAGGCGTCGATGGTGTTGTACATTTCCGAGCGGTCTTCGAGCGGACCGGAAATGATCAGCGGCGTGCGCGCTTCGTCGACCAGAATAGAATCGACCTCGTCGACGATGGCGTACGAGTGTCCACGCTGCACCATCTGCGAGCGCTCATACTTCATGTTGTCGCGCAAATAGTCGAAGCCGAGCTCGTTGTTGGTGGCATAGGTGACGTCGCAGGCGTAGGCCTCACGGCGTTCCTCGTCGGAAAGGCCGTGGACGATGACGCCGACGGTCAGGCCGAGGAATTTGTAGACGCGGCCCATCCATTCGGCGTCGCGCTTGGCGAGATAGTCGTTGACGGTGACCACATGCACGCCCTTGCCGGCGAGCGCATTGAGGTAAACCGGCAAGGTGGCGACCAGCGTCTTGCCCTCGCCGGTGCGCATCTCGGCGATGCCGCCATTGTGCAGCACCATGCCACCGATCAATTGCACGTCAAAGGGACGCATGCCAAGCACGCGGCGGGCCGCCTCGCGCACCGTGGCGAAAGCCGGAACCAAGAGATCGTCGAGCGCAGCGCCGTTGGCGAGATCCTGGCGGAACTTTTCCGTGCGCCCCGCAAGCTCGGCATCGGAAAGCGCCCGCATCTCGTTTTCCATGGCGTTGATGGCTTCGACCCTTGGCCGGGTCGACTTGACGCGGCGGTCGTTGGAAGAACCGAAAACCTTACGGGCGAGACCGCCGAGACTGACCATCCAATGGCCCTTTCGATAGCAATTTAGCCGTTTGCGACAGGCACCGGGCGGGCCCATCAAATCCGCGTGAGTGCGGACAAACGCAAAAAGCGCCCGGAAAACGGTTCTGGACGCCAAGTCGTTGGACAGATAAGAGGGGGCTCAATCGATGTCAACGCCGCGTTAGCCCTATCGGCAGCGCCAAATTCCGCCACAATTCGACTGATCTGGAACCCTTCCGCTCACGCGATCCTTATTGGCAATCCCCATTGGAGTTTATCTTGATGTCCCTGTCGATCCGCCGCGCCTCGCTCGCCAGCCTCGGTCTGGCCTTCGGGCTCTCGGCTCTTTGCCTGTCGCCGCTGATGGCGCAAGAGACCAAGCCCGCCCAGCCGGACGCCACGGCGCCCGCGGCTGCTCCGGTCGATCCCAATGCCGTGATCGCCACCGTCAATGGCGAGAAGTTGACCGAGGCCGATCTTCGGCTCGCCGAAGGGGAACTGTCGCAGCAGTTCGCGCAACTGCCGCCTGAACAGCGCCGCGCTGCGGCCCTCTCGGCGGCGATCGAAATCCGCGTCATGGCCAAGAAGGCCGTCGACAGCGGCCTCGACAAGGACGCCGACTTCCAGCGCCGCATGGCTTTCCTGCAGGCGCGAGCCCTGCATGGCGAGGTCGTCGAGAAGGAAGTGGTCGACAAGGTGACGGACGCCGAAGTGCGCGCCCGCTATGACCAGGAGATCGCCAACACGCCGCCGGTCAACGAAATCCATGCCCGTCACATCCTCGTGAAGACGAAGGAAGAGGCCGAGGCGATCATCAAGCAGCTCGACGGCGGCGCCGATTTCCAGAAGCTCGCCAACGAACACACCAGCGATCCGAGCGGCAAGACCAGCGGCGGCGATCTCGGCTGGTTCGGCCCGGGGCAGATGGTGCCGGAATTCGACAAGGCGGCGTTCGCGCTCGACGTCGGCAAATATTCGAAGGAGCCGGTGCAGTCGCAGTTCGGCTGGCACGTCATCAAGATCGAGGACAAGCGCGCCAAGCAGCCGCCGGCCTTTGACGACGTCAAGGACCAGGCCAAGCAGGCGGTGATCCGCGACAAGTATTTCGCCATGGTCAAGGAGCTGCGCGCGGCCGCCAAGGTCGAGATCCCGGACGAGAAGCTCAAGAAGGACATCGACACGCTGGAAGCCGGCAAGTAATCCGCTTGCGGCTGAATAATTCTGAAAGGGCGCCTTTGGGCGCCCTTTCGCTTTCGGGGGTCAAGCGTTCATTATGCCCCGCGTGATGTAGCGAATGGCGGCGCGGATCGCCGCCTTGTCCTCGTCGAGCCGTTCGGTCAGCAGATGCCGCCAGGCGAAAGAAGCGACCAGGTCGGCGACGATCCCGGCATCGACGTCGGCCGCCACCTCGCCGCGCGCCTTGGCCCGCTCGATCATCCGGCCGGTATGGCTGCGGCGTCCTTTTGAATATTCGGCAAGCGCGGCCGCGGCCGTCTCGTCCGACTGCGCCTCTGCGATCAGCGAGCGGAAGATGTTGCCCGACGGGGTGTCGCGCCAATGCGCGAACAGGTTCTCGAGGAAGCCGGCCAGATCGTCCTCGACGTTCCCGGTGTCGGGCGTCTCGACGCGCTTCTGCCGCTGGTAAACCTCGATCAGCAGGGCCGCCTTGCTCGGCCACCAGCGATAGATGGTCGGCTTTCCCGCCCGCGCCCGCCGGGCGACGGCCTCGATCGAGAAGCCGGGATAGCCCGCCTCGCGCAACACCGCCTCGGCGGCGTTGAGGATGGCATCGGCGCTCTCGGGACTGCGTTTTGCGCCGATCGACTTGCGCCCGCGAGCGGCGGCTTCGCCCATCGAGGTCTTCCTTGGCCGGTGAATCTGCAGCCGATCATATTGGCTTCGGCGACGAAACGAAACGACGTGTTTCCAATTGCAAGGCCGCCGGCCAAGCCGGCAAGGCGCGGCCAGAACGCCTCTTGCGCCGGCGCGCGCTATCGGGCAAACCGGCTTCCTTCCTTTCGTGTTCTTGCCGCTCCGGGATACCGATGTCTGCTACGATTTCGCCGCTCGCACCGAAGAAATATCCGAAGATGCCGGTCATCGAGGGTGTGCGCATCGCGACCGCCGAAGCCGGCATCAAGTACCGCAACAGAACCGACCTGCTGGCTATGGCCTTCGATCCGGGCACGGCTGTCGCCGGCGTGTTCACCAGGTCGAAATGCCCGTCGGCGCCGGTCGACTTCTGCCGTCAGAACCTGCCCGCCGGCAAGGCGCGTGTTCTGGTGGTCAATTCCGGCAATGCCAACGCCTTCACGGGCAAGAAGGGCCAGGCTTCGACCGCGCTGACCGGCGAGGCGGCGGCGAAGGCCGCCGGATGTTCGCAGAGCGAGGTGTTCCTGGCCTCGACGGGCGTCATCGGCGAGCCGCTCGACACGACCAGATTCAGCCATCTGCTGGCCGGCCTAGTCAAGGACGGCAGGCCGGATCAGTGGACCGAGGCGGCCAAGGCGATCATGACCACGGACACCTATCCGAAGGTGGCGACGGCGACGGTCAAGCTCGGCGACACCGACGTCACCATCAACGGCATCGCCAAGGGCGCCGGCATGATAGCGCCCGACATGGCGACGATGCTCTCCTTCATCGCCACCGACGCGCCGATCGCTGCCCCCGTGCTGCAGGACCTGCTGTCGCGCGGCACGGCTAAGACCTTCAATGCGGTGACCGTCGACAGCGACACCTCGACCAGCGACACGCTGCTCTTCTTCGCCACCGGCAAGGCCGCGGCGCGCGGCGCGCCGGCGATCGGCGATCCCAAGGACGCGCGGCTCGGCGCCTTCCGCCGGGCGCTCGGCAAGGTGCTGAAGTCGCTGGCGCTGCAGGTGGTGCGCGACGGCGAGGGCGCGCGCAAGCAGGTCGAGGTCACCGTCACCGGCGCGAAGTCCGCCCGCTCGGCCAAGCGCATCGCGCTCTCGATCGCCAACTCGCCGCTGGTCAAGACGGCCGTCGCCGGCGAGGACGCCAATTGGGGCCGCGTGGTCATGGCCGTCGGCAAGGCCGGCGAGCCGGCCGACCGCGACCGGCTGTCGATCTGGTTCGGCGACAACCGCCTGGCGCATGAGGGCGAGCGCGATCCGGCCTATTCGGAGGAAGCGACCTCGGCCTATATGAAGCGCGACGACATCCGCATCCGCGCCGATCTCGGCATCGGCCGCGGCAAGGCGACGGTGTGGACCTGCGACCTCACCAAGGAATATGTCGCCATCAATGGCGATTACCGGAGCTGATGGCGCCGGTGTCGAGGCATCCGGCAAGCGTGCTCGCGGTCGTGCGTCGCTACGAGGCGGCGGGTTTTCGCGCCTGGCCGGCGGCCGCCGTCCATTATGACGGGACATGGGTGGTGCGGCTGACCGCAGGTCTCCCCGCCAAGCGCCTCAACTCGGTCAATCCGCTCGATCCGGGCGACACGCACGCCATCGAAGAGCGCATCGGCCGCGCCGCAAGACGCTTCGACGCCTATGGTAGGCCGCTCACCTTTCGCATGTCGCCGCTGTCGGGACAGGTCTTGTCCACGCATCTCGACAAGGCCGGCTGGAACATGTTCGACGAATCCCTGGTGATGCGGTTGCCGCTGAAGGAGGTCGAGCTTGGCGCGGCCATGGACCAGATTCCGCTCAAGGACATCAGCCGTTTCATCGGCGCGTCGCTGAGGACGAGCGGCTCGGACGCCTCGCTGCGACCCGGCCTGTCCGAGGTCATCGGCGCCATCCAGCCGGAAGCGGGGCTGTTCGCGCTCGAGGACGGCAACGAGCCGCTGGCGACGCTGATCTGCGTTCATGACGGCGATCTCGCGGGTCTGTTCGAGGTCGCCACCGAAAAGTCGGCGCGCCAGAAGGGCCATGGCCGCAATCTCATCCTGTCGGCGCTGAAATGGGCACGGCTGCGCGGCGCGCGGGAGGCCTGGCTACAGGTCGAGGCCGGCAATGCGCCGGCGCTCTCGCTCTACCGGTCGCTCGGCTTCGAGGAAGTCTATCGCTACCACTATCGTCGGCCGCCGGGCACATGAGCGAGGTCAAGCCGGCCGGAAAGCGACTGCTGCTGGTCGCCGCCTGCGCGCTGGTCGATACCGACCGGCGCGTGCTTCTGGCGCAGCGCCCGGAGGGCAAGCAGCTTGCCGGCCTGTGGGAGTTTCCAGGCGGCAAGGTCGAGCCCGGCGAGACGCCGGAGGAGTGCCTGGTCCGCGAGTTGCATGAGGAACTCGGCATCGAAACCGAGATTCCGTGCCTGGCGCCGCTCACCTTCGCCAGCTACTCCTATGACGATTTCCATCTCTTGATGCCGCTCTATGTCTGCCGCCGCTTTCGTGGTATCGCGCAGCCCAGGGAAGGCCAGGGGCTCAAATGGGTCAGGCCGCGGCAGATGCGCGACTATCCGATGCCGCCGGCCGATGCGCCGCTGATCCAGTTCCTCATCGACCTTTTGTAGTTTCGCGCCGACTTGGCGGCAGGTCGGCGTTTCCCGGGCGGCTGAGTGTTTCCGCACGTTTCCGGGAGCTGGTTTAGTCAGCGTTAATGGAAGATTTATCCCGACGTGAAAAATTGCGCGAGGCCGTTTCGCGCGGCGATATCGTCGATGACTGGGAAACACGGCATGAGCCTTGAAAGAGACTGGGATTCGATCCGGCCCGACCGGGGATTTCGCGCGGTGGACGCCGGCATGGGCATCCTGCGGATCACGCTTCTCTTCGGCTCGGCGGCGGTGGCGCTGGCGCTGATCGCAACGCCTTTCCTGGACAACCAGACCCGGCCGCAGAGCGTTCGCGACGGCTTCGCGGGCGGGCTCGACATGACCGCGACCGGATCGATCGGCCACCGCCCCAATACATATACGGTGCGCCGCAGCGTGCTGCAGCCCTTGCCCAGTTCAATCTGCGTCATCCGCAACGACGGCAGCCGCAGCGGCGAGTGCTGACTTGGTTAATGATTTTCCGGCGCGACGGCGTTTCACTCGCTGTTAAGCTTTTGCCGTTAACCTTTCTTAATGGGTAGGACATTAGAGTTTCTGCATGAGGGATCGATGATCATGAAAAACCTGCTGCAGCAATTCATCCAAGACGAAACGGGCGCTACGGCCGTCGAATATGGTCTGATCGTCGCGGTGTTGTCGCTGGCCATCATTGCCGGGGTCAAACAGGCGGCAGACGGGCTGGTGTGGCTGTTCACCGACAACAACAGCAAGCTTGCCAACGCCTTCGCTCACTGACGGCATCACGGGGGGCGCTCAGGTCCTAGACGGGTTCTCCAGGACCGCCTTGAGCGAGACCTTGGCGGATCCCGGCTTGAGCGGCTTTTGCTGCGAGGCGTCGGGCGCCCAGCCGGACATCCAGACAATCGAAAAACTCGCGCGGATACGGCCATCCGGATCCGCAAACCGCTCGGCGTAGAGCTCCGCGGCGCGGGCAAAAAGCCGTCTGCCGGCCGGCCTGCGGCTGCGATCGACGAGCGCGTTTGTTTCGCCCATGGCGCGCAGGTCGGCGGCGAGGTCGAACAGCGTGTCGTAGCGCACCGCGACCGTTTCGACATCGGCGACCGGCAAGGCCAGGCCGGCGCGCTGCAACAGCGCGCCCGCGTCGCGCACGTCGGTGAAGGGAAGGATGCGCGGGCTTGCGCCGCCGTAAAGCTCCGTCTCGGCCGCCAGCATGCTCTCGCGCAATTCCGCCAATGTGCCCGCGCCGGCAAGAGCGCCGAGGAAAAGCCCGTCCGGTCGCAGCGCCCGGCGGATTTGCGCAAGCACGCCGGGAATGTCGTTCATCGCATGCATCGAGAGCAGGGAGACGACGAGATCGAGGCTGGCCTCCTCGAACGGCACGGTCTCAGGCGGCGCTACCAGGCCGGTGCCGCCGGCCAGAAGCGCTTCGTCCATCTCGACGCGCACGATTTCGCCAACCTTGCCGCTGCCGGCAAGCACGTCCACGGCCGCTGAAGTCTGGCAGAACAGCGCGGCCGCCTTGCCGAAGCGGCGTTCGACGGCGCCCAGCCGGTCGACAAGGTCCTCGGCGGCGCGGCGCATCAGGAAATCGGCGCCTTCGACGGGGCGCGCGAGTGCCCGGCGCTTGCGAGCGAGCCAGAGCTCGGTGTCGATCAAGGGCTGCAATGAAAAGCTTCCTGTTGTCCGCGCGTGCCGGAGTGGTGTTAAGGTGGCGCGGGGTTTCCTTTCACGTGGCCGATCCGGTGCACAAGATCAAGACCACAGCGGTCCAGGATATGACGCGGCAGGCACTGGCCTGGCCGGCACGGCTGTTGTTTCCGCCGGTTTGCGCCGGCTGCCGTCGTCATGTGTCGCAACCCGGCGTGCTGTGCGGCGCCTGCTGGCCGAAGCTTAGGCTGCTGGAAAAACCCTGGTGCCCGGTGATGGGCACGCCCTTCACGCATGACATGGGCGAGGGGTTTCTTTCCGCCGAGGCGATCGCCGATCCGCCGCCCTTCGAGCGGGCGCGGGCCGCCGTCCTCTATTCGGGTGTCGCGCGGCAGATGGTGCAGGGGCTGAAATATCAGGACCGAACCGACCTAGCGCCCTGGATGGCGAACTGGATGATGCGGGCCGGCGCCGAGCTGATTGCGGAGGCCGACCTGGTCGTGCCGGTGCCGTTGCACTGGCGGCGCTTCTTCCGGCGCCAGTTCAACCAGTCCGCGGAACTCGGTCGGGCCGTTGCAAAGCTCGGCGGGCTGCCCTTCTCGCCATCCGCGGTCAGGCGCGTGAAGTTGACGCGCCAGCAGGTCGGGCTCGAACGGCACGAGCGCGAGGAGAATGTGCGCGCCGCGTTTCGCGTGCCGCCAGACGCTGAAATCGAGATAGCGGGGCGCCGGGTGCTCGTGGTCGACGATGTCTATACCACCGGCGCAACGGTGCGGGCCGTCGCCAAGGCGCTGAAGAAAGGCGGCGCCGGAGCGGTCGACGTGCTGACCTTCGCGCGCGTTCTGCCGGGGGACTTCCGAGCCGATGAGTCTGCAACTATATAGTGCTTAAGTTGTTGTTTTGGTGCATGTCGTTTTCGCGCAACTGGCGAGCGACGTGGATAGGCAGGATTGCTGATTGATGGTCGATGTGACGATCTATACGCGCATGATGTGCGGCTATTGCACGGCCGCCAAGCGGTTGCTCGAGCGCAAGGGCGTGACCTATACCGAGCACGACGCTTCATTCTCGCCGAAATTGCGCCAGGAAATGATTTCACGGGCACATGGGCGCACCACTTTTCCGCAGATATTCATCGGCGACACGCATGTTGGCGGCTGCGACGATCTCCATGAATTGGAGTCGCAGGGGCGGCTGGACGTGCTGCTTGCCAACGAAGCGAGGGCTTGATCATGGGTGTTTTCAAGGCGGCGGCGGTGCAGATGCGTTCGGGGACCAGCCCGGAGCGCAATGCGGCCGACATGGAAAGGCTGGTCCGCGATGCCGCACATCGGGGCGCGACCTACGTCCAGACGCCGGAAATGACCGGTGCGCTGATCCGCGACAAGCAGGCGGGGGCGGCCGCCTTCACCACCGAAGACAAGGACGTGGTCGTCGCGACCGCGTGCAGGCTGGCGAAGGAGCTCGGCATTTATCTGCATGTCGGCTCGACGGCAATCCTGCGCGCCGACGGCAAGCTCGCCAACCGCGCGTTCCTGTTCTCGCCCGACGGCGCCCTGATCGCCGGTTACGACAAGATCCATATGTTCGATGTCGACCTCGACAATGGCGAGAGCTGGCGCGAATCCGCCTCCTACGAGCCGGGAACGGAAGCGGTCGTGACCGATATCGAGGGGACGAGGCTGGGCTTCGCGGTGTGCTACGACCTGCGCTTTCCGCAACTGTTTCGCGCCGAGGCGATGGCCGGGGCCGAGGTGCTGACAGTGCCCGCCGCTTTCACGCGCCAGACCGGGGAGGCGCATTGGCACGTGCTGTTGCGCGCCCGCGCCATCGAGAACGGCGCCTATGTCATCGCCGCCGCGCAGGGCGGCCTGCATGAGGACGGGCGCGAAACTTATGGCCATTCGCTGATCGTCGATCCGTGGGGGCGCATCGTCGCCGAGGCCGCGCATGACGAGCCCGGCGTGATCGTCGCCGAGATCGATCCGGCGCAGTCGCTTGCCGCGCGCCGCAAGATCCCCAATTTGAAGAACGCGCGGGATTTCACTGTCAATGCCGGGACAAGCGAAGCGCCGCGTCTCAGGGGTGCCGCCTCTTGATCCGTTTTTCCCTGATCTGCGAACACGAGCACGAATTCGAAGCCTGGTTCCGCAGCAATGACGACTTCGACACCCAGAAGAAGCGCGGCTTCGTCGATTGCCCGCGCTGCGGCTCGCACAGGATAGAGAAGGGGCTGATGGCGCCGGCCGTCTCAACGTCCCGCAGCCGAGAGAAGGTCGCTTTGGCCATCGGCGAGGCGCAGAAGCAGGCGCTGGCGCAGCTCAAGGCACTGGCCGAGAAGGTACGCGAAAATGCCGACTATGTCGGCGACAAGTTCGCCGAGGAAGCGCGCAAGATCCATTTTGGCGAGACCGATCCGCGTGGCATCTACGGCGAAGCGACGCCGGAAGAGGCGCAGAGCCTCGTCGAGGACGGCGTCGAGTTCATGCCGATTCCGAGCTTTCCGGACGACCGGAACTGAGGTGTGTCGATATTCAGGTGATGCCGGCCTGCGAATGGCGGCTTCCTGCGCTTCCGGTGCTCACGTACTTTAAGTACGCTCCGCTCCGGTTCTCGTAAGCCACCATTCTCGGCTCGGCCTGACCTGAATCTCAATACACCTTGGCGCAAGTTCACGAAGGTGGAAAGCAGGAGGCATACGCTAGGCAGAGGTTTGGCCCAAGCTTCCGATCAGTTTTTCCAGCAGTTTCGCCAGCATTTCCCGATCCTCGCGTGTCAGGCCGGCGAGGATTTCATGCTCGTTGGCGACGTGGGCGGCAAGCGCTTCGTTGATGAGCTCGAGCCCTTTCCCGGTCAATTGCACCACCACACCGCGCCGGTCGTTGGGATGCGGCGCGCGCTGGATTAGGCCGGCCTTCTCCAGCCGGTCGAGGCGTGCGGTCATGGCGCCCGAGGTCACCATCGTCGCCTCGTAAAGCTCGGTCGGCGTCAGCGCGTAGGGCGCGCCGGAACGGCGCAATGTCGCCAGCACATCGAATTCGCCGGACTGCAGCCCGAAGCGGGCGAAGACCGGCGCCAGGCGGTCGCGCGCGATGAGCGCCGAGACCTCGTTCAGCCGCCCGATGACGCCCATCGGCGACACGTCGAGGTCCGGTCGCTCCCGTCGCCACTGCTCCATGGCTTTGCCTGCTCGATCCATGTTGCTCACCATAAAGTATCTTGACATAAAGAATCTTGGTATTATCTTACTGCAACAGGAACTGGCCGCCAAGCGGTCTCGCAGGGACAGGACGAACCAATGAGACTTCTCTGGGATTCAGCGATTTGGCTTCTGGTCGTGACGGGCGGCCTGCTGGGCATGACGCTGCCGTTCGGCAAGCTCGCCACCGCTGCCGGGGTGCCGGCCATGGTCTGGGCCTTCGTCATCTCGCTGGGCGCAGGCGGCGTGCTGTTTCTGGCGCTTCTGCTGGGCGGCGAGCGCATCCGGCTGACCCCGCACAAGCTGCGCTATTTCTTCGTCACCGCAGCGATTTCCTACGCCATTCCCAATCTTCTGATGTTCTCGGCCATCCCGCATCTCGGCGCCGGCTACACCGGCATCATGTTCACCCTGTCGCCGGTGATGACGCTGGTGTTCTCGATCGTGCTCGGTGTCAGGCGCCCCAACCTGCTCGGGGTCATCGGCATCGCCGTCGGCTTTGTCGGCGCGGCGATGGTCGCGCTGACGCGCGGCGAGGCAGGGCAGCCGGCCGACTATTTCTGGGTGGCGATCGGGCTGCTCATCCCGGTCAGCCTTGCCGCCGGCAACATCTACCGCACCGTCGACTGGCCGCAAGGCACCGGCCCGATCGAGCTTGCGGTCGGCAGCCACCTGGCCTCGGCCACGCTGCTCCTCATCGGCATTTTAACGCTTCTGGGCACGCGTGCCTTCATTCCGCTCGGCGGCGTGCCGCTCGTGGTCGTCGGCCAGGTAGCGTCGGCCTCGGCAATGTTTGCTTTCTTCTTCCGCCTGCAGGCGGTCGGCGGGCCGGTCTATCTCAGCCAGATCGGCTATGTGGCGGCGGCCGTCGGCCTGTTCGCGGGCACGATCTTCCTCGGCGAGCACTACCAGCTTCTGACTTGGCTGGGCGCCGCCATCATCACCGCCGGCGTCTTCATCACGACCAAGGCGCAAAGCCAGACCGGCGCGCCGGCGCCGGTCCGGGTCGAGCCGGCGGCGTCCCGCAGCTAGAGCAATTCCAGGAAAAGTGTGAGCGGTTTTCCGTCCGGAATTGCGCCAAAACAAAGAGATAGAGCGGTTCGCCGTTTCCGCGAAACGGTGAAACGCTCTAGTTCTCGTTGCCGCCGGCCACTGGAGGCGTGAGACGAGCGGTCCGGCTTGCCGCCGTTCAGACCGAAGCTTTCTCCGCCAGCACCATGTAATTGACGTCCATGTCCCTGGACTTCTGCCAGCGATCGGCCAGCGGATGGTAGATGACGCCGGTGCGGTCGATCACCGTGAGCCCGGCAGCGCCCAGCGCCTTCGCAAGCTCCTCCGGACGGACCAGCTTGCCGAACTGATGCGTGCCGCGCGGCAGCCAGCGCAGCAGATATTCGGCGCCGATGATGGCAAGGCCGAGCGCTTTCAGCGTGCGGTTGATGGTGGCGACGAACATGATGCCGCCGGGGCGGACCATCTGGCCGCATTTGGCCACGAACAGGTCGACATCGGCGACATGCTCGACCACTTCCATGTTCAGGATGACGTCGAAGGTCTCGCCGGCATCGGCCAGCGCCTCGGCCGTGGTGGCGCGGTAGTCGACGCTGACGCCGGCTTCCGCCGCGTGCAGCTTCGCCACTTCGATGTTGGTCGCGGAAGCATCGGCGCCGACCACTTCGGCGCCAAGCCTGGCCATAGGCTCGCACAGCAAACCGCCGCCGCAGCCGATATCGAGGAAGCGCAGGCCATCGAAAGGCTGCGCCGCGCGCGGATCGCGGCCGAAACGGGCCGCAACCTGATCGCGGATATAGGCAAGCCGCACCGGATTGAACTTGTGCAGCGGACGGAACTTGCCGTTCGGGTTCCACCATTCGGCGGCAAGGGCGGAGAAGCGTTCCACTTCTCCGGCATCGATGGTCGATCGGCGGGGCTCGGGCATAGGCGGGTCTCCTCGAACGCCAAGAAGAAGTCGGGGAACGCTAGGAAGTCGGGCGCGGGGGAGGGAATGTCAAGGCGGGTTTTTTGCTGCTGACGTCAGACCGCCGGCAGGTCCAACCATGTCGATGGATCAGACCGCGTTCTGTCAGCACCTGACAGCTTGGTTGCCGCGCTGCCGAAACAAATCGGATGGGCGAACGAAAAGCTGTCATGAACAGGGAGCGAGACGAGACGGGAGTGTGCGAAAATGCGAATTCGGGCTTCGATCCTTTGGCAACGGCTCGACCGGGAAGGGCACGACGCTTGCCTGCTTGGCGAGACAGATGATGGCCGGACCCTCAAAGGCCATGCGCTTTTCGTCCACGACGCCGGTCCGTGCGGCCTTGCCTATGAGGTGGATTGCGATCTGAGCTGGCGTACCCGCAGGGCGCGGGTCGACGGCTTTTGCGGCATGCGGGAGATGCATTATCAGATTGAACGTCTTGCCGACGGCCAGTGGCTGCTGAACGGCGCAAGCCAGGCGGAGGTTGCCGGCCTCGTCGACGTCGATCTCGGCTTCACGCCCGCCACCAATCTTCTGGCGATCCGTCGGCTCGAGCTTGGCGACGGCATGGCGGCGCCGGCGCCGGCCGCCTATCTGGCCTTTCCTGAACTCAGGCTCTCGCGTCTCGAACAGACCTACCGGCGGCTCGACGACAGCCGCTATGCTTATGCCGCACCCGTGTACGGCTACGATGCTGTCCTGACGGTCTCGCCGGCCGGTTTCGTTCTCGACTATCCCGGTCTGTGGCGAAGCGCTACCTGAGCCGCGAGCGCGCGACCGGCAATGTCGTGATCAACGCGACAGCGCGATCGTTGCGTGGTTCATGGCGACGCTGGTCGGCTCGATCGCCTGCACGGCTTCGCTGCCGCCGATCTCGGCCATGATGCGGTCGGCCGCCGCCTGGGCCTGTTCCATGCTCTGCCAGCGCACCACATCCACCCAGCTTCCGTCCTCGCGCCGGCCGAGATGCCGGCTGAGGAAGCCTGGCTGCCGGGCGAGCCAGTCAGTGATGACGCCGTTGCTGGCGACAAAGCCGGCTTCGGCGCCGGGCTTGAGGCGGAAGGTGACGATTTCCAGGGTTTCGGTCATGAGACTCTCCAGCGCGCCGTTTCGCCAGTCATATGGCATGATCGGCGACAAGATTCTGTCAGTAGAGGTGGTGCCGGGCCGCTCATGGCCGCGCTCGCTTGCGAAGCGTTGCTGTTTTGGCTAAGGAGGCCGCGCATTCCGGCGCCGGGCTTACCCGGCGTTTCCTCTCGTTCCGGGCTCGAGCCGGCTTCAGTCAAAGGCATTTCGCTTCCATGGCGCGTATCGTGATGAAATTCGGCGGAACCTCGGTCGCCGACATCGCCCGCATCCGCAACGTGGCGCGCCATGTCAAACGCGAGGTCGATGCCGGCCACGAGGTTGCCGTGGTGGTCTCGGCCATGGCCGGCAAGACCAACGAGCTGGTCGGCTGGACCCGCGAAGCCTCGCCCATGCACGACGCGCGCGAATATGACGCCGTTGTCGCGTCGGGCGAGCAGGTCACGGCCGGTCTCCTGGCGATCACGCTGCAGAACATGGGCATCCATGCACGGTCCTGGCAGGGCTGGCAGATCCCGATCAAGACCGACAACGCGCATGGCGCGGCACGCATCCTCGATATCGACGGCGCCTTCCTCATCAAGCGCTTCGGCGAGGGCCAGGTGGCCGTCATCGCTGGTTTCCAGGGCATCGGCCCGGACAACCGCATATCGACGCTCGGCCGCGGCGGCTCCGACACCAGCGCCGTGGCGATCGCGGCGGCGGTCAAGGCCGACCGTTGCGACATCTATACCGATGTCGACGGCGTCTATACGACCGACCCTCGTATCGAGCCGAAAGCCCGTCGGCTGGCCAAGATTTCGTTCGAGGAAATGCTCGAAATGGCTTCGCTCGGCGCCAAGGTGCTGCAGGTGCGCTCGGTCGAGCTTGCCATGGTACACAGGGTGCGTACCTTCGTGCGGTCGTCCTTCGACGATCCCGACGCGCCCGGAATGGGGGATTTGCTCAATCCGCCCGGAACGCTTATTTGCGACGAGGAAGAGATCGTGGAACAGCAGGTCGTCACCGGAATTGCCTACGCCAAGGACGAAGCGCAGATCTCGCTGCGCCGCGTCGGCGACCGTCCAGGCGTTGCCGCCGGCATCTTCGGCCCGCTGGCCGAAGCCAACATCAATGTCGACATGATCGTCCAGAACATCTCCGAGGACGGCAAGTTCACCGACATGACCTTCACCGTGCCGTCCGGCGACGTCGACAAGGCGCTTGCCGTGCTGGAGAGGCTGAAACCCGATGTCGGCTACGACGTCGTCCAGTCGGAAGCCGGCATGTCGAAGGTCTCGGTCATCGGCATCGGCATGCGCAGCCACGCCGGCGTCGCCGCCACCGCCTTCAAGGCGCTGGCCGACAAGGCGATCAACATCCGCGCCATCACCACTTCCGAGATCAAAATCTCGATACTGATCGACGGTCCCTATACGGAACTTGCAGTTCGTACTTTGCATTCCGTCTACGGGCTCGATAAGCAATAGCAAGAACTGAGTCAGTTGTTGCGTGAACGCCGGCCGCGGGAGAAACTGCGGCGGGCGAAATGCCCATTGGAGAACAAGCCGCGATGCGTGATACGGCCAGTGGCCCGCGCGTTCTGCTCAAACGGCTTCGCGAGCTCATGCAGGAGCCGCTGGAGCCGCAGGAGCGGCTCGACCGCATCGTGCGCGACATCGCCTCCAACATGGTCGCCGAAGTCTGCTCGCTCTACGTGCTGCGCGCGGATTCGGTGCTCGAGCTCTACGCCACCGAAGGTTTGAACCCCAACGCCGTCCACCTGGCGCAGCTGCGGCTCGGGCAGGGCCTGGTCGGCACGATCGCCGCCAGCGCGCGACCGCTCAATCTATCCAATGCGCAGGAGCATCCGGCTTTCGCCTACCTGCCGGAGACGGGCGAAGAGATCTACAACTCCTTCCTCGGCGTGCCGGTGCTGCGGGCAGGGCGCACGCTGGGCGTGCTGGTGGTGCAGAACAAGACCATGCGCCATTACCGCGACGACGAGGTCGAGGCGCTGGAAACGACGGCGATGGTGATCGCCGAGATGATCGCCACCGGCGATCTCGCCCGCCTGACCAAGCCGGGGCTGGAGCTTGACCTGCGCCGCCCGGTGAGCTTCACCGGCCTTTCCTTCAATGAGGGCGTCGGGCTCGGCCATGTCGTGCTGCACGAGCCGCGCATCGTTGTCACCAACCTCTTCAACGAGGACAGCGAGGAGGAGGTGCGCCGGCTGCAGTCCTCACTAGGCTCGCTCCGGCTCTCCATCGACGACATGCTGGAGCGGCGCGAGGTCGCGTTCGAGGGCGAGCACCGCGAGGTGCTCGAGGCCTATCGCATGTTCGCCAACGACAGCGGTTGGGTGCGGCGGCTGGAAGAGGCGATCCGCAACGGCCTGACGGCGGAAGCCGCCGTCGAAAAGGTGCAGAGCGACATGCGCGCCCGCATGCTGCACATGACCGACCCTTATCTGCGCGAGCGGATGAGCGATTTCGACGACCTCGCCAACCGGCTGCTGCGCCAGTTGATGGGACGCGGTCCGGAAGATGTCGCGGCCTCGCTGCCCAAGGACGCCATCATCGTCGCCCGCTCGATGGGCGCGGCCGAGTTGCTCGATTATCCGCGCGACAAGCTGCGCGGCCTGGTGCTGGAGGATGGCGCCGCCACCAGCCATGTCGTGATCGTCGCGCGCGCCATGGGCATTCCCGTCGCCGGACAAATGAAGGGCGCCGTTTCCATGGCGGAAAACGGCGACGCCATCATCGTCGACGGCGAGGAAGGCACCATCCATCTCAGGCCGCAATCCGACCTGGAAGCCGCCTATGCCGAAAAAGTCCGCTTCAGGGCGCGGCGGCAGGAGGTCTATCGCGAGCTGCGCAAGAAGCCGTCGCTGACCAAGGACGGAGTTCCAGTCGATCTGCTGATGAATGCGGGCCTTGCCGTCGACCTGCCGCAGCTGACCGAATCGGGCGCCGCCGGCATCGGCCTGTTCCGCACCGAATTGCAGTTCATGGTCGCCTCGACCTTTCCCCGCGCCGAGGCGCAGGAACGGCTTTACCGCGACGTGCTCGAGGCGGCGCGCGGCAAGCCGGTCACCTTCCGCACCATCGACATCGGCGGCGACAAGGTGCTGCCCTATTTCAAGGGCGCGGTGCAGGAAGAGAACCCGGCGCTGGGCTGGCGGGCGATCCGGCTCACCCTCGACCGTCCCGGCCTGCTCAGGACGCAGATACGGGCGCTGCTGAAGGCCAGCGGCGGCCGCGAGCTGAAGCTGATGCTGCCGATGGTGACCGAGCTGTCGGAAATCGCGCAGGCGCGCGAGATCATCGACCGGGAGGTCCGGCATTTGTCACGCTTTGCGCATCACCTGCCCACCAGCCTCAAGCTCGGCGCGATGCTGGAAGTGCCGTCGCTGCTGTTCCAGCTCGACGAATTGATGAAGGCGGTGGATTTCGTTTCGGTCGGCTCCAACGACCTCTTCCAGTTCGTCATGGCCGTCGATCGCGGCAACACCCAGCTCGCCGACCGCTTCGACAACCTGTCGACGCCGTTTCTGCGGGTGCTGAAGACGATTGCCGATGCCGGCGTGCGCAACGACACCCCGGTGACGCTCTGCGGCGAGCTGGCCGGCAAGCCGATCTCGGCCATGGCGCTGATCGGTCTCGGCTTCCGCTCGATCTCCATGTCGCCGGCATCCATCGGCCCGGTCAAGGCGATGCTCACCGAGCTGCCGCTGCAGGAACTGAAGGCCTTTTTCGACGACAATCTAATGGCGCCCAGCCAGAAATTGCCGATGCGAGCCTTGCTACAGGCCTTTGCAGACGATCGCTCGATTCCGCTCTAGATTCACGTGAGGGCGGTCTGCAAATGGCGATTTTCTGCGCTTCCGGTGCTCATGTACCTAAATGTACATTCTGCTCCGGTTTTCGAAACTCCCCATTTTCGGCTCGCCCTGACGTGAATTCCATCGAAGTTCGAAGATCATGATCAACCTGCCCCGCGACCGTATGGATCAAGTCGTCAAGCGTTTCGACATGCTCGAGGCGCAGATGTCGGCCGGACCCGCCGCCGACGCCTATGTGAAGATGGCTTCGGAATATGCCGACATCCAGGAGATGGTGGGCAAGATCCGGGCGCTGCGCGCCGCCGAGCAGGAGCAGGCGGACCTCGAGGCGATGCTTGCCGACAAAGCGACCGATGCCGAGATGCGCGCGCTGGCCGAGGCCGACCTGCCGGAGGTCGAGAGCCGCATCGAGGCGCTGCAGAAGGACATCCAGATCCTGCTGCTGCCCAAGGATGCGGCCGACGAAAGGAACGCCATCCTCGAAATCCGCGCCGGCACAGGCGGCGACGAGGCGGCGTTGTTCGCCGGCGATCTCTTTCGCATGTATGAGCGCTATGCCGCCTCGCGCGGCTGGCGCTTCGAGGTGGTATCGGCGAGCGAGGGCGAGGTCGGCGGCTACAAGGAAATCATCGCCGCGGTATCGGGCAAGGGCGTGTTCGCGCATCTGAAGTTCGAATCCGGCGTGCACCGCGTGCAGCGCGTGCCGGAAACCGAGGCCGGCGGGCGCATCCACACCTCGGCCGCGACCGTCGCCGTGCTGCCCGAGGCCGAGGAGGTCGATATCGAAATCCGGGCGGAGGACATCCGCATCGACACGATGCGGGCCTCCGGCTCGGGCGGCCAGCACGTCAACACCACCGATTCGGCGGTTCGCATCACCCATTTGCCGACCGGCATCATGGTGGTGCAGGCGGAAAAGTCGCAGCACCAGAACCGGGCGCGCGCCATGCAGATCCTCAGGGCCAGACTCTACGATCTCGAGCGCAGCCGCGCGGATGAGGAGCGCTCGTCATCGCGAAAATCGCAGGTCGGCTCCGGCGACCGCTCGGAGCGCATCCGCACCTACAATTTCCCGCAAGGCCGTGTCACCGACCACCGCATCAATCTGACGCTCTACAAGCTCGACCGGGTGATGATGGGCGAGTTGGACGAGATCGTCGGCGCGCTGATCGCCGATCATCAGTCGAAGCTGCTTGCCGATATGAGCCTCGATGGCTGATCAACTGCCCGCCGCGCTTGGACCGCTGCTCAGGGCAGCGCGCGAGCGTCTGGCTGTAGCCGGCATCGACGATCCGGCGCTCGATTCGCGGCTGATCGTCGAGCATTTCTCGGGCACGACCCGTACCCAGGCCATCGCCGAACCGGGACAAGAAGTGGGTTCGGCGGCGCTTTCGGCCATCGAAGCGGCCCTGAGGCGTCGCGTCGCAGGCGAGCCGGTGCACCGTATCCTCGGCTACCGCGAATTCTACGGTTTGCGCCTGTCGCTTTCGCCGGAGACGCTGGAGCCCCGGCCGGACACCGAGACGCTGGTCGACGCCGTCCTGCCCTTTGCGCGGGCAACGGCCGAAAGGCTTGGCGAATGCCGCATTCTCGATCTCGGCACGGGCACCGGCGCCATCGCGCTGGCGCTGCTCAGCGCCGTTCCGGCGGCCACCGCGACGGGCGTCGACATTTCGCTCGACGCATTGGCGGTTGCGGCCGGAAACGCCCGAGACCTGGGGCTCGGCGAACGCTTCAAAGCCTTGCATTCCAACTGGTTCGAAAAAGTTTCGGGCCACTACCATGTAATTGCCTCGAACCCTCCCTATATATCCAGTCGAGACATCGGAAATCTGCAGGACGAGGTCCGCGATTTCGACCCGCACCGGGCCCTCGATGGTGGTGCGGACGGTTTGAACCCCTATCGGGTCATTGCCGCTGAAGCGGCGGAATTTCTGCAAGCGCAAGGCAAGGTAGCGGTCGAGATCGGCCATACGCAGAAAAACGAGGTCACCGGGATATTCGCGACAGCCGGCTATGTGTTAACCGGGTCACATCGCGATCTCGGCGGCAATGACAGAGTTCTGGTGTTCGAGCGTTGAAAGCCCTGATGCAGTGCGAAAAAACCGCTTGGCAATACCCGGGAATGCAGTTAGGGTCCGGCTCAACCGGATGAGACGAAGCAGGCAGTGCTCCCAGCGATTCGGTTTTCCTTGGAAATAGCTGCCTTCTTGCGCAAACGACGCCCAAGCTTCGTGCGGGAATCATCCGGCAAGTGATGTAACCGGGACAGGATGGCACGTGGCGCCAACGCAATTGATGCGGGCGAACGCCGGTGAAGAGACGAAACGGCTGGCTGCATGAGCGCCACCGTTCGTGAAGAGTTTTTCGAAAATTCACTATGAAGAGAGTCTAATGAGGCCACAACAGCAGAACAGGCGCATGCGCGGTCGCAACAACAATGGCGGCGGTGGCAACAACAACAACCGCAAGGGGCCCAATCCCCTGACCCGCAACTACGAGAGCAACGGCCCGGACGTGAAGATCCGCGGATCGGCTCAGCAGATCGCCGAAAAATACGCCACACTCGCCCGTGACGCGCAAAGCTCCGGCGACCGGGTTATGGCGGAGAACTACCTCCAGCACGCCGAGCATTACAATCGCATCATTGCCGCCGCGCAGGCGCAGATGCCGATCCAGAACACTCAGCAGAACCGCGACGACTTCGACGATGATATGGACGAAGATCGCGAGGAGTTCGACAATATCGGCAACAACAGCGGCAACGGCGCCGATGCGCCGGGCACGGCGAGCGGCTCCGGCCCGCAGCCAGTGATCGAAGGCACGCCGGCGGAACTCGCCTACAACCAGGAAAACGGCCGCGACAACAACAGCCGTCGCGACAACAACCAGCGCGACAACAATGGCCGCGACCGGCATCGTGACCGCCGCAACGGCGGCGGCCAGTATGGCCAGAACGGTCAGCGTGGCGAAAACGCCCAGCGCGGCGAGCAGGGCGGCCAGCAGTTCGACCAGAACCGCCGCAATGAGGGACAGGCGCAGTCCGAGGCGACCGGCGAGGCTGGTTCACAGGCCGTGCAGGCGCCGCAGTTCGACAGTTTCTCGCCGGCCGCCCTTGCCGCACAGGCCGAGCTCAACGAAGCCGCCCAGGACAATGGCGGCCGCCGTCCGCGGCGTCCGCGGCGTCCCCGCGGCAGCTATGCCGACCAGGCCGGTGGCGGGCAGGGCGACCAGCCGGAGGGCTTGAGCCCCGAAGGTTCCGGTCCCGAAAGTTCAGGCGAAACGCGCAACGCGGCGAACAATAGCGACGAGGTCGGCGCCAAGCCGGCCGAAGAGGCGAACCAGGCGAGGGAGCCTGCCGCAAGCGAGCCGGCACCTGTTGTCAACGAAGCTCCCGGCGAGCCTGTAGCTGCCGACGCAAACAACTGATCCAGACGCCATTTCAAGCATCGCTGACGGCGGAGAGAAATCTCCGCCGTTTTTGTATATGCGCGCCTGCGATATTCTGCATTGATCGACATCAAGGCGTCTTGAGGGACCGTGGCCCATACACCATATCTCGGCTGAACAGGGCTCGGCTCTTTTGAGCGGGTCCGTCACCGCAATCTGATCCGGTGCCGCAAAGTGGGCCGGTGATGGAAGGAGACAGCGAATGAATCTTGAAAAATACTCGGAGCGCGTGCGCGGCTTCATCCAGTCCGCGCAGACCATGGCGCTCTCGCGCAACCACCAGCAATTTACGCCCGAACATATACTGAAGGTGCTCGTCGACGATGACGAGGGCCTCGCCGCATCCTTGATCGAGCGCGCCGGCGGCAATGTCCGCGACGTCAAGCTCGGCGTCGAGACGGCGCTTGAGGCGATGCCCAAGGTCGAAGGTGGCAACGGCCAGCTTTACCTCGCCCAGCCGCTGGCCAAAGTGTTCTCAACCGCCGAGGACCTGGCCAAGAAGGCCGGCGACAGCTTCGTCACCGTCGAGCGGCTGCTGCAGGCGCTTGTCATGGAGAAGTCGGCCAAGACCGCCGACATCCTGTCCAAGGCGGGCGTCACCGCGCAGGCGCTCAACCAGGCGATCAACGACATCCGCAAGGGCCGCACCGCCGATTCGGCCAGCGCCGAGCAGGGCTATGACGCGCTGAAGAAATACGCGCGCGACCTCACCGCCGACGCCCGCGCCGGCAAGCTCGATCCGGTCATCGGCCGCGACGATGAGATCCGCCGCACCATCCAGGTGCTGTCGCGGCGCACCAAGAACAATCCCGTGCTGATCGGCGAGCCGGGCGTCGGCAAGACGGCGATTGCCGAGGGCCTGGCGCTGCGCATCGTCAATGGCGACGTGCCGGAATCGCTGAAGGACAAGCAATTGATGGCGCTCGACATGGGCGCGCTGATTGCCGGCGCCAAATATCGCGGCGAGTTCGAGGAGCGGCTGAAGGCCGTGCTCAACGAGGTAACCTCGGCCAGCGGCAACATCATCCTGTTCATCGACGAGATGCATACGCTGGTCGGCGCCGGCAAAGCGGACGGCGCGATGGACGCCTCGAACCTGTTGAAGCCCGCGCTGGCGCGCGGCGAATTGCACTGCGTCGGCGCGACCACGCTCGACGAATACCGCAAGCATGTCGAAAAGGATGCCGCGCTTGCCCGCCGTTTCCAGCCCGTCTTCGTCGACGAGCCAACGGTGGAAGACACGGTTTCGATCCTGCGCGGCCTGAAGGAGAAATACGAGCAGCACCACAAGGTGCGCATCTCCGATTCCGCGCTTGTGTCGGCGGCCGCGCTTTCCAACCGCTACATCGCCGACCGCTTCCTTCCCGACAAGGCGATCGACCTGATCGACGAGGCGGCGTCCAGGCTGCGCATGCAGGTCGATTCCAAGCCTGAGGCGTTGGACGAGATCGACCGCCGCATCATGCAGCTCAAGATCGAACGCGAGGCGCTGAAGGTCGAGAAGGACGAGGCTTCGAAGGACCGGCTTGCCAGGCTGGAGAAGGAACTCGCCGATCTCGAGGAGGAATCGAGCGAGCTGACCACCAAGTGGCAGGCCGAAAAGCAGAAGCTTGGCCTTGCCGCCGACCTGAAGAAACAGCTCGACGAGACGCGCAACGAGCTGGCGATCGCGCAGCGCAAGGGCGAGTTCCAGCGCGCCGGCGAGCTTGCCTACGGCAAGATCCCGGAGCTCGAGAAGAAGCTCAAGGAAGCCGAGGCGCAGGACGGCAAGACCGGCATGGTGGAAGAGGTGGTCACGCCCGACCATGTTGCGCATGTCGTGTCGCGCTGGACCGGCATTCCGGTCGACAAGATGCTGGAGGGGCAACGCGAGAAACTCTTGCGCATGGAAGACGAGATCGGCAAGCGCGTCGTCGGCCAGGGCGAAGCCGTGCAGGCGGTGTCCAAGGCCGTGCGGCGCGCCCGCGCCGGATTGCAGGATCCGAACCGGCCGATCGGCTCGTTCATGTTCCTCGGACCGACCGGCGTCGGCAAGACCGAGCTCACCAAGGCGCTGGCCAGCTTCCTGTTCGACGACGAGACGGCGCTGGTGCGCATCGACATGTCGGAGTTCATGGAGAAGCACTCCGTCGCCCGGCTGATCGGCGCGCCTCCCGGCTATGTCGGTTATGAGGAGGGCGGCGCGCTGACCGAAGCGGTGCGGCGCCGGCCCTATCAGGTCGTGCTGTTCGATGAGATCGAGAAGGCGCATCCGGACGTGTTCAACGTGCTCCTGCAGGTGCTCGACGACGGAAGGCTGACCGACGGCCAGGGCCGCACGGTCGACTTCCGCAACACGCTGATCATCATGACGTCCAATCTTGGCGCCGAGTATCTGGTCAATCTCAGCGACGACCAGGATGTCGACGCCGTGCGCGACGAGGTGATGAGCGTGGTGAAGGCCTCGTTCCGGCCGGAGTTCCTCAACCGCGTCGACGAGGTGATCCTGTTCCACCGGCTGCGCCGGCTGGATATGGACCGCATTGTCGAGATCCAGCTCAAGCGGCTGGAGAACCTGCTTACCGACCGCAAGATCGCGCTGTCGCTGGATCACGACGCCATCGAGTGGCTGGCGTCGAAGGGCTACGATCCGGCCTATGGCGCCAGACCGCTGAAGCGGGTGATGCAGAAGGAGCTGCAGGATCCGCTGGCGGAGAAGATCCTGCTCGGCGAGATTCTCGACGGTTCGACAGTCAAGGTCACCGCCGGCTCCGACCGGTTGAACTTCCGCTCGAAGCCGACCGTGGTGGCGACGGAAGCCGCCGCCTGATTTCGGGCGAGCTTGAATGAACGCGAAGCGCGTCGCATCGTATGGTGCGGCGCGCTTTGTTATTCGCAGTGATTGCACATAATCAGCTGCCGATTCGGATGACCGCGAAGGACTCGATGAAGCTCGACGATTACAACGGCTTCTGCGCTTCATTGCCTGCCACGACGCATGTCGTTCAGTGGGGCGGCGCCCATGTCTGGAAGGTCGGCGGCAAGGTGTTCGCCATCGGCGGCTGGAACGAGGGCGGCGAGCTCTTCGTCACCTTCAAATGTTCCGAGATGGCCTATGACGTGCTGAAGGATCAGCCGGGCTGCCGGCCGGCGCCCTATCTCGCCTCGCGTGGCATGAAATGGATCCAGCGTCAGACAAGCCAAAGCATGGATGATGCGGCGCTCGAGGACTATCTGCGCGAGAGCCATCGCCTGGTCGTCCTCAAGCTGACCAGACAGGCACGTAAGGAATTGGGGCTTGCCGCAGGCTAAGGCGCGTCGCGCCGAAACGGATGTGGTCGATGCGCTTTAGCTGTTGTTTCGCATGTCGGCCCCAGAACCGCTGCGTATTTTTGGGCAACATGCATGAGCTCATATTCCTCAAGGTACCGGAAACCCGCCATCTTCATGCCCGGTTCATGTTGGAATCTTAATTTGGCTAGCTGGTTTGTTGACGAAGGTTCGCCCGCCAGAAGCCCGAGTCGACCGGAGAGCTTGACCCCCATGCTGCGCTTGATCTTTTCCCTTTCGGCACTCGCAGCCGGGCTGGTGTCTTCCAGTGCGTTCGCCATGCCGAGCGCGGATGGTGCGCGGCCTGCGCGCCCGGCTGAGCGTGGCGCGCTGATGCTGGCCCAGGACGGCAATATCGATATCTACTACGACGCCAGGGGCAATCGGGTGCTGGTCGATGCCGACACCGGCAAGGTCATCGCCATCCAGCCGCCGGGCAGCAGGCTCGATCGCCGCGCGCTTCGCCGGCAGATGCGCATGCAGGAACTCGGCCGTGCGCCGGCCGAGGACGACGACCGCTATTATCTCGACAATCCCGATGACATGGCGCGCTTCCGCCGTCGGCAATTGGAAGAGAACGGCCGTGTCATCCCGCCGCCGGTCGATGAGTACGACGACAATTCCGTCGATGCCTATCCGCCGGCGCCCAACAACGATGAAGGCTATGCCACCACTTATCCGGAGGCGCCGAAATCCGACACCATCAAGCGCCAGCCGCTGAACGAGGCGTCGATCGACCCGGAGCAGCCGGGCCAGGGCGAAGTGCTTCAAACCAATCCGGATGCCCAGGCGGCACTGCCGCCGAACACTGGTGGCAAGGCCACGGTCGATCCGTCGCTGTCGCTCGGTGTGCGCCAGGACGTTGCCGCGCTGCAGGTGCTGCTCGACCGCGGCGGCGCCTCGCCGGGCGTGATCGACGGGCGCTTCGGCTCGAATGTCGACAAGGCGCTGGCCGCCTACAACGAAATAAACGGTACCAATCTGAAGTCGACCGATGCAGTCGGCATCCAGGCTGCGCTTGCACAGTCGGGCGGCGACGCCTTCGCCTCCTACACGATCACGCCGGAAGACGCGGCCGGCCCTTACGTCGCCTCGATACCGGAGGACTACAGCCAGAAGGCCAAGCTCGACTGCATGTGCTACACCTCGGTCACCGAGGCGCTGGCCGAACGCTTCCATATGGACGAGACCTATCTGAAGTCGATCAACAAGGGCGTGGACTTCAATCGCCCGGGCACGATGATCAAGGTCGCCAATTTCGGCAAGCTGGTCTCGACGCCGGTAACGCGTATCATCGCCGACAAGACCAAGAAGGAAGTCTACGCCTATGATGGGAGCGGCAAGCTGGTCGCGGCCTATCCCGCGACCATCGGCTCGGCCGACACGCCGTCGCCGACCGGCATTCATGCCGTCTCGCGCATCGCTCTCGACCCGAACTACACCTACAATCCGAACATCAATTTCAAGCAGGGCCAGAACGACAAGATCCTGACCGTCCCCCCGGGACCGAACGGTCCGGTCGGTTCGGTCTGGATCGCACTCGACAAGCCGACCTACGGTATTCACGGCACGCCCGATCCTTCTAAGATTGGCAAAACCGAGAGCCATGGCTGTGTGCGCCTGACCAACTGGGATGCACGCGAGCTTGCCAAGCTGGTGTCGCCGGGCGTCACGGTGGAGTTCGTAGGCGGATCAACAATCGCGGATGTCGGCGGGACCTCAACCGATGAGTTTACGCAGCAGTAAGGCGCGCGGCGCCGCGGCATAGATGAGCTGCACCAGCAGGATGAAGCCTATGCTGAGCAGCGGCGTGATCAGGCAAAGCGCCGCGCCGACCGCCCACAGGATCTGCGCCTTGACGATCCGCTTGTAGACGGTGCGTCGCGTTTCAGCATCGACGTCCTCGGAGATCATGCCGTTCCTGTCGGCATACCACCAGCTTGCGTACAGTGTGGCGCCCAGCATCAGCAGGTTCAGCCAGTAGACCAGTACCGCGCCCCTGAATGCCAGGAAATCGGCGAGAAGGTCGGTTGAGAAGGGTAGCAGCGCGATAAAGGCAAGGAAGCACAGGTTGAGCGTCGCGAGCCGCCGGTCCGATTTCGCAATCAGGCCATGCTGTGCCTGCTGTCCGAACCAGAAGATGGTGAGCGTGAGGAAGCTCAGCGCATAAGTCAGGAATCGCGGCGCCAGCGCCAGGATCGCGGCGAGCAATTCGCCTTCCGAATGCACCGCCTCATGCGACGGCACTCTGATCTCCAGCACGATCAAGGTTAGCGCGATGGCGAAAACGCCGTCGGTCACGCCGACGATGCGTCCGCGTCCTTCCGCCGACGGTTCGAGCGGACGCTTCATGGCTTCTCCCTCTCACGCATGATCGTGGAACCTAGCACGCCGGTGGCGGTTTGCATCAGGATTGAGCCCACCTCGCCATCCGGCCCCTGAATCAAAAAGAGAGAGCATGATGTCGTCCGAAAACCGCTTCACACGTTTCGGCATCATGCTCTGTCATCTGGTTTCAAGAACAGCGATGCTCTGGCTTGTTGTTGCGCCCGCGCGAGGGGGCTAAGCAAGGATCCGATGTCATCAGCGAATGAAACCACTGCCGATTCGCATTCGCCCGCGCGGGCGAACGGCACGTTTTGTCCTCAGACCCAGCGAAAATTCGTGCTGGTCGCTGCGATCCTCGCCTCTGCGCTCGGCTTCATCGACGGTTCGATTCTGGCGATCGCCATGCCGGCGCTGCGCGCGGATCTCGGCGCCAGTCTGGCGCAAGCGCAGTGGATTTCCAACGCCTATGCGTTGACGCTGTCGGCGCTCATCCTGGTGGGGGGCGCTGCCGGCGACCGGTTTGGACTGCGGCGCGCCTTCGTGATCGGGATCGCGTTGTTCGTCGCGGCTTCGCTCGCCTGCGCGCTGGCGCCCGATCCGGCTATATTGATCGCCTTCCGCGCCATCCAGGGCGTTGGTGCGGCGATCATGGTGCCGGGCAGCCTGGCCATCATCGCCAAAGCCTATCCGAAGAAGGAGCGCGGCCGGGCGATCGGCATCTGGGCCGCCGCTTCGGCGCTGACCACGGCGCTCGGTCCCGTGCTGGGCGGCTTCGTGCTCTCGACTTTCGGCAATGGCGTCTGGCGCGCGATCTTTGCCATCAACCTGCCGCTTGGGCTGATCTCGATCTATCTGCTTCTGGCCAAGGTGCCGGCCGACAAGCCGACCGAAAAACGCAGCCTCGACCTTGGCGGCGCGGCGCTGGCGACGCTCGCTTTCGGCCTGCTCGCCTACGGGTTGACGGCGATGAATGCCGAAGGCGCAGGGTTGATGTCGGGCCCGGCGATCGTTGCCGGCATGGTCCTGCTTGTGGTCTTCATCTTTTACGAGCACAGGCGGCGCGACCCGATGATCGATCTCGGCCTGTTCCGGATCAGGGCCTTTGCCGGCGCCAATCTGGCGACGTTTTTCCTTTATTTCGCGCTGTCGGCCAATTTGTTCTACCTGCCGATGCTGTTGATCGCCGGCTGGAGGCTGAGCGAGGCCGAGGTCGGCTTCATCTTCGTGCCGCTGTCGGCGTCGATCGCGCTTTTGTCCGGACCGGTCGGCCAGTGGTCGGATCGCATCGGTCCGCGTTTCCCGATCGCCAGCGGCAGCATGGTCGTCGCCGTCGCCTTCGCCAGCCTTGCCTTGCTCACCCATTTCGGCATCCACGATTTCTGGATCGGCACCTTTCCGCTGATGGCGCTGATGGGGCTTGGCATGGCGCAGGTCGTGTCGCCGCTGTCGACCGCGGTCATGACGTCCGTGGAGGACAAGGATACCGGGGCCGCATCCGGCATCAACAACGCGGTCTCGCGCGTCGGCGGCCTGATCGCGGTGGCGGCGATGGGCTCGCTGGCGGCCTGGGTTTACGCGCGGATGACCGGCAATGCCGCCGGGGTGCCCGGTTTCGGCGAGCCGCCGGCCTCCGGGCTGGCCGCCAATATCGAAGCGGCCAGGATTGCGGCAAGCGATTCGGCTTTCGCCGCGGTCGCGGCGGTCACGGCGCTGCTTTGCGTGCTGTCTTCACTCACCGCCTGGTTCACGGTTCCCGGACAGGCATCGCCCTGGCCGCAAAAGACAAACGATGAGCAAGATTAGTTCGGAAGCTGCGAATCAGTCTTGGCGCTGGCGACCTTCAGTGAGTTGCCGTCTTCCTGCTTCAGAAGATCGTCGATGCGCTCGCGCTCTTTCTTGAAGGCGACGAGATCGTCGCCCTTCAAAACCTTGCCGACCGGCAGGCGCACGCGCATCGAATCGACCTTGGTGCCGTTGACGATCAGTTCGTAGTGAAGGTGCGGGCCGGTAGAGAGGCCGGTCTGGCCGAGATAGCCGATGACCTGCCCCTGCCGGACGTGAACGCCTTCCTCGATGCCTTTGGCGAAAGCGCTCTGGTGATTATAGGAGGTCTCGTAACCATTGGCGTGGCGGATGATGATCTGCTTGCCGTAGCCGCCGGCCCAGCCGGCCTTCTCGACCACGCCGTTGCCGGCGGCGATTATCGGCGTGCCGATCGGCGCTGCCCAGTCGGTGCCGGTGTGCATTCGGACGTAGCCAAGGATCGGATGCCGGCGTGCGCCGAAGCCGGAGGTGAAGCGCCCATTGGGCAGCGGATTGCGCAGCAGGAACTGCTTGGCGCTGCTGCCGTTCTCGTCGAAATAGTCGACGCTGCCGTCCTGCATCTGGAAGCGATAGAAGTTGCGTGTTTGTCCGCCGAAGGTCGACGAGACGTAGAGAAGTTCGGAGCCGTCGGAGGCCTGGTCGTCGCCGTCGGGTTGGGAGAACAGCACTTCGAGGCGGTCGGACGGCGAGAGCCGCGACTGGAAATCCACGTCGGAAGCGAGCAGCTTGATCAGCTTCTGCGTCATCGCTTTCGACATGCCGTAGGAATAGGCGGTGCGGTAGATGCCGTCATAGACATTGGGCAGATTGCCACGCACCACGACGGGTTGCGAATCATCGAACGCCGTCAAAAGCTCGGGATTGGCCTCCGGCTCCTGCGCCGGCACATACTGGCCACGGTCGTCGAGCGCTATGGTGACGATGTGCGTGGTCTTGTCGTAGACGCTGGTGCGCACGACCTTGGCGATGTCGCCGCGCACCTCGAGGCCAACGCGCAGCACCGTTCCGGCCTTTAGCGCCGGTGCGTTCAAAAGCTTGGCGATCGCCTCCGCCATGCCAGTCGCGTCATCGCCGGTGTAGCCCGAATCGGCAAAGGCCTCGGCGATATCGGTATCCTTGGTGAAGGGAATGATTTCCTCGGCGAAGGCAGGCGTCTGGTCATCCGGCGTGGCACGCGGCGCCACCGAGACGTTTTCCTGCGTGATCTTCACGTCGTAGGAGCCGGCCATCGATTCGGCGAAGGCATCGCCGAACCGCTGCGGATCGATATAGTGCAGCGCTGCCACCTGGACAGCGCCGTCGCTCAAGCCGGTGCCGGCGTCCCGCACCACCTTTTCAACCTCGTCGGCGGAGAGATCGCTTTTTTCGTCGAAGGACGCCGTCTCGATCGGGAAATCGACCGTCTTCAGGCTCATCTCGCTTTCGACCTTGGCGCCGTAAATCTGTCCGGCGACCGCGGTGGCCGTTGCGGGTTGCGCGTTGTCGCCGTCGTCGTCGCCGAACACCTGCATCGGGTCGAACGGCGGGTAGGGGCGGCTGGTGGTGTGGCCGGCGGCCAGGGCCATCTTGATCTGCACGAAGGGCATGGTGTGGATAACGTCACGGTCGCCGACCTTGGTGACCATCGATACTTCCATGCGCCGCCGGTCCTTCGCCCGGGCGATCTGTCGGGGTGCCACCAGCCTTGTGGTCTTTGCCTGCTCGCCGGAATCATCGCCGCCGCTGGCAAGACCGATGAGCTCGGCGATTTCCGGCGGGGTCGCCAATTGCTGGCGCCCGTCAAGGGCGGCGAACAACGCCACGCCCATCAACACGCTCGATGTTACGCCGGTGAGGAAGGTGCCTGACAGCCAGCGCGCCGAGACCTCGCGGCGGTCGGGCGGACCGCTGCGGCCATCCGCGATCAGCGGCGGCTCGTTGCCGAGTTCGGCTATGACCTCTTCGGTGTCTTGCATCCAGAAAGGCTGCTTCTTCCCCAGGCGAAACGGCTTGTCGTTGTCGTTGTGGCCATGACAATTGCCTGTCACGGCGGTTGAAGTCAACGAAGCGGCAGGCCGGGGCCCATATCCCCAATCATGCGCCCCCTTGCGCAGGGCGCCCTGTCATCCGTCGTCGGCGCGCCTCGCATGTACGCGCGCGCCTTCCTCATATGGGCCGGTTTCACGCCCCAATGCGGCGGCAATAGGGCCTCGTTGGGGATAACCCAGGGGCTGCCGCAAGGGCAGTCGGCTATCGAAAAAGCGGTTCGAAAAATTCGTCGCAAAAAATTCAAAAAAGTTCGAAATCGGTGTTGACGCGTCGAGGGAGGTCCGACTATATACGGCCCACGAACGAGGGCGGTGCGCCGCTGGCGACGAAGAAGTTTGCTTCTAGGTCTGCCCTCTGCTGAAATTCAAGAGAGCCGCGTGAGCGACACTCGATTGGCCCCGAAGCCGAAAAGCGAGACGGGCTGCGACATTGCGTGAAGCGATGTCTGTTCTTTGACAATTGAAGATTGAAGAAAGAGAAACGTGGGCGGCAGAGTCCTGCTGAGCCTCTTACTCCGCCAGGGGTAATTGGTTCGAACGAGACTTTGGCGGATCACGTTTCGTGAGAATAAGTCTA